>NZ_CP047984.1:2435000-2751356 GCF_009931655.1 Pontibacter russatus | reverse complement strand
TGCGCTTTCCCCTACGCTTTCTGGGAGATATGGCGTTTCGTGAAGCCGGGCCTGTACCCGCAGGAGCGCAGCAACTCGCAGGGGGCCGTCTTCTTTGTGTCCGTCTTGTTTATCATGGGGCTGCTGTTCGGCTACTATGTGGTGTCGCCTATCTCCATCAACTTCCTGGCGGGCTATCAGGTCGACCCCACGATTCTGAACGAGTTCGACCTGTCCTCCTACATCTCCACCCTCACCACACTGTGCCTGGCCTGCGCCATTATGTTTGAGATGCCGGTCATCGTGTTCTTCCTGACCAAGGCAGGTTTGGTTTCGGCGGAGACCATGAAACTGTACCGGCGCCACGCGCTGATCGTGATCCTGATTGTGGGCGCCATCATCACTCCTCCGGACGTGGTGAGCCAGCTGCTGATCTCGATGCCGCTGATGCTGCTGTATGAGGTGAGCATTTATATCTCCCAGTCCATCCGCAAAAAGGATCTGAAGAAACTGAACGAAAACAATACCATCTAATGGCACTGAACATTGCAATTGGCGGCGACCACGCTGGCTATACCTACAAAGACATGCTGAAGGCCGTGCTGGAAGAGCTTGGCCACCGGGTGCAGGATTTCGGCCCGCACTCCGGCGCCTCTGTTGACTACCCCGACCATGTACACCCGCTGGCCGAAGCCGTGGAAAAGAAGGAGGCGGACTTTGGCATTCTGATATGCGGCAGCGGCAACGGCGTGGCGATCACCGCCAACAAGCACCGCGGCATACGGGCGGCGCTTTGCTGGCTGCCCGAGTTGGCGCAACTGGCGCGCGAGCACAACGACGCCAACGTGCTGTGCATCCCGGCCCGCTTCGTGTCGGAGGAGGTGGCCCGCGAGATGGTGCGCCTTTTCCTCAGCACCGGCTTTGAGGGCGGCCGCCACCAGACCCGCGTGGACAAGATTTCTGGCTGCTAAAGGCTAAAACCATATATAAACAAGTCGGGGCTGCATTATATAGTGCAGCCCCGACTTGTTTATATATGATGTTAAAAGTATATATACTCTCAGTAATACAAATTTAACAAAATAAGAATGGACTTAGAATACAGACCAAAGCCAGAAGAAAAGTTAAAAGCAGATTTCCTAAGAAGAAGGCAAAAAGGGCTATGTGGCTTTTTAGACTTTCAGGAATTTAAAAGCTGGTACGACTCAAGAGAAAAAGCTTGCCATTACTGCGGGCTGAAGGAAGAAGAATGTCAGAAAATTGTAATGACAGGTCTCCTGAAATCTAACCGATTCCCCCAGAATGGGGTTCTTGGGCGTGGGCGAAGCCGTGGTATGTGGTTGGAGGTTGACCGGCTTCTACCAAAGGAAAATTATTCACTTGCAAATTGTGTTCTCTGCTGCTATTTCTGCAACAACGATAAAAGTGATATTTTTCATGGGATCGATTACAAAGAATTTCAGGCTAATCGTGTTGGCTACCTACGCAAACTAATAGAGTAAAAATGATAAGAGACAACCAGACGAACTTTGTTTATATAGCAGACACACTCCAGAACAAATACCCCAATTTCTCAAAAGAATTTGTTTCCAAACTAAATGAAAATGCGATTGGGCATGGTATTCTTCCTAACACTAAGGACGTTTGGGCAGTAGACTATATGCCAATTCAGGTTTCTGAAAAGAAGTTTGTAAGGTTCAGCTACAAGCCAGACTACTTAATTCAATACAAGAAGTGGGCAAGAACAATCTCGGATGTAGATGCCATCTGCGAGAAGATTGGTATTAGAACCATAAAATCTGACATAGTCATTGATGGCGGAAACATTTCAAGATGGGATGACAAAATATTAATGACCACAAAGGTCTTTATAGAAAATAAGAAAATGCCAGAACTTCAACTCATCCAGGAATTGAAGGAACTGCTCGAAATCAATGAAATATATTTTGTTCCTGTTGAAAAAGGCGATTGGCTGGGGCACATTGATGGGATGGCGAGATTTATCGATAGTCAAACTGTTTTGGTAAATAACTATCAGAATGAAGAGAAGTCAGGCTACATTAATTTTCTGACTGCCCTTTATAATTCTAAATTTCAGTGGAAAGCATTTCCTTTCAATCCTTATAAAAACACGGAGCCTGATGACGCAACAGGAGTTTACCTGAACTACCTTGAAATGGAGAAAATTTTATTTTTACCGATTTTCGGACTTTTAACAGATGATGAGGCAGTCAGGAGAGCAAAAGAGACTTTTCCAGGCAAAAAGATTGTGCCAGTCAAGAGCAATGAACCTGCCCGGGACAATGGAATAATCAACTGCCTGACGTGGAATATAAGAAGATAAAAATCTGTTCTAACCTATACATGAGCAAGTTTCGTCTGCGCCTCTCTTACCTCATATAGAATCCTCCAACCTATATATAGCCTCATCGCCGGTGGCACGGTACTTCCCGAAGACGGCGGGCAGCTTGTACTGCAGCTCAGGCATCAGGCCCGCTTTGTCCACTATATAGGCAGGCATCTCCTTGCTCAGGTTCTGGTAAATCTCAAACACGGCCTGGTACTCGTCCAGCCTGCCGAAGTGGCGCTGTGCCAGTTCCCAGTTCAGGTAGGGCGTAACGGGTTTGTTCTGCATGTAGTAGCGCACATCGTTCCCCAGCACCAGCACCGTGGCATCCTGCATGGGCAGCGCCTGCTCCGGCAGCAGCAGCGGCGACTCGTCGAGCAGCAGGAACCGGTTGATGCCCAGCACCTGCCTGTAGCGCAGCACCAGCACTGACACCAGCATCACCAGCATCACCAGGTTGAGCACCCACGGCTTTTGCCTGGAGGTAAAGAAGAACTGGCTGAAGTAGGCGATAGGCGGCAGCAACAGCACGAATGTGGCGACGGAAATCTCCGGGCGCGTGAAAATGACCAGCAGGCTGGTGAAGAGCCACACCCACATCAGCTGCTGAAACTTTACCTGGAACACGAGGCGCTGCGGCAGCGAGGCCACGCTCATCAACGACAGCAGCAGCACAGCAACCGGTATGGCCATGAGTTTGGCCACATCGGCCGGAGGCCGCAGGAAGGCCACTCTCAGGTGCCAGGGGCGCAGCAGGTGCATCTCCAGAAACTCCTGCGTGGTGTTGGTATATAGATAGTAGGTGAGCAGCACCGCGTACGGGAAAAGGAAGCCGCACAGCATCAGCAGCATGCTGCGGAAGGTGCTGGAGGCGAAAAAGACGACGGCGAAAATCCCCACCAGCAGAAACACCGCCAGCGGCAGGTAGCTTAGGGCGGCCATGCCCAGCATAAAGCCCCCCACAAACAGCCGGTTGTTGTCAAAGCCCTCCTTCGACAGCGTGATGATATAGGGCAGCGACAAGATGATGAACGTGTTGCCGATGAGCAGGGGCGTGAGCATGTTCAGCTCGAACGAGATGCTGCCCAGAATCAGGTAGACCAGCGCCGGCAGGTAATCTTTGGAGGCATATACGTTATGCCGGTTCAGGGTGGCGTTGAGCAGCAGCGCCTGCACCAGCAGCAGGGCCAGCGCCGCCAGCCGGTAAGCCAGGAAAGAGCGCCCCGCCAGCACGTCCATCAGCCAGTACACCAGCGTTGAGAAGGGGGCGGTGTTGTCATATATGTCGTGGTACATGGTAAAGCCGTCGGCCAGGCGCTCCCCCACCAGCATGTGCAGCAACTCCGGCGCAGTGCCCGGAATGCCCCACAAAATAAGCGGAAGCTGAATGGCGACAAAAAGCAGGACCAGCAGGATCAGTCGGGAAGGCAGTATGCTTCGGAAGTAACTAATCAAGGAGAGACTGAGTTAGAAGGAACGATAACAACTAAGGATATGGCCGAGCAGTTGGCGGGAGGCAAAGGCAATTGCCGCCCGCGCCACCGGCAATTGCCTTTGCCTGAAAACAATACAAAGCCCCTTCACCCGAAATGAGTGAGGCGCTTTTGGGGTAAAAATGCGAAATTAATATGATATTTGCAGCTTCATATGGAAAGTAAAAGACAACAGAAGTTCTCCCGCCTGATTCAGAAAGAGTTGGCCGACATCTTCCAGCGGGAGGTGCCGCACCTGTTCGGGGGCGCCTTCATCTCGGTGAGCGTGGTGCGGGTGTCGCCGGACCTGGGCCTGGCTAGGGTATATATAAGCGTGCTGCGGGCGCAGAATGCCGAGGGGCTCCTGCTGGAGGTGCGCGCCAACACCAAAACCATCCGCCACCTGCTGGCCCAGCGCATCAAAAACCAGGTGCGCATTGTGCCGGAGCTGGCCTTCTTCCTCGACGACAGCGCCGAGTACGCCGCCCGCATCGACAAGCTGTTCGACAACCTCGAGATCCCGCCCGCGCAGGAGGACGACGAGGAGACATATCCTAACAAATAGCCATAGCCGCTTCCCTCCCTTATGCAGTACGACCCCATAAAGCGAGTGCTGGGCGATGTGTTCAACAAGACACCTTTCCTGCGCCGTGTGTTTTTCAAGCTCCTGGACCTGCTCCTGCTGCGCACCTGGCACATACACAAAGAGCTGCGCGCGTGGGCGGCAAACCGCCGCGACAAAGAGCAGCATATATTGGACGCGGGCTCCGGATTTGGCCAGTATACTTATTACCTGTCGGGCATGAGCCGCAAGTGGAGCATACTGGCCGTGGACGTGAAAGAGGAGCAGATATCGGACAGCAACCGCTTTATCCGGGCCATTGGCAGGCACAACGTGCAGTTCCGCATCGCAGACCTGGTGAAGTACCGGCAGCCGAACAGCTACAACCTCATCCTGTCGGTGGACGTGATGGAGCATATACTGGAGGATGTGGAGGTGTTCCGTAATTTTCAGGCGTCGCTGCGGCCCGGCGGCATGCTGCTTATCTCCACGCCATCCGACCAGGGCGGCTCCGATGTACATGGCAACGACGAGACCTCGTTTATAGAAGAGCACGTACGCGACGGCTACAACATACAGGAGATACAGGACAAACTGAAACTGGCGGGCTTCAGCAAGGTGCAGGCGCGCTACTCATACGGCAAGCCGGGGCAGGTTTCGTGGCGCCTGTCGATGAAGTACCCGATGCTGCTGCTGAACACCTCAAAGCTTTTCTTCCTGCTGCTGCCGTTCTATTACCTCATCACCTTCCCGGTAAGCTTTGTGCTGAACTGGGTGGACGTGAACGGCAACCACGCCTCCGGCACCGGCCTGATTGTGAAAGCCTGGAAGTGATTTGATTGCTGGTTGTAAATTGTTAAAGCGCCTAATGGTATATGGCTGAATGGTTAAACTGTTGTTTTTTGATTTCTGCCTTAAGGCCATACCCCGACCATTTAACAGTTTAGCCATTTAACAATGTAGCCATATAGCAATCAGCAAAAACAACCAACAACGAAACACGAGCAACGAACCAAATGAACGTCCCTTTTCTGATAGCGAAGCGATATTTTTTCTCCAGGAAGAAGAGGAACATCATCAGCATTATCTCCAACATCGCCATGATAGGGGTGGCGGTGGGCACGGCGGCGCTCATCATCGTGCTGTCTGTGTTCAACGGCCTCGAGGACCTTATCCGCGAAATCTACTCCAGCTTTGACCCCGACCTGAAGATCACCGCCGTGGAGGGCAAGTCCTTCGAGACGGACACCGAGTTTATGAACCGCATCCGGCAAACGCCGGGGGTGGCGGTGGTGTCGGAGGTGATAGAGGACAACGCCCTCTTGCGCTACAACGAGCGGCAGATGGTGGTGAAGGTAAAAGGCGTGAGCGAGAATTTCTTTGAGCAGAACGAAATCGACTCGGCGGTGGTGGAAGGCCGCAGCGAGCTGATATACAACAACGCGTACCATGCGCTGGTGGGGCGCGGCGTGCAGTACCAGCTCTCCATCAGGCCCAGCAACCAGTTTGTGCCGCTGCAGTTTATGTACCCGCGCAACGTCAAGTTCAACCCGCTGAACCCCGAGGGGGCCTTCAACAGCCTGAACATCGCGGTCGGCGGCATCTTTGCCATCGAGCGGCAGTACGACGACGCTTACGTGTTTGTGCCGCTCAACTTCGCCGCCGAGTTGCTGGAGTATGGCCGCCGCCGCACCGCCCTGGAGATAAAGGTGGAGGAGACGGCGCAGGTAGAGGAGGTAAAAGCCGCCCTGCAGCAGGTGCTGGGCGATGCGTTTAAGATACAGAACAGCGACGAGCAGCACACCAGCCTGCTGCGCGCCGTGAAGGTGGAGAAGCTGTTCGTGTTCATCACCTTTGCCTTCATCTTGGGAATAGCCTCGCTCAACATCTTCTTCTCCCTCTCCATGCTGGTCATCGACAAGAAGAAAGACATCGCCATTCTCGCCTCGATGGGAGCCACCGCCAGCACCATCCGCAATATCTTTTTGTTTGAGGGCGCGCTGGTGGCCTTTATCGGGGCCGCCTACGGCCTGTCCACAGGCATGCTGATATGCAACCTGCAGCAGACGTTCGGGCTGGTGAGCATGGGCATGGCCACCTCGGTGGTGGAGGCCTACCCGGTGAAGATGGAGGTGGAAGACTTTGTGATGACGGGACTGGCCATCATCGTCATCACGCTCCTGGTTTCCATCCGGCCCGCCCGCAAAGCCGCCGCCATGTCGGTCACAGAGAACTTATAACTCCCCTCCTTTCCCGGAAAATCATACCTGTGGCGGCTATAGCTGGCTGGTAGAGATAATATACAGTAAAAAGCCCTATAATTGGTGAAAGGCGCTGCAGGGGTGGTGAAAAGGTGCTTTTTTGGTAGGAAATGAGGCGCGTGGAGGTTAAATTTGGTGTCCCAAAAACTGATTTGTGGCATGGAAGTCTACACCACGCAGCCTTTTCAGGTGATTTACTCGCTCTTCGAGCATGAGTACCTGGGGTACCTGTTTGAATCCTTCGTGGTGCAGGTCAACTCAAAAGGGCACCTTACGTTGCAGCACCAGAACATCTCCGCCAAAAATGCGGACGAGTTCTCCGCGCGCCTCGACGCCGACGATTTCAAACTTATCACGCTGATAGACCAGGTGCAGCAGGAGGCAGTGCTGAAGCGCTTCTCTCCCAAGCGCATGACAACCGTTGACTTCTTCCTGAAGGTATATGACCCGGAGAAGGGCGACAAGGCGCTGCAGGAAACCATCGGCCACTATGTACAGGGGCGCATGGGCAAAATACTGGAGCTGCTCCGCAACAAGATGACCTTCATCATGGGCAAGGACGGAGAGCCCACCTGGAGGCGCGTTCGCATAGCACCAGAGAAGGCGACGGTGCTGTTTCACTTCATGCGCAACCCCGACAACACCCATTACTTCCCCACCCTGAAATACGCCGGGCAGAAGCTTGAGTTCCAGTACCGCAACGCCGCGCTTATATGCTATGAGCCTGCCTGGCTGATGCTGAACGATGTGATCTATAGCTTCGAGAAGGAGGTGGACGGGAAAAAGCTGCAGCCCTTTCTCAACAAGAAGTTTATTGTGGTGCCCCGCTCGGTGGAGGAAAATTACTACAGCAAGTTTGTGGCGCCGCTGGTGGAGTTGTTCGACGTGCATGCCAAGGGCTTCGACATCAGGGCGGAGAAATACACGCCAAGCCCTTACCTTACCTTTTCGGAGATAGCCGCCGCCGAGGCACCTGTTGCCAAAGCCAACGGCGGCAACGGCGATGGCCGGGCTGAGCGCGGAACCGTGCTTACGAGCAAGATACTTTTCGACCTGTCGTTTAAGTACGGCGAGTATATGGTGCATACCCAAACGGCGGGCAAGCGCATCAGCGTGAGCATGGAGAAAACAGCGGAGTCCTATATATTCCACAAGCTTATCCGCGACCTCAGCCACGAGAAGACCTTTACCAAAGAGCTGAACAAGCGCGCGCTGGAGGTGAAGAACGGGCAGGCGGTACTGGACAAGAGCGATGCCTTCGCGTGGCTGAGCAACAACCTGGCGGAGTTGGAAGAGTTGGGCTTTACGGTGCGGCAGTCGGAGAAGAGCGGCAAAAACTACTTTATCGGGGAGATTACGCTGGATGTAGGCATCACCGAAAAAAACGACTGGTTCGATATATATGGCACCGTGCGCTTCGGGGAGTTCGAGATTCCGTTTATCCGCCTCAAAAACCATATCCTCACCAAAAATAATGAGTTCCTGCTGCCGAACGGGCAGGTGGCCATCATCCCGGAAGAGTGGTTCACGCAGTATATCGAACTATTTGCCTTTTCGGAGGGCGAAGACCACCTGACGCTGCGGAAGCACCACATGGCGCTGGTAAACGACCTGCAGGAGGGCAACCTGGCTACCGTGGTGATGTCAAGGAAGCTGGAGAAACTGCGCGAGTTCGAAACGATTGAGGACCAGCCGATGCCGGAGGGTTTTGTGGGTGAGCTGCGGCCGTACCAGAAAGCGGGCTACAACTGGCTGCACTTTGTGCAGAACTACAAGTTCGGGGGCTGCCTGGCCGACGACATGGGCCTGGGAAAGACTGTGCAGACGCTCGCCATGCTGCTGCAGCGCAAGGAGAGCGGCGCCGGAACCGCCTCGTTGCTGGCCATGCCCACCTCGTTGGTATATAACTGGCTGAACGAGGCGCAGAAGTTCACCCCCAGCCTCCGCATCCTGACCTACACCGGCACTTACCGCGACAAAAACGTGGCGCAGTTCCAGGACTATGACGTTATCCTGACTTCCTACGGCATTGTGCGCCTCGATGCGGAGCTGCTCAAGACCTACTACTTCGACTATATCATCCTCGACGAGTCGCAGGCCATCAAAAACCCGGATTCCAGCACCTCCCGCGCCGTGCGCTCGCTAAAGTCGCGGCACCGGCTGATTCTGACGGGTACGCCGGTGGAGAACAGCACCATGGACTTGTGGGCGCAGATGTCGTTCATCAACCCCGGCCTGCTGGGCAACCAGCACTTTTTCCGGAAGGAGTTTCTGAAGCCGATTGAGAAACAGAAGGACGAGCACAAGACGCGCCGCCTGCACGCGCTCATCAAGCCGTTTATCCTGCGCCGGCACAAGTCGCAGGTGGCCAAAGAGCTGCCCGAGAAGATAGAGCACACCACCTTCTGCAAAATGACAGAGGAGCAGGAGCAGGCCTACGAGGAGACAAAATCCTACTACCGCAACAAGATTCTGACGAACCTGGAGGAGCACGGGCCGGGGAACACGCAGTTCATGCTCTTGCAGGGCCTCACCAAGCTGCGCCAGATTGCGAACCACCCGCTGATGACGGACCCCGGCTACGAAGGCGAATCGGGCAAGATGAAGGAGGTGGTGCGCATGACCCGGAGCGTGGTGGCAAAGGGGCACAAAGTGCTTATCTTCAGCCAGTTTGTGAAGCACCTCGAAATTATCCGGAAAGTGCTGAACGAGCGGCACATCACCTACGCCTACCTGGATGGCAACACCCGGAACCGGCAGGAGCAGGTGGAGCGATTTCAACAGGACGAGAGCATACGGGTTTTTCTGATTTCGCTCAAAGCTGGCGGCGTGGGCCTGAACCTGACCGCTGCAGACTATGTGTTTATCCTGGACCCGTGGTGGAACCCGGCCGTAGAGGCGCAGGCCGTGGACCGCGCCCACCGCATCGGGCAACAGAACAAGGTGTTCACCTACAAGTTCATCACCAAAGACTCCGTGGAGGAAAAGATACTGGCGCTGCAGAACCGCAAAATCCAACTGGTGACAGACCTCATCAGCACCGACGAAACCATCATCAAGAGCCTCACGAAAGCCGACATCGACAACCTGTTAAGTTAATAGCTGCTAGCTTGTGAAAAAAATTACGCCATACATTCTTCCTACATCAATTTTAGTAGGGGGTATTTTCATTATATCACTTGTTGCATATTTTAACTTCGGTTTTCAGTGGGATAAAGAAAAGTCTATTACTTTCTTGTTATCATCTTTAGGGTTAGTATTTGCCGTTTTTCAGGTAGTGTTGAACATCAAGATTCAAGCTGTTAGAAATAAAACAGCACTAAGACATAATGAGTACAAAGACTTTCAAAAATTGCTAAACAGCATTTCGGAACTGCTAATCAATGAAATGGTTAGTGAGCCTAATGTTGAAGGTTTAGTAAGTGCTCTTTTAAACAAAAAGAATGAGGTCATCAGTTTCATTCTTAGTAATGACACCTATCTGTTCGATGGTATCAAAGAAAATAACGTCCTGAAGGAGACATTATATATAGTAGAGGATTTAGGAGTAAGAACAGATAAGTACAGGGCTGAACTTGATAAGATAGAAGAAACAAGGAAAAGTATGCAGGGGAATATATATAATCCTGTCCGTGATAATCTTTTGCGCATGGAATGGCATAATGATATCAATAAAATATTGAAGAGATTTCACGAACTAAAGCATCAGGCATTAAAGGAGATTCAAAAGCATATAGACTAACTTTCGCTTCAGGAGTAAGTTTAAGCAGAAAGACCTCGCAGTGTGCGCAGCTCCTGCGAGCGTCTGAGACAATCAGCAAGCATATATGCAAATCCACCTGAAAACAGCGGTAGCACAGGACTATATGACCGTGTTCAACGCGTTTGATGAGCAGCTGTTCCGGAGGCTGTCGCCGCCCTACCCGCGCCTGAAGCTGCTGCGCTTCGACGGCAGCATGCCCGGCGACGTGGTGGGGGTGGAACTGCAAACGGGCCTAAAATCCTTCCGCTGGACCAGCCTGATCACCGAACGCGAAGTAACAGAAACGGAAGCCTGGTTTGTGGACCAGGGCCAGCAACTGCCTCCTCCCCTGCGCTACTGGCACCACAGGCACCTCGTCACCCGAAACGGCAGCGGCGCCGTTATCCACGACATCATCACCTACAGCACCGGTATCAAAGCCCTGGACCTGCTGCTCTACCCGCTTATGCTGGGGCAGTTCTCCATGCGCAAGCCTATGTACCGGAAGGTGTTCGGGAAGGCCCATTAACGGGCTTTTTATATAAGTCCGTCACACGCCGGGAGGTGTTGCCACATCCCGGCAAAACCTTTTCCGGCCCGTGCAGTTAGCTGTACAAGAGAGCAAATTCCGTACATAAAAGCATGAAGAAAGCAGCCATCGTCGGAGCAGGAATCGGGGGAATCGCGGCGTCCATCCGGCTGGCTGTGAAGGGCTACCAGGTGACGGTGTACGAGGCCAACGACAGCTTTGGCGGCAAGATGCAGGAGTTCTGGCTGGGCGGCTACCGCTTCGATGCCGGCCCTTCGCTGTTCACGCTGCCCCACCTCGTGGATGAGCTTTTTGAGTTGGCAGGGCGCAACCCAACGGATTCCTTCTCCTACACCCGCCTCAACCCGATTACGCACTACTTCTGGCCCGACGGCAGCCGCCTGAAAGCCTACGCTGACCAGCAGGAATTTGCCCGGGAGGCGGAGCGGCAACTCGGGGTGCCGGCGCAGGACGTGTTGGCGGTGCTGGCCCGCAGCAGGCGGCTGTATAACGGCACCGCCGACACTTTCCTGGGCAAATCGCTGCACAAGGCGCGCACCTACCTGAGCCCGGATGTGCTGAAGGCGCTCGGCTGCCTCTCCGATCTCGGCCTGACCACCTCGATGCACGACGCCAACGCCAGGAAGTTCAAAGACCAGCGCTTCGTGCAGCTCCTGGACCGCTTCGCCACCTACAACGGCTCCGACCCTTACCAGGCGCCGGGCACGCTCAACATCATTCCGCACCTCGAGCACAACCTCGGGGCTTTTTACCCGGAGGGCGGCATGTATGCCATTGCGGCCAGCCTGGTGAAGCTGGCGGAGGAACTGGGCGTGGAGTTCCGGTATGGCGAACCGGTGGGGCAGATTGTGACGCTGGCGGGCAAGGTGATGAGCGTGCAAACGAAGCACGGCAATTTTAACGCGGATGTGGTGGTGAGCAACATGGACGTGGTGCCCACCTACCGCAGGCTCCTCCCCGACCACCCGGCCCCGGAGAAAACGCTGCAGCAACCGCGCTCCAGCTCGGCGCTTGTCTATTACTGGGGCATCCGGCGACAGTTCCGGGACCTGCACCTGCACAATATCTTCTTCAGCAAAGACTACAAGGAGGAGTTTGAGCACATTTTCCGGCGAAAGACCATCAGCCCAGACCCCACGGTATATATAAACATTACTTCCAAGCTGGAGCCGGGCGATGCCCCGCCCGGCTGCGAGAACTGGTTTGTGATGGTGAACGTGCCGCACGACCAGGGCCAGGACTGGCAGCAACTGATCGCCGCCACCAGAGCAAGCGTCTTAGGGAAACTGAGCCGGATGCTGCACACAGACATAGAGCCGCTGATTGAGCAGGAACAGGTGCTGGACCCGCTGCTGATCGGGCACCGCACCTCGTCTTTTGCCGGTTCCCTGTATGGCAGCAGTTCCAACAACAGGATGGCCGCCTTCCTGCGCCACCCGAACTTCAGTTCGCAGATAGAGGGGCTTTATTTCTGCGGCGGCAGCGTACACCCGGGCGGCGGTATCCCCCTGTGCCTGCTTTCAGCCAAAATAGTGGGGGATTTGGTACCCGCCGTGTTACCGATAGAAGAAGTATAGCAGCATACAAACCCGGCTGCCGTCATAATCCGGGAGCCGCCAAAAACATTTTGTTTTGCAATTTGTGTTGCTTTGTATATGCCCGAAACCACACAGCGAATTTCTGCCTTCCCAAGTGCCTTGCAGCGATACAAACGATATGCCCTGCCCCTTGCGCTGGCGGTGCTCCTCATCTTCCATGGCGTAGGCTTGTGGGGCCTGCTGTGGAGCGGCGACCCGGAGTATTTTCAGCAGCTGACGCCGATGAACCTGCTGCTCACGAATGCGCTGCTTTTCAGCTTCCACCGGCACTGGAACGGCGCCTTCGCGCTTTTTGCGGCGGCGGTGTTTGCGGTGGGCTTTTTGTCGGAGGTAGTGGGGGTGCATACGGGCCTGCTCTTCGGGGACTACAGCTACGGAGCGGCGCTGGGCGCGAAGCTGTGGGAGGTGCCGCTGCTCATCGGGCTCAACTGGCTGATGCTGGTCTACGCCACCGGCCACATCAGCAACTATACCGGGCTGCCCTGGCTGGCAAAGGCGCTGGTAGGGGCGCTACTGATGGTGCTGCTGGATTATTTTATCGAGCCCGTCGCCATGCGCTACGATTTCTGGAGCTGGCAGGGCAACCATATCCCTGTCTCCAACTTCATCGGCTGGTTTGGAGTGGCGCTGTTGCTGCAACTGTACTTCCAGAGGGCAAATATTTTTAAGCAGAACAGGCTGGCCCCGTACGTGTACCTTGTGCAGCTGATCTTTTTTATATGCCTCTTCAGCCTGTTATGACGGTTCCTGTGTAAAGCGGAGAATAGCAATTCTGTAAGTGATTGATTGCTTTTATATTTGCCGGATTTCTTTAACTTCGGGATAGGATAGCTTTGCGCGGATATTTTTGTAGCGCCACAGGGCATCCCGCATTTCACAGGGCAGAGCAGCTATATATGACTTTATCAGAAACAATCTTGGGGGAGACGCTGCGCATCTTCAGGGCAGAAGGAATAGAGGCGAACGCGGAGGAAGACCTCATCCGGAAACTGGACATCCGCAAGTCGACCTACCACGAGTTGTTCCGCAGCAAGGCAGACCTGGTGAAGCGGGTGACGCTTTTTGACATAGCAAAGCAGAAGGAGGAGCAGCGGCTGCTGCTGGCAACTGCCAGCAACCCGGTGGAGGAAATCATGCTCCTGCTGCGGAACGGCATCGCCCAGATGCAGACGATAAACCCGCTCTTTATAAGCGATATGCAGCAGCACTACCCCGAGGCATGGGCGCTGACGCTGGATTACCTGAGCAACTACTCGCAGCACCTGAACACCGAAATTCTCAACCGGGGCATTTTGCAGGGCTACTTCCGGCGGGACATCAACCTGCAACTGGTCACCAAAATTATCCTGGAGCAGTTTTTCATGATGATCAACCCCCTCATTTTCCCGCCTGCCAAGTACAGCCTGCCGGAGGTGTTCCGGAGCATCTACCTCTACTACGTGCGGGGCATCTGCACCGAGCAGGGCGGTAAAATGGCCGAGGAGTACTTCGCCAAGAACAACCTGTAATGTAAAGGAGAAGGAGATATGAGAATATGATGCCTTAACTCTTGGGATGCTGCCTGAAAGTTGCCCCTCCTTAAGTTTGTTTGTAGTAAATTGAATGAATAGGAATCTGTCATATATCCTCATGCTCTTGCTGTTTTCCTGTACAGGCAGCTTGGAAGTTATAGAGAAGCCCACCGATGGAACAATATTGATAAGTAACGGGAAATACAGGGGCATAATCTTCAAGGAGAACGCACCGTGCTTTTTATGTAGCTTCGAAAGAATTCGATTTACTCCTTCGATTGAAGATATTTCCGCAGCAGAAAAGATTCTGCGGTCTGAAATAAAGAAAGAGAATAACCCTATGCTGAACCAAGGTGGGGGTTGCCCTATCCTTCACAAGAATCTTGGCAACTACAGGCGTCAATATTTTGGCTATATAAATGAAGCTGGGGAGCAAATCATTTATATCAATTTAAGCTGGGACAGGTACACGATTATCGACAGGTTGAAGGGATATGAAGAGCCGGACGATGTTAACTGGAAAAGACAACGAGAAATGACGCTGGATGGCTGTAGTTACTATTGGGAGATAAAAGCTAATCTCACAACCAAGGAGCTTTTTGATCTCAATATAAATGGGTCTGCTTGAAATCAAATCCGACTATAAACCTAATGTGTGGTTAAAAGTGCTATGCAGAATTTTTAAACTTTGGCAGCCACAGACTTTATCTATATATACAGCAGGCCCGGAGCCATATATAACTCCGGGCCTGCTGCTTTATATATAGGGGTAGCTTTTAGCTGATGGAAACGCGCACTTTCTGAGTGTACATGCGCAGGGCGGATTTAAAGTCGGTGCCGTTGTCTCCCATCTCGTTCAGTATCCAGACGGCGGCCAGCACGTGCGTCAGTTGCTCGCCTTCGTCCTCGCCCTCTACCTCTATGGCGGGCTGCTGCTCGTCCACGATGGCGGCCTCGGCGGCCATCAGCTCTTCCAGGGTGTTGTTCTCAACAAGTTTTTTTATGGCAGGTATTTTCATGATGGGGCTATGCGTTTAATTTCTGTACCAGGTTACGAACGGCCTCTTCCTTGCTGGCGGCCACGGTGTCTACCAGTTGCCCGTCTTTGAAAACGGCGAAGAACGGCAGGTTGGTCACGCCGGCCTTCTTGCGGGCCTCCGGGCTCTTTTCGGCGTTCACGTCCACGAAAGCGACGCCTGCGAGCTGCTCGTCGTCGGACATGCGCTTGAACTTGGGGGCGAACAGGCGGCAGTTGCCGCACCAGTCAGCGTAGTATTTCACCACCACTTTCTGGTTTGAGGTGAGTATCTCGTTAAAATCTGTGTCGGTTGCTTGTATAACGGCCATATATAAATACGTTCTTTAGCGTTGAAAATCTGTTACGGGAAATCCTTTTGGTTTCCGGGTGCAAAATTAATCGTTTCAGGCGAGACATGCAGCAAAATGGCGCAAGTTTAAGGCTGCTTTGCCGGGAAGGGGCCGGATTTAGGGCGGAAGCCGCGCCAACTGAAACTAGAAACGGGGGCGGCAAGGTTATAAGAAAGAATGATTTACGGCGATTGAACAACTTCTTCGCCGGAATTGTATGAAAGAAACTACACTGCAATTTCGTATCTTTGCAGTCTGAAATCGGAGAAGAAAAATGTTAGACAAGTTAAAAGCCATTAATCAGCGGTTCGAGGAGGTAAGCCAGTTGCTTATCCAGCCCGATGTGGCCAGCGACATGAAGAAATACAAGGCGCTGAACAAGGAGTACAAGGACCTGGAGAAAATAGTAGTTGAATATAAGAAGTACCTCAACATCCTGAGCAACATCGACAACGCCAAGCAGGTAATTGCCACCGAGAAGGACGAGGATTTCCGGGAGATGGCCAAGGAAGAGCTGGACGAGCTGCTGCCGCAGCGCGAGCAGATGGAGGATTTCCTGAAGGAGCTCCTGATCCCGAAAGACCCCAACGACAGCAAGGACATCATCATGGAGATCCGCGCGGGCGCGGGTGGCGACGAAGCCTCCATCTTTGCCGGCGACCTGTACCGCATGTACAGCCGCTTCGCTGAGAAGATGGGCTGGCGCGTGGAGCTGATCGATGCGCAGGAAGGCACATCTGGTGGCTACAAAGAAATCATCGTGGGCATGTCAGGCGAAGACGTATATGGCAAGCTCAAGTTCGAGTCGGGCGTACACCGCGTGCAGCGGGTGCCGGCCACCGAAACGCAGGGCCGCATCCACACGTCGGTGGCGTCGGTGGTGGTGCTGCCCGAGGTGGAGGAGTTCGACATCGAGCTCGACATGAACGACATCCGCAAAGACCTGTTCTGCTCTTCGGGCCCCGGCGGGCAGTCGGTAAACACGACGTATTCTGCCGTGCGCCTCACACACATCCCCACGGGCCTTGTGGCGCAGTGCCAGGACCAGAAATCGCAGCTCAAGAACTTCGACAAGGCGCTGGCGGTGCTCCGCTCGCGCATATATGAGCAGGAACTGGCCAAGAAGCAGGAAGAGGAAGGCGCCCAGCGCAAGAGCATGGTGGGTGGCGGCGACCGCTCCGACAAAATCCGCACCTACAACTATCCCCAGGGCCGCGTGACTGACCACCGCATTGGCTATACCGTGTATAACCTGCCCAGCGTGATGGATGGCGGCATCGAGGATTTTGTGGAGGAACTGCGCATCGCGGAGAACGCCGAGAGACTGAAAGAAGGCGCCGCAGCATAATACCCCTGCTGTGCGTTAAGCCATATATAAGAGGATGCAGCCCGGCACATATAGCCGCTGCATCCTTTTTCTTTTGTATGGCTTAATGGTTAAATTGCTAGATGGGTGTAGAAGTTGAGTATGCGTGAGGATATATAAAGGCTATACAGTAATCAACAGCCAAGCATTTAACCATAACAATTTAGCCATTCAACAACCAGCAACCAAATTGAAACACCTGCTTGTCTTACTGCCATTGCTCCTGCTGCTGGGCCTGTTTTCCTGCGAGCCCCGGGACGAGGTCATCACCTCCGACCCTTCGGCCATGCTGGAGTTCTCTGGCGACACGGTGCTGTTCGACACCGTGTTTGTGAGCCGGGGCAGCATCACGAAGCGCCTGAGGGTATATAACCGCAACGAGAAGGCCGTGCGCATCAGCGAGATTGCATTGGGCGGAGCCGCCGCCTCGCCCTTCCAACTCACCATCAACGGGGTACAGAGCCCGCGGGCAAACAACCTGGAACTCCGTGGCGGCGACAGCCTGTATGTGCTGGTGAAGGTGAACATCAACCCAACCGACGAAAACCTGCCTTTCCTGGTGTCCGATTCCATCCTGTTCCGGACCAACGGGCAGCAGCAAAACGTGAAACTGGTGGCATACGGGCAGAACGCCTATTTTCACCGGAAGGGAGCCATTGGCACCACGGTATGGGAAAACGACAAGCCGCACGTGCTCCTCGACTCTGTGCTGGTGCGGGAGGGGGCCACGCTCACCATCCAAAAGGGCAGCCATATATACGGCAGCAGCAAGGCCGTGCTGCTGGTGAACGGGCAACTGCTGGTAGAGGGCACGCCGGAGGAGCGCGTGACCTTCAGCGGCTACCGGCGCGAAGAGGCTTACCAGACCGCGCCCGGCCAGTGGGAAGGCATCCGGATACTGACCAGGAGCGGCGGCAACGAAATCCGGTACGCCGATATCATGAACACGGTATATGGCCTGCGCATCGGCAACCCAGGCAAGCCTGGCACGTTGGTAGAGGGTTGTATGGTGGCGCATGCTTTTCTAGACGGCATCGTGGCATTTACCTCGGAGGTGCAGGTGCGGAACACCCTGATATATAACTGCGGCCAGTATGGCTTCGGGGGATTGGGCGGCGGCAATTACGAGGTGCTGTACTCCACCATCGTGAGCTACAACAACCAACTGGTGCGCGAGACGCCGCTTTTCGTCGTCACCGATTTTATCCCCGGCACAGATATAGCCAACCAGCCCACAACGCTGCGCCTCTCCAATTCCATCGTCTACTCCGACAGCCATGCGATGGTGGACGAGGTGCTGCTGTCTCCGTTGAGCGCCGCGACTGAGGTAAGCCACAACCTGCTCCGGACATCGGTATATATGGATCAGTTGCAGGACAAGGAAAATAAACTGAACGTGGAGCCGAAGTTCGGGGAGCCCGCCAAATTTGATTTCAGCCTGGACACGCTCTCCCCCGCCAGCGGTGCGGCGCAGTACCTGCCTGATTTACCTACCGACCTGAAAGGCGAAACCCGCAGCACCACGCTACCCGATATGGGCGCTCTGGAGCGAACCACAGATTAGCGCGTATAAGGAAGCTTCCGGCGCATTTTATATATGCCGGACGGCATTCACTCATTCAAAATTAACTATGAAGTGGTTTCAGCGAGAAATACGGCTGCCTGCCGTTAAAAGGGGCTTTCATCTTATCACAGACCTGCTGGAGGCGCATTTGCCGGAGCTGGAGGATATAAAGACCGGGCTGGCGCATGTCTTCATCAAGCATACCTCTGCCAGCCTCGCCATCAACGAGGACGCCGACCCTACCGTGCGCCAGGACTTTGAGAGCCACTTCAACCAGCTGGTGCCCGAGGACCAACCTTATTATCGCCACACCCTCGAAGGGCCAGATGACATGCCCGCGCACCTGAAGGCGGCGCTGCTCGGGAGTTCTGTTACCATCCCCATCACCAACGGCAAGTTGAACATGGGCACCTGGCAAGGCATTTACCTCTGCGAGCACCGCAACCATGCCTCAAAACGCACCATCGTGGTCACGCTGCAGGGAGAGGGCTTTTAGGAGGAATTCCGAATTAATAATTCCGAATCGGTATATATGGGCGCTGAAAGGAACAGGCACAGATCAGCAGCTATAACAGCCATCTAATACCGGCATATATAAAAGTCTTGTGTGCTGATGTTTGTGTCTGTTCAACGCTTACCGAAGCACGCTCACCTTCCTTCGTTCCAAACCGCTGGAACTCTTGATACGGAGGATATAAACCCCCTGCGGCAGGTGGCGCACGTCGAGGCGCAGCACACGGTCTTTTGTTTCCTCGCTCACCAGCACCTGGCCCATTTGGTTCAAGAGTTCCACGTGGCGCACCGTTACGCGGGCGGGCTGCTCGATGGTGATAAAGTCAGTGGCCGGGTTTGGGTATACTACCAGGTCGCTCACCGTTATATGCACCAGGTTTTCCTTTACCGCGGTGCTGCGCTGGTCGCCGTTCGTGATGGTGAGCTTCACGCTGTACCTGCCCGGCTGCGGATACAGCACAACCGGGTGCTGCTCGGCAGAGGCGGCCGGCACGCCACCCTCAAACTCCCACAGCCACGCCGTCGGGCGAATGCCCACCGAGGCATCCGAAAATTTAACGCGCTTGCCCGCCATCGTCAGGGTGTCGTTGGCGGAGGTTGTCTTGAAGTCGGAGCGGAGCGTGCCGCTGCAGGCAAGCGAGTTGAGAAGGCTGCTGCGGGAGGTGGCCAGCACCGTTTGCATGTAGCTGGCCTGGCCCCTGGTGAAGAGGTTCATACAGGCATCGTCGCTGTAGTCCATGTAGTTCTGGTACATGTCGCCGAAGGGGCTGTCGTCGCAGGACGATTTGATGCCGGTGTTGCACCCGGTGTTCTCGGCCATCTGGTTGGGGGTGTCGTCTATGCCGTCTGAGTCGGAGCAGGTATAGCCGCTGCCCCACACGTGCCCCAGGCCCAGCCAGTGGCCCACCTCATGGGTAGCGGTGCGGCCCCTGTTATAATTCGTGGCAAAGGTGTTGGCCGGTGCCGCCCCCACCACCTCGTAGTGCAGCACCACGCCGTCAGTGGCTGCCGGTCCGCCGGGCTGCGAGGCGTAGCCTAGGATTTCTCCCTTGATCTTGCAGACCCATATATTCAGGTACTGGTCCCGGTCCCAGGCATCCACCCCTCCCTTGCTAGTGTATTTCACGTTGTCGGAGATGTACTCGAAGGTGCTGGAGGTGGAGGTGCGGGTGATGCCCGTGGTCAGGTCGCCCTCCGGGTCCACAGAGGCCAGGCAGAACTGGATTTTGGTGTCGGCGGCAAAAGACCTGAAATAATCCGGTGTGTTCAGGGTGTCGGCGTTCAGCCGCCGGAAATCGGCGTTCAGCACCTCGAGCTGCGAGAGCAGGGCGGCGTCCGGGATATTCTCTGCGGCATCATTATAAACCACATGGAAAACCACCGGAACCGTGACGACGACATCCGCCTGCAAGGCCTGTCCCCGCCCCTGTTGCGCCAGCGCCTGCTGCACTTCCTGCTGCAACGCCTGTTGCCTTGCCTTCAGGCCGGGGGCCTGCGCCTGCTGCACCACCGTGTAAGCCTCCGTGGCGCAGGTGCGGCCACGGGCACTGGCAACAGCATCCGGCTGCCGGGCAAAGCTGGCGATGGCAAGGCTCATACAAAGCGTTGCCGTTAGGGTAAACGTGCGCATGCGGCAGGAATAAAACACACCTCCCCACAAGGGGACGTGTTGTAGATGCAATATAACGAATTGCAGAGAACTTGCCGCTGCTACAGGCTGGTTTTTAAGAGGATGCGGCTATAGGTTTACATCCACCCGGTAGTGCAGCGAGTCGGAGAACACCAGTTTCTGTACCCCCTGCACGCGGTAGCCGGAGATGTTGCCACTGGAGGGCTCGGTGGTGAGCTGGATGTTACGGCGCGAGAAAAACAGGATGTTCTGGTCCTGGATGAGGGCGTTGAGTTGGCGAAGTTGCCTGTCCGGGGTCAGCTCGAGGCGCAGGGAATGCACTAGCGGCTCGGCATCCTCCACTTTATTATATTCCACCACAAGGCCGCCGTCAGCCAGCATCTGCTCCTGCCGGGTATAATATTCCCGCAGCGCCGGGCGGTTCAGGTCCGCCTCCAGAAACACTGACAGTTCATCTTCCCAGTCTATCTCTGAGGTTTGGACGGTCTCTGTGGGCTTTTCCTCCGTCGTCACCGACTTCAGCACCATCGGCTGCTCTTCCTGCAGGCGCTGCTGCTGCTGTTCCAGGTAGGCTGTCAGGTTGTAAGGTGCCTCTGCCCCGTCGGCAATTACAGGCGGGGCAGGGCGCTCACAGGCAGCGGCGGCCAGCAGCAGGCCCAGAAACAAGACGGAAATACGGCTGGCCACAGGTTGCTACTTATTGATCAGTGATGTGCCATCCATCTCGGCAGGCTGCGGGATGCCCATCAGCTCCAGAATGGTGGGCGCCAGGTCTCCGAGCTTTCCTTCGTGCAGCGTTCCCTTAAAGTCGTTGCTCACCAGGATGCAGGGCACCAGGTTGGTGGTGTGGGCCGTGTTGGGCGTGCCATCCTCGTTAATCATATAGTCGGCGTTGCCGTGGTCTGCAATCACAATGGTGTCATAGCCGTTCTCCAGCGCTGTCGTAATCACTCTTGCCGCACACTGGTCCACTACCTCGCAGGCCCTGACGGCCGCCTCAAACACGCCGGTATGGCCCACCATGTCGGGGTTGGCGAAGTTCAGGCAGATAAAGTCAGCGCTCTTTTTCTCCAGCTCCGGCACGATGGCGTCGCGGATGTCGTAGGCGCTCATCTCCGGCTGCAGGTCATACGTGGCCACCTTTGGCGACGGGCACAGCAGGCGGCTCTCGCCCTCAAAAGCCGTTTCGCGGCCTCCGGAGAAGAAGAACGTGACGTGCGGGTATTTCTCCGTCTCGGCGATGCGGATCTGCGTTCTGCCCGCCTTGGCCAACACCTCGCCCAGGGTGTTGTTCAGGTTGTCTTTCTCGAAGATGGCTGCTACGTCCAGGAAGCTCTCGTCGTAGTTGGTCATCATCACATAGTGCAGGTTGAGCTTGTGCATGTTTTGCTCCGGGAAGTCGCGCTGCGTCAGCGCCTGCGTAATCTCCCGGCCCCTGTCAGTGCGGAAGTTAAAGCAGATCACCACGTCGCCGTCCTGGATGGTGGCTATGGGCTGCTGCTGGTCGTTCACTTTCACAATCGGCTGGATAAACTCGTCGGTCACGCCGGCGTTATAAGACTCCAGCACCGACTGAATCAGGTTTTGGGACGGCGTGCCGGTGCCGTGTACCATCAGGTCGTAGGCAAGCTTCACGCGCTCCCAGCGGTTGTCGCGGTCCATGGCGTAGTAGCGGCCCACCACAGAGGCAATGGTGCCCGTTGTCTGCTCCAGGTGCTGCTCCAGTTCGTTTATATACTTCACGCCCCCTTTCGGATCGGTGTCGCGGCCATCGGTAAAGGCATGGATATATACCTCGCGCAGGCCCTGGTCGGCGGCCACCGAGCAGAGCGCCTTCAGGTGGTCGATGTGCGAGTGTACGCCCCCGTCGGAGAGCAGCCCGATTAGGTGCACGGGCTTTTTGTTTTCTTTGGCGTAAGCGTAGGCGCTGGCAAGCACCGGCATGGTGGCCAGCTTGCGCTCGGCGATGGCCTTGTTGATGCGCACCAGGTCCTGGTACACCACGCGCCCGGCGCCGATGTTCATATGGCCCACTTCCGAGTTGCCCATCTGCCCTTCGGGCAGGCCCACCGCCTCACCGGAGGCCTGCAGCCTGGTGTTCGGATACTTCGCAAGGATGGAGTCAACAAAAGGCGTGTTGGCCTTCGCGATAGCTGAAACTTCCGGATGCGTGGCGATGCCCCACCCATCCAATATCATTAAGAGAACCTTTTTATCCATGGTGCAAATATAGCTATAATCTTTAAATGTGGAGACGCTCCGGAGCAGGCCTCTTATAGCGGCTACTGTCTTCGGGGCCGGAAGGTTTTAACACAGGCCACAAGCCTCATTATATAGTAGATTTTATATTTTATATTCAGAAGATAAGCCTTAACTTAGGGACACGAACAGCAGGCGCTTTCCTGGCATAATTTTGGATGATAGCAGCATGGGATATCAAACAGTGATATGAAAAACTTTAAACACCTTGTAGTAGCATTTTCTTTAGTGATGGTGGCCGTGCTTTTCACGGCAGGGCAGGCCGTGGCGCAGGGCGAGGCAATGAGCAGCGTGACGTCGGCCATGAAGGCGGGCTCCGCCAAAGAACTGTCGCGGAACTTCGGCAGCATGGTGGAAATTACGCTGGACGGCGGCGAGGCGACCAACTACAGCAGCACGCAGGCCGAGTTCGTGATGAAGAACTTCTTCGCCAAAAACGCCCCCGTGGACTTCAGTGTGAACCACAACGGCGCCTCCGACAAAGGGCAGCTCTACGCCATCGGCACTTATGCCTCCAAAGGAGACTCCTACACGGTGCTCATCCGGATGAAGTCGGCGAACGGCAAATACCTGATCCACTCGATGAACTTTATAAAAGATTAAGCAGATAAAAATAAGATTTTCAGGAAGGCCCGGTATATATGCCGGGCTTTTTTTATTTTTGCCCCGTGAAGCCGACTTACCTAACCGAACAAAGCATCAGCGCGTTCATCGCAAGCGCCCTGGCCGAGGACGTCGGCGACGGAGACCACTCCTCGCTGGCGGCCATTCCGGCGGACGCGCAGAACCAGGCGCGCCTGCTGATAAAAGGAGACGGCATACTGGCGGGCGTAGAGCTGGCCACCTATATCTTCCGGGCGGTGGACCCCAACCTGCAGGTGGCAGTGCTGCTGCAGGACGGAAGCCCTGTGAAGTACGGAGACATCGGCCTGACGGTAAAAGGCAGGGCGCAGTCCATCCTGACGGCGGAACGCCTCGTGCTGAACTGCATGCAGCGCATGAGCGGCATCGCCACCTACACTCACTCTCTGGTGCAACTGATTGCGGGAACCGGCGCCAAACTGCTGGACACCCGCAAAACCACCCCCAACTTCCGGATGATGGAGAAGTGGGCCGTGGTGATTGGCGGCGGCTACAACCACCGCTTCGGGCTGTACGACATGGTGATGCTGAAGGACAACCACGTGGACTATGCCGGCGGTATCCGCGAAGCCATCACCGCCACGCAGCGCTACCTGCGGGAGAAAGGCAAGAACCTGCAGATTGAGGTGGAGACGCGTAACCTGGAGGAGGTGCGGGAGGCGCTGGAGACAGGCGGCATCCACCGCATCATGCTCGACAACATGGCCCCTGCCTTAATGCGCGAGGCGGTGCAACTGATTGGGGGCCGGTACGAGACAGAGGCTTCGGGCGGCATTACAGCGGAAACAATACGGGCCGTGGCCGAGACGGGCGTGGATTATATATCGGTGGGCGCGCTCACCCACTCCAGCACCAGCCTCGACATCAGCCTGAAGGCTTATAAATAATTTCGCCTTACCTTTGCGAGCGCCAGCACAGGTGATTTATAAATAAAGCGCATCCGCCCTGCGGGTGGCGCCGGACGAGAACAGAATTTCGACTTTAAACTTATATGCAGCGACCGAATCAAAGAGGTTTCCGGACCGTACAGGGGCCACCCCCGGGAGGCATCCGCACCAAGAAGTACCAGCTAGACAAAGAGAAGTATACCAAGATGGCCCTGGTGAAGGTGTGGCGGCACGACTGGTGGTACGCGCTCGTTCCGCTGGTGCTGCTGTTGCTGCCCGCTGTATTCAGTTTCTCGTGGTGGTGGGTGGCCGCCGCCGTGGTGGTGACCATCCTGTTTGTGCTGCTGCGCTCGGCGCAGGTGATGGGCGTGACGCAGATAGAGCAGGGAAACCCGCTGTTTGAGAAGCTGACCTACGAGATTGACAACCGCCAGATACTGATGAAGCGCAACGAGCGTGAGGGCATGGCCATGAACTGGGACATGATCCGGAAGGCCCAGGTGAAGTCGGACGCTTACCTGCTGTGGCTGCAGCCCGCCGCCGACGCCCAGCTGCCAACCGGCTGGAAGGGCTGGGTGGCCCGCAATTTCGAGACGCCGGTTTTCATTCACCTTCCTTTCCGCATCTTTAACAGCGCCAACGACATAAGGCTGATGGAAAACATACTGCGCCGCAAAAACCTGCTGCCGGCCGCACCCACAACCCCATCCTAAGGTATCGCCGTAAATTAACAACAACGGCTTTGCCAGCACAGCAGGCAGCCGGGTATATATAAAAGGATATATAAACGTACAGAAATGAATAAAAACGTAATAGCAGTATTTGCCGCCGTGTGTGGCTTGTCTATGGCCTCCTGCGACACGCCCAAGGACCTGAGACCGGAGGAAAAAGTATCGGTGGATTTTGTGGAGCCCGGCACGCGCAGCACCTACAACGTAGGCAAGGTAAACGAAGTGTACCCGCCAGCCCATGATGAGGAGATTATGCCTGACCACGACCTGGGCGGGAACTCCCTTATGAAAGGAGACAGCATCAGTGAGGCGACGGAGACGAACGCCGACTCGACCAAAGAATAGTAAAGGGCCTGCGCCTTATAGCCTGCCGCTGCTTTACCTGCAGCGGCAGGCTTTTTTTTGCCCCTGCCGCATCCCTGCCTGTCACCGATATATGGCTGCAGGTGCACACGTTCAGATAAAAAACTTATATTTGCAACACAATTGCCTTTAGACCTCCATGGCGCAACAGGAAGACGAGTGGTTCAGTATGTGGTCCGACTCTCCGTATTACCATATACTGTATCGCAACCGCGACCTGCACGAGGCGCACCTGTCTGCGGGCAGACTGCTGGGCCACCTCCACCCACCAAATCCGCACAAACGCATCCCGAGCCTTGCCTGCGGGCGGGGCCGCCACTCCCTTTACACAAGCCTGATAGGCATTGCCCCGGCGAGGCGCAATGCGCACGCCAGGCAGTTCAGCAGCGCACGCCTGCATTCCGATGCGTACGGCATGCGCCATCTATATATACCGGCTTATCCTGATTTTTTCCTGAGCCTTTTCGCCAGCCTCGCCCACTTCAACAACGGGACCGGGAATGTGGCGGCCCTAGCGGCCATGGGCAGCAGCCTGGAGCCGGGCGGGCCTTGCGGGAAGAGGGCGCTACAAAGTATTTCAAGATGGCGCGATTGCGCCTTGCAGCAGTGTTCTGCTACTATAACCTTAACCCGTTCGTGCGCGAAGACAGTAGCCGCCCGGATGATATTCGCGCTAAAGAGATAACCGCAGATGATTATAGCCATACTCGTCCTGTTTTTCACGGTAGTACTATCAGGTTTTCTGGTGAAGGTGTTTCCTCCCCACAACGGCAGGTGGCTGAAGATAGCGCTGTCTTTCAGCGGGGCCTATCTCTTCACCATTACCATCATCCACCTGCTCCCCGATGTGCTCCGGAACGGCAACACCCAATCCTACGGCGTCGGCTACTGGGTGCTGGCGGGCTTTTTCCTGCAACTGGTGCTGGAACTTTTCTCGCAGGGCGTGGAGCACGGCCATATACACCATCACCAGGGCCGCATAGGCTCGATGCCTTTCCTGCTGTTGGGCTCGCTGTTTGTGCATTCTTTTCTGGAGGGGAGCATTCTGGTGGAGTATGGCGGGCATGCCCACGCCGGCCACGCCCACACCACCAGCGACAATTTTTACCTGGTGCTGCTGGGGGTGGCGCTGCACCACGTACCGGCCGCCTTCGCGCTGATGTCGGTGCTGCTGTCGCGGCTCGAGAACTTCCGGAAGGCATTTCTGTGGCTGCTGATATTCGCGGTGGGCTCGCCGCTGGGCATTTTCTTCAGCAACGTGGTGCTACCGCAACAGGCGCCGGACGGCCTGTTATATACCGCCCTGACGGGCCTGGTGGCTGGCAACTTTCTGCATATCTCCACCACCATCCTTTTCGAGACAAGCCCCGACCATCGCTTTAACCGCACCAAGCTCATCGCCACCCTCTTTGGTCTGACTCTGGCCCTCGCCAGCGATTTTATATAGGCGTCAGGTCCTGTTGCGCTGCCTGGTTTATATATGGCCGCTTATGCAAAGGAAAGGCCGAAGCGGGAAGGCTTCGGCCGGGCATATGTTTAGCAATTAGCTAAGCTTTGGTTTGCATCGCTGCCGGGGCGTCGTTAGGACAAGCACGCGTGGCGCAAAAGGCATTCTTATAGGATAGTGGCGAGCAGCGCGGCGAACAGCGCCTTCACCGTCACCGTTACGGCGTCAGGGCCGGGGGAGCTGCCCGCATCCTCCTTTTCTTCGGAGGAAAAAGCCTCTCTGAAGTAAGCAACGGGGCTGTCCAGCATTTCGTCATCCAGCACAGACCGGTTGGCTGGCTTGGGTTTCGCCCCGCCTGGCTTGGTGCTGTCCGCAGCGGCGGCGGTTTGGGTCTGTTGGGTGGCAGCTGTAGTGCTGGCGCTGTTGTTATTGTTGATGCTTGCCAGGGCAAAAGGCACGCTTACGAGGCACAGCACCACAAGGGCTGCCATCGGGATAAACACGCGTACTTGTTGCCACCGTTTTTTCATGCACAAAAATAGAAATAAAGCCAGGCAAATAAAAGAGTTTACAGGGTAATTTGTTGAACAGGTATTTTCATGCCTGTGGCGTAAAGCGCTGACGGTCTGTGTGGCAACTTTCTTTTTACTTGGCCGGGGCCGGCTGAATTACCTTCAGCGTAACGGGCACGACGCCCGCCTTGATGAAGTCGAGCCGCCGGGCTGCTTTCTCCGATAAATCGATGATGCGGCCCCTGACGAAGGGCCCCCGGTCTGTGATGCGGAGCTTCACGCTCCTGTTGTTCCGCGTGTTCGTGACTTTTACCTTGGTGCCGAGGGGCAGGGTTTTGTGCGCGGCCGTGAGCCTGCCGCGGCGGTACTTCTCGCCGTTGGCCATCGTGCGCCCCTGAAACTTGCGGGCATAATAAGACGCCTTGCCCGACTCGGTGTAGCCCCGCTCCCCAAAAGCCGGGGCCGAGCTGGCGCAGGAGCTAAGGCAGGCAGCCATGCAGCCGACAGCCACGGCGCGTTTCGCCCAGAAAGCTACGAGGGATATAAGTGGGGTGAGGCGGAGCAAGGGGTGTGGCATGTGCATAGCGTCTTCTTAGGTAAACGGCAGTCCGTGTGGCAGATTATACCATCGGGTGATATTGGCGGCTACTGCCAAAGGTAAGGCCTGCCGGGGCAACCATGCAACCCGGCGGGAACTTATATGCCCCACCTCCACCCGGACAAAATTAACTTGCGCTATTCATAAATGGATTGGACACCGCAAGCTGTTGGCCGCAATTAAATACAGCTTAAGAAGTCTTGTGCCTTGGTACTTGTTTCCTGCTTATAAGCAAAAAGCCGTGGCTGCATCCGGTGCGGCCACGGCTTTCTCTTTATATATGTTGAGGCTACTGCTTTAGCTGATAATTATATACCTCCATAGCCTGTGTCAGCTTGTCTTTCTGGAAGAGGTTGATCACGAACTGCGCCCCCAGGATGCCCGCCCCCGCATATACCAGCGGCGACACGCTGATGCTGCCGCCGTTGTTCACGTCCTGCGAGTTCCCGAAAGAGGATATGGCCCCTGCAGCCAGCAGACCGCCCCCGAGTATGGTAACCCCCGTGTTAATCCACTTGTCTTTTCTGTATCTGCGGAGCAGGTTCATGCTGGAGGCGTTGTCGGCCAGGGCCTGCTCCAGGTTCTGGTAGTCCACGAGGTAGAGCGGGCCGTTGTCTTTCGAGAAAAAGTAGATGCGCTTGCGGCTGGTGCGCGGGCCACCGTAGCCGTAACCATAGCTGTAGGGCGAATAGCCATAGTCGTAGGTGGTGCGGCTGGTATAGTACCGGTCGATGCGCGGGCCGTCCAGGACGCGCTTGGCGAAGTCGTCGTAGCTGTTGCCTGCCTCCACGCGGGCAAAGAAGCCCTCATCGTTCTGGAAGGCGGCCACCATGCTGGGGTTGTATTTCAGCGAGTCGTCCACCAGGAAATGGCTTGACTTGAAGATGGGGGATTTGTACTGGATTCTGTTGCCATATATAACCTCCCCATTCTGGAGTTGCAGGAAGTACCTGGCCGGGCGGCCGTTGTCGGTCTGGGCCAGGCTGCTGTAGCCAGCCGCCAGGCAGAGTATCAGGAGTAAGAAGCTGTTTTTCATCATGTTATTTAACTTAAATAAGCCACAAATATTGTGCTGGTTTGGCCGCAGCCTCCACCCTAAAAGATCAGGAAAAGCATCACGGCCATGCCCAGCAGGGCCAGGTACACCCAGCGCATCAGGTGCCGGCGGTGCTTGGCTGGCACCATGTTGCTGATCAGCATCACCACAAACAAGAGACAAAGCAGGTACAGGAGTATAAACGTAACCGCTTTTACCCAGTTCGGGACAATAGTATTCTCGGCCTGGTACTGGTTGCTGAGCCCCATATCCGACAGCAGCCACTGCAGCCCAAAAAACACAACCACCTCAAAAACAACAAAGTAGAAGAGCCAAAGCAGCCAGCTGTATTTGACAGAGTTCTTATCCATTACAGGCTTTTGAAGAAGTGGAAACTCTTTACATGGAAGTCCTCGCGGAAGTAAAACCGGTGGGCAGCCGCGTTGGTGACGTACGCGTCCAGCATCACCGTATCGCATTGGTGGCGCTGCGCCTCCTGCAGCATCCAGTCCCACAGCAGTTTGCCCACCCCCGCAGCGCGGTGCGCCGCATCCACTACAAAGTTATCCGGTTCCAGGTATTTCCCGCTATAAAGCTTGGCGCTAATCCAGAAGCCCGAGAGGCCGATGCAACGGCCCCCGGCGTTGAAAGCGGCCACCATGCGGTAGCCCTTCGGCAGCATAAGTTGCAGCAACTCGCGGTAGCGGGACAGGGGCATATCCGGGTTCAACTGCAGGATGAGGGGGTGCTGCGCCAGCATTTGCTCCAACCCATGCAGTTCCTGCACAGTATATATAGGAGCATCTATCGGGAGGTTGGGCATCGTCTGGTGTCCTGCGCGTCGGTTTACAGGCAAATATAAGCTTCTGAAATTAAAAAGCAGTTGCGGAAACTCAACAGTAGTTTTCTCAGAAGTATTACTTTGTCAGGATTCTTATTGCACCTTTAGAGCTTTTTGAAACAAAACCGTACGTATTAACCGTTAGAAGGAGTAATAAAAGTTATGATACCATTATAATACCAGGAGGAAGCGGGGATATGAAGCTAATTCGTAACATAACATTGGATAATTATAAATTCTATAGCGACGGCACTGTGCGTAAGATTTTCAGCGTGGGGTATGAGGACTTGAAAACCCTTATCTTCTACCAGGATGGCAAAAACATCTTTAAGCTGGTAGTGGCCAAGGATGACCCTCCGATCGTGATTGAGAAGGATATTACGCGCGCGGAAGCTTTCCGCCTGATGAACACCCGCCCCTGACACAGGCGGGTTTTTTGTGTAAGCCACGCCTTTCTCCACTCGCCCCGCCCATGCACACCCGAAACCGCTATTACAGAATTGCCCTTATAGGACTGGCGCTGCAAATAGTATTGCAGGCGGTGTTGTTTTTCGCCGTCGGTCCGTACTTTGCCTCTATCCTGTCTCCTTTGTACTCCGTCTGGATTATACTTTTTGTGGTGGGCTGGCGAAAGGAGCATCCGCGCCGCTAGTTCCTGCCACTCCTCCCCCGCATAAACATTTTTTAATTCAGCTGTGTTGTAGAACCAGGGCCTGTGGGTTAAATTCCTGCCCCTCTGCTACCTTCGCGGTTGCGGCAAAATACCGGCAGCCAGCGCAGCAGGTGGCATATATGGCAGAGCAAGCATTTTGTTGCCTTGCCTTACTTATGCACAGGAGAGTAATTAAAGCGCCTATGTCTGAAGAGAATGTGATGAACAACGAGCACCATGTGCAGCACATGTTCCTGCATGTGGAAAGCAGCGACGCCGTTTGCATGCTGAATATCGCCGGGCACCCGTACCGCCTCCGCGAGCTGGTGTTTATGATGATAGAAAACGGCTGCCGCGTGGCCATATCATCGGCAGACGCCTACAAAACCTTCGATTTCGACAAAGAGACGGTGGAGGTATATGATTTCCTGACATCCATCATTAAAGCGAAATTTGTATAGAAAGCCCCAAAACGAAGCAGGCTGCCCGTTAAGGCAGCCTGCTTCGTTTTATTCTCTTATAGCTGTTTTATTTCGATTTCGCGGGGCTGGCCGGTGCTCTCGTGGTAAGGCAGCTTCACCATCAACTGACCTTCTTTATAGACAGCTTCCACGCGGCCCAGGTCTACCTGCGGGGGCAGCATGAACGTGCGGTTAAACAGCGGGGCCGCCATGGCCGGGTTCTCCCTGCTTTGCAGCACCGAAAAAACGCTTAGCTGGTTGTTGTTCAGCACTACTTTAAACGCCTCGGGGTCTACGCTCGCCGCCCAGACATTGATAACAGCGCCCTTCTTGTATTTTTTTATATCTACATAAGTCTCACTCACGCCGCCACCCAGCGTGTTCAGCAAGTCGATCTGCTGTGCTATATTCTTCAGGAATTCTTTGTCTTTTATCAACTTCATTTTCTTTCTCCTCTTTCGTGTTCGGGAGGAACAATGCAAAAGCAGTGCCAACTAGCGGGGCCGGCCTGGCTGGCAAGCAGGAGCTGCTTTGGTGTCAAAATGGCTTAGCCTCCTTGGCTATATATGCCACAGGGAGCCACATTGTCACTTTTTGCGGTGCAGCGGACGAAGCTACCCATCAGGTACAGCGTAACCGAAAGGCTATATATGGTCATGGGTGTGGCGCTGATAAATCCGATCGCAAGGAAGGGTTCGACCACGTATATGGAAGCGGAGAGTATATAGGTTTCATATAGCGGCAACGTGCCGCCCAGCTTTCGCAGGCACACCCTGTAGCCGTGCGTAACAGCAGCTACAGGGTGTGCCTGCGCTGCACTCAAAGGCAATTCCAGATTTGGGAAATGCGCTGCTCCGGAGCCTCTGTTTTTCCATATATGGGAAAACTCCCCAGCCGCTTCCTCCCGCCCGAGAATTCTTCAGAAAATATTTATTGCTGATTTATGTAATGTAAACCGCTGACTATGAATAGTTAGCAGTTTGATGTGCTGGGAGATGCAACCTTGGAATGAGCGGGCATCCTGTGTTAAGATTCGGCCTGCATGCGCTGGCATATTTCTTTCCTTAGGAGCAGGCATACGAGCACACATCATGAAAAACTTTTACCTACTTCTTTTAGCTGTTTTGGGTTTCGCACTTGCCGCCGAGGCGCAGGTAATCGTTTACCACGAAAACTTTAACAACACCATCGCGGGTGTTTCAGGCAATTTTACACAAACCTCCGCAGCCGCCTACACGGATACCCTGTATACCGCCGGCAGCAACATGCAGGCGAATGCCCTTGCCAGCGAACTGGAGATAAACAACTACATCTCCACCTACAAGCTCAGAAACATCACCATCACCTGGAAGGACTACCGGACACAGTACTGGAGAAAGACCAGCGGCGGGAAATACGAAATCTCCTCGACCGGACCCAGTGGAGTCAACAGCAACTTCACAAAGGTTGACAACACCGCCCCCGTAAGCCTGGAATACAGCGTGAACGGCGGCCCCTATGTGAAGGTAGGAGAGTACACCGCGAGCGCCGCCTTCTTTGCCTGGGGTACCGTAAACGGGGGCGTTGCCATTGCGCTTCCCGCCGCAGTTGAAAACCAGCCAAACGTGCGCTTCCGCTGGAAAATCAGGGTGAACAACACCAACACCGACTTCTACGCCATCGACGACATCATGATTAAAGGCACGCCTGTGCTGGGCACTTCCACCTTTAGCTGGGACAGCAGACCGCTGAACGAGAACCCTTATGCAACTACTGCGGGCAATCCATATAAAGTAGACGGCGTAGCGCTCACTTGGCAGCAGACCACCATCGGAACAGGGCTGACCGGGCAGACGGCCGCTGTCACAACAGACTTTCAGAAGAAAAAGACGCTGGCCCTGTTCCAGGCCGGAGCGCAGGCAAACACGGGCACGGAAGTGAGCCTGCAACTGAGCCATATCGTTTCCGGCCTTACCTTCACGGTACACGATGTGGACCGCCTGGCCGGGCAGTACACAGATAAGCTGGAGGTAGTGGGCTACAACGGCACCCAGAGAGTGCCTGTCACCAAAAACAACATTTTGCCCAGGATAGCGAACGAGTACAGCAGCGGGTTCATTCAGGCCAAAGTGAACGGTGTGGATGCCCAGCCCACTTCCGGCAGGGGCGACGTGACCATCAGCTTTGTGGGCGACGTGGATAAGGTGCTTATCCGGTATTACAACAACGATGCCGCCGCAGCAAGGCAGGGCATCGCCATCGGGGACCTGACATGGGGAATGCCTGACTTGCCTGTGGGCACCCTGCCCGTAGAACTGGCTTCTTTCAAAGCCTCGTCCCAAAATGGGAATGCGACACTTTATTGGGTTACCGCCTCTGAGCAGAACAACGAGAAGTTTGTGGTGGAGCGCAGCCAGGACGGCAAAACTTTTGTCCAGGTGGGCGAGGTAAAAGGCAGGGGCACCAGCAGCATTGCCAGCAACTACAGCTTCACCGACACCAACCCTGCCGATGGCTTGAACTATTACCGCCTGCGCCAGGTAGACTTTGACGGGACCGAAGACTTCTCGCAGGTGGTGGCGCTTGAAGTTGCGCAGCGGCCAGGAGTGGCTGCCACCGCGCTATCCACGGTTTTCCCGACAGCCGCCTCTTCCGACGTGACCATCCGCCTGCACACAAGCGGCAGCGCAGCCATTGTGGTGATGAACGCGGCTGGCAACGCAGTGGCGCAATTTGCCGACGTGACCGGCGGCGAGCTGGTGGTGCCGGTGCAGCACCTGAACAGGGGGATATACTTCGTGACTGTTACAAACGGCCATCAGCGCGAAACGCGGCGCTTCATCAAGCAATAGGCTGCGCCCCCTTCGCTGGCAGCGCAGCGCCCGATAACGCTGCTGCCACAGTTCCGTACAAATTAATACAACCAATGACGAGGAACTATGAAAACAAAACTGACAACTGCTGTATTGTTGGCTGCCGGCCTGCTGGTGGGCTGCAACGAAACCAGCAAAGAAATAGACAATGCCGGGGATGTGCGCGAGATAGCCTCTGAAGACACTGCCGTGCTGTATGAGGAAGACAACCTAATGGCGGGCACTGTGCTGGAAGCGGACGAGGAAGAGTTTAAAGTTGTAGATTTCAACGCGCCCGAGATAGAGGATGCAGAACTAAACAAAGCCGGGGTGGAGCTGCGCGGGGCCGACAATTTCCGCATCTACTCATTTGGCGAGGACGTGATGTTCGACACCGACAAGGCCACCCTGCGCGACAGCGGCATCGAGAAGCTGCAGAGCGTTGTGGAAGACATTAAAGGGCGGGGCATAGAAGGCACTATCCGGGTATATGGCTTCACGGATGCGCGGGCCAGCGAGGCATATAACAAAGAACTGGGCATGGAGCGCGCCGAGGCCGTGCAGAACTGGCTGCTCGAAAACAGCAAATTCGACCTGAACCGCATCAAAATAGTGTCCCTGGGAGAGCATTATCCGGAGGCATCCAACGAAACACCGGAGGGCCGCCAGCAGAACCGCCGTGTAGAGATTGTGGTGGTCGACAAACCAGACCAGTAAAACCAAAGGCTATATGCTGCTCCGGCTGTGATCAGAAATGCGTATCTTTCCGGAAACGAGGGGCTTCTGTGCTTCCCTTCTTTTTTCTGAGCCTCACCAGGCACTGCGTTACCGGTGCTTTTTATATGATGCATGAACCGTCTTCCCGGCTTAAGCACAGCCTTTATATATGCACAACATCTACTTCAAGAACGACTTCGTAAGCATCCATTTCGATAGAGATCTCCGGATAGGAAAGGCTGTCTGGCAGGGAGACCTGGTGGGCTCCGAGTTCCGGGAGGCGGTGCTGCTGTGCCTGGACCTGATAGACAGGCACAGCCTGGTGGGCTGGCTGGGCGACAACCGCAGGATGAAGTCCATCCGCCCCGTCGATCTGGAGTGGAGCCTCCAGCACTTCCTGCCGCAACTGCTGGAGGGCTCGCTCGAGCGCCTGGCAAACATCCCCTCGCACGACGATGACAACCGGGCGGCGGTGGAGGTATTGTATGCTAAAAAAAGCGACTCGGAGGAACTGACCATTCGCGATTTCGTGACGGAGGAAGAAGCGCTGGCGTGGCTACAGAATACTATTTAAAACCGGGCAGCGGCAATCAGTCCTATATATAAATACCATTTCTTTTTCATCCATATATAGGCGCTGTTCAGAGCTTCTTTTCGAGTCTGGCGCTTGTGCCATGCAAAGACCATCAAGGACGGAGAAACAGAACACCCTGTACACGTCCATAATGCGTTAAATCCACTTCAGCGGGCCCGCTTTCCCATTTATATATACTGAACATCCATTTCCTGAGCTACCAGCGAAGCCGTAGCGGTGGCGCTGTTGCCCATGCCTTTAAAGTTAATATATTTGTCCTGCTTACGCACAACCTACAGGGTGTGTGCCTGCCATGGCGGCAACTTAACCAGGGCTGATTATGATGAAACTATACTATGACACCGATGCAATGCGGATTAGCTACGACGAGGAACTGCAACTGGCCGTGGGCGAATGGAAGGGCTTTGTGAGCAGCAACGACATGAAGGAGGTGGCGCTCCGCTCCCTGAAGTTGGTGAATGAGCACGGGATTACCCGCTGGCTCGCCGACCGGCGGAAAATGAAGGCCATCCGGCAGCAGGACCAGCAGTGGACGGTGGATGTGTTCATCCCTAAACTGCTGGAGAGCCCGCTTTGCCGCATGGCCACCATTGTCTCTAAAGACATCTTCAACCAGATGGCGATAGAGCAGATGCTGACGCGCAGCGGCGGCCTCGGCGGCATTGCCCTCCGCGACTTCGACAGGGAGGAAGACGCCATGGAGTGGCTGAAACGGCCCATCAGGGAAGAAAACTATATATAGGCTCCCGCTTTTCCCGCAATGGCTGCGCTGGCTGCATATACTGGCTATATATAAGCTCTGCAGCTAACTGCTATATATGCCGGTGCGGCTCTTTTCGTCTTGTCCGCCGGGCCACGCGCGGAATTGCCCCCTGTTGTTGTGCGTCTTGTTTATTATGGCTATAATAGAAGGAATTTTAACCATACTCAACTCACACAACAATTTAAAACATGAAAAGGATAACGGGTATCACTTTGGCAGCGGCATTCTCTGCGCTGCTGTTTCTTGCAGGATGTCAAAACTCAAACGAAGAACAAATGCGCCATATCGTAGTATTTAAGTACAAGCCCAGCGCCACCCCCGCGCAGATAGACACCATCACCCAGGCCTTCGCCGACCTGAAAGACAAGATACCCGGCATTGTGGCCTTTGAGCACGGGGTGAACGACAGCCCCGAAAACAAGAACCTCGGCTTCACGCACGTATATATGGTGACGTTTGAAGACGCCGCGGCGCGCGATGCCTATTTGCCGCACCCGGAGCACAAGAAGTTCGGCGCGCTGCTGGGCGAGGTGGGTGTGCTGGAAGATGCCTTTGTCGTGGATTTCTCTCCTGCCGGGGCGAAGTAATTGCTGCTCCCTTAAGGTATATATAACCGCCGTTGTTGCTGTCAGATACACCAACAACGGCGACTTTTAAAGACCTCGCGGTGTCCGCAGGTCCCGCGAGCGTCTGGGCGAACGATAGCTCTGGAAATTTATAGGGCCTGCGCACGCTGCGAGGTCTTCTGCATACTTCTTGTTACCGGATCGTATAAGTTGAGATGCAGAAGACGATTGCGCTGGAGCCGGGGAAGTATTACCACCTCTACACCCGGGGCAACAACAAGGAGACGTTGTTCCGGCACCCGGACAACTACACGCTTTTCCTGCAACTCTACCAAAAGTATATAGCGCCTTACGCCGATACGTTTGCCTACTGCCTGCTGCCTAACCACACGCACTTCCTGGTGCGGGTAAAGGACGAGGAGGCGCTGAAGCCGAGATGGCTGACACAAGACCCGGCAAAGCTGATAAGCGTGGAGCGCCAGTTAGGCCACCTGCTCAACGCCTACGCCAAGACCATCAACTACCGCTATGACCGCGTGGGGCGGCTGTTCCAGCACCGGTTCGGGAGAAAGGAGGTGACCTCAGAAGCCTACTTCACCAGGCTCATTTACTACATCCATTTCAACCCGCAGCACCACGGCCTGCTAGATGATTTCCGCGACTGGCCCTACTCCTCGTACCACAGCATGCTCTCGAAGAGCAAAACGGCCCTGCAGCGGGACGAGGTGCTGGAGTGGTTTGGCGGAAGAGATTGGTACAGGAAGTTCCACGAAGAAAATGCCGCCGACTTCACCCCCATCGCCCCGCTTATAGAAGAAGATGAAGCGTAAACCTAAAAAGACCTCGCAGCGTGCGCGCCTGCCCCGAAGCATTTCGGGGGCTCCTGCGAGCGTCTGGGGGAAGGATAGGCTGTTGCTCCGTGGGGTGATAGCCTAGGCTAAAATACTTTTCATATATAGATTGTAATGAATCAAAAAATATATACTATTGTAGACCCAAACCTGGACGCACATAAGTAAGTATAATATATACATTAGGAAAAGTTAACCTATAAGACTATAAATGATGAATACTGCAAAGGCAACTCTTAAAGCATCAGAAGTTAAGGCTACCACTGCAAGAGGGAAAGCAGTGGAAAAAGCCTATATTTCTGAAAGATTCAATGGCAAATTTAATGTTATAAAGGATGTCAAATCAGGTAAAATTGTTATCTCAGTTAAGTAGAACAATAACAAAATAATCATAAAAAATGGCTAACTTTATTTCAAAGTTAGCCATTTTTTATTTATGCTATATCGAGACAAAGACAGTGAAAGGTTAATCCCTCTTCAACAGGATGATGAGCCATATAGAAGCTCGTGGAGAAGAGACTATGCACGTTTAGTTCATTCACCTGCTTTTAGAAGGTTACAGGGAAAAACGCAGCTTTTTCCGGGACAAGAAAATGACTTTTTTAGAAATCGACTTACACATTCAATTGAAGTTGCGCAGGTTGCGAAATCCATAGTCTCTAAATTAAACTATGAGTTCATTGTCAATAATCAGAAGAGCAGCAATGGTAAACTTTATGCCATTGAGCCTGATATTGTAGAATTTGCCGCTCTTGCTCATGACTTAGGACATCCTCCGTTTGGGCATTTAGGAGAGGAAGCTCTTGATGAAATGATGAAGGATTATGGAGGTTTTGAAGGAAACGCTCAAACTTTACGTTTGCTAACAAGGCTCGAGAAAAAACATCTTTTAGATGAAGTAATATCTCCTGTCAAAGATGCGGTGTGCTCTGACAATAGAGTTGGCCTTAATTTGACCTACAGATCTTTAGCTTCTATACTTAAGTACGATTTGCCTATTCCTATTAGCTTTAAAGAGAGAGAGGTTCTTCTTGAGCAAGGAATAATAAGTAAATTAGTGCCTGTTAAAGGTTTTTATACAAGTGAGCTTGAAATTGTTAACAAATTTAAGTTGGCAGTGACCAATGGTAATTCTTATGAAGGGAAATTCAAAACAGTAGAATGCCATATAATGGATATTGCAGATGATATAGCATATTCTACATATGATTTAGAGGATTCATTCAAAGGGGGCTTTATAAAACCAATTGATTTGTTGGCTGCTCCAACAGAGGTAATAGAATACGTTGCTAAGAAACTCAATGAGCAAGACGGTGGCAACTTATCTGCAAATGATGTAAAATCAATCATAAGAGAAATTCTTGCAGAAGTTTTTGAAGTCCCTTTTGACTTCGGCAGTAATGGTATCGCTCGTAAGCTCAATAAGGAAGACCTTCAGGAGCTCCATTTCTTAGGTATACAAGTCGCCGTTGATACATCAAATAACATTTCAAACGACTCTTATTATAGATCAAATTTCACTTCAAAACTGGTTGGAAGATTTGTTAGGGCTGTTTCAATCGATAAGATAAATGAGAGTATACCTGCATTATCTACAATAAAAATAGACTCTAAAATTCGGCAACAGATAGAAGTACTTAAAGCTTTTACTTATCAGTATCAGATATCATCACCTAAGCTTAAAGTAGTAGAGTATAGGGGGAAAGAGATAGTAACAACTATTTTTGAGACTCTGTTAAAAGGTAACGGTAGCGATTTATTGCCTGAAGACTATAGGGCATTATATGCAAAAGCAGAAGGAGATGAACTCCTGCAAAGGAGAGTAATTTGTGACTATATTTGTGGTATGACAGATCGCTATGCTTTAGAATTTTATGCAAGGTTAAAATCTGAAAACTCACAAACCATTTTTAAGCCATATTAAAACAAAAAGGAGGCCGAATAGGCCTCCTTTTTACTATTATCAGATCTACTCCCTTACGATCCACAAGCTTCGCAAGCGTCAGGGTTATCTAAGCTGCAGCTCATGTCGCTGCGGTTTTGCTCCTGCTGGCTATATACCGGCGAGAGCGTCTCGGCAGCCTGTTTCTCCACCGTAAACTTGATAGCGTCTACCGCAGACTTGGTGCGCAGGTAGTACATGCCCGTCTTCAGGCCCTGCTTCCAGGCGTGGAAGTGCATCGAAGTCAGCTTGCCGAAGTTCACGTTTTGCACGTGCAGGTTCAGCGACTGGCTCTGGCATATATAAGCCCCGCGGTCGGCGCTCATGTCTATAATGGTGCGCTGGCTTATCTCCCACACCGTCTTGTACAGGTCCTTGATGTGCTGCGGGATGTTCGGGATGTCCTGCACCGAACCGTTGGCCGCGATGATCTGGTTCTTCATCTTGTCGTTCCAGATGCCAAGCGCAATCAGGTCTTTGAGCAGGTGCTTGTTCACCACCATAAACTCGCCGGACAGCACGCGGCGCAGGTAGATGTTGGAGGTATAGGGCTCGAACGACTCGTTGTTGCCCAGTATCTGCGCGGTAGAGGCGGTTGGCATTGGCGCCACCAGCAGCGAGTTGCGCACGCCGTGCGCCATCACCTCCTGGCGCAGCTCTTCCCAGTCCCAGCGGCCGCTCTCCGGCGTCACGCCCCACAAATCAAACTGGAACTTGCCTTCCGACAGCGGAGAGCCTTTAAACGTCTCGTAAGCGCCGTGCTTCTTGGCCAGGTCTTTTGAGGCCGTCATGGCCGCAAAATAGAGTGTCTCAAAGATGTCTTTGTTCAGCCCTTTCGCCTCGTCGCTCTCGAACGGCATGCGCAGGTGAATAAACGTATCGGCCAGGCCCTGCACGCCCAAACCAATCGGGCGGTGGCGCATGTTAGACTTGCGCGCCTCCGGCACAGGGTAGTAGTTGATGTCGATCACCTTGTTCAGGTTCACGGTGGCGTGGTATGTCACGTCAAACAGCTTCTGGTGGTCGAACACCTTGTGGCCGTTCTCCTCCTTCACGAAGCGCGGCAGGGCCAGCGAGGCGAGGTTACAAACCGCTATCTCATCCTCGGCGGTGTACTCCATAATCTCGGTACACAGGTTCGAGCTCTTGATGGTGCCCAGGTTCTGCTGGTTGCTCTTGCGGTTCGCGTGGTCCTTGTACAGCATATAAGGCGTACCCGTCTCCACCTGCGACTCCAGCACGGCAAACCAAAGCTCCTGCGCCTTCACGGTTTTGCGGGCGCGCCCCTCGCGCTCGTACTTCTCGTAGAGGCGCTCAAAATCCTTGCCCCAGCACTCGGCCAGGCCAGGAGCCTCATTCGGGCAGAACAGGCTCCAGTCGCCGTTCTCCTCCACGCGCTTCATAAACAGGTCTGGCGTCCAGAGGGCGTAGAACAGGTCGCGGGCGCGGTTCTCTTCCTTGCCGTGGTTCTTCTTCAGGTCCAGGAACTCGAATATATCGGCATGCCATGGCTCCAGGTATATGGCGAAGGCCCCTTTGCGCTTGCCGCCGCCCTGGTCCACGTAGCGGGCCGTGTCGTTAAATACCTTCAGCATTGGGATGATGCCGTTGCTGGTGCCGTTGGTTCCCTTTATATAGGAGCCCGTGGCGCGCACGTTGTGGATGCTCAGGCCAATGCCCCCGGCGCTCTGCGATATCTGCGCGCAGTTCTTCAGCGTGTCATATATGCCCGGTATGCTGTCGTTCTTCATCGTGAGCAGGAAGCACGACGACAGCTGCGGCTTTGGCGTGCCAGCGTTGAACAATGTTGGCGTGGCGTGGGTGAACCACTTCTCAGACATCAGGTTGTAAGTTTCAATGGCAGATTCGATGTCCTCCTTGTGGATACCCACGGCTACACGCATCAACATATGCTGCGGGCGCTCCACGATCTTGCCGTCCAGGCGAAGCAGGTAAGAGCGCTCCAGTGTCTTGTATCCGAAGTAGTCGTAGTTGTAGTCGCGGTCGTAGATGATGGTGGAGTCCAGCAGGGCGGCGTGCTTGCGCACAATCTCATATACATCGCGGGCAATGAGCGAGGCGTTCTCTCCTGTCTTCGGGTCCTCGTATGTGTAGAGGCGCTTCATGGTGTTGGAGAACGACTTGCTCGTCACCTTGTGCAGGTTGGATATGGCGATGCGGGCCGCCAGCACCGCATAGTCGGGGTGCTTGGTGGTGAGGGAGGCCGCCGTCTCGGCAGCCAGGTTGTCCAGCTCCACGGTGGTCACGCCATCATATATGCCGTCAATCACCTTTTTGGCCACCTCAATCGGCGACACATAATCCATGTGCAGGCCATAGCACAACTTCTCGATGCGCGCCGTAATCTTATCGAACTTTACGGATTCGCGTCTGCCGTCTCGTTTAACTACTAACATAGGCTTATAAAATTTGCGGGTTCTAAAGGCCCGGGTTATTAAATAGGTACAGGTATATAGGATCGTGCTGTCGGGGCAGCAGGAAGGGGTTGCTGATTGCTGATGGGTTAAATTGCTGAATGGTTAACTGGTCGGGGAGGCGGTGTAAAGCAGCTTCAGCGTAATCCGAATTCATACTCCTGCCGATAGACTCTCCTTTTAAGGAAGTTTATACTTCGGCTTTTCAACCATTTAACCATTCAGCAATTTAACAATTAAAAGTCCTCGTCGAGGGAGAACACTTTTTTGTCTTTGTCGCCGCCAACGCCTGCTTTCTGGTACTCGCCCACGCGCTTCTCAAAGAAGTTTGTCTTGCCCTGCAGCGAAATCATCTCCATAAAGTCGAACGGGTTGGCGGAGTTATATATCTTTTTGCAGCCCAACTCCACCAGCAGGCGGTCGGCCACAAACTCGATATACTGGCTCATCAGCTTGGCGTTCATCCCGATCAGGTCCACCGGCAGGGCGTCTGTCACAAACTCCTGCTCAATGGTTACGGCGTCGCGGATGATCTCCTGCACCCGCTCCTCCGGCAGCTTGTTCACCAGCATCGAGTACAGCAGGCAGGCAAAGTCGCAGTGCAGGCCCTCGTCGCGGCTGATCAGCTCGTTGGAGAAGGTCAGGCCCGGCATCAGGCCGCGCTTCTTCATCCAGAAAATAGAGCAGAAGGAGCCCGAGAAGAAGATGCCCTCCACCGCGGCAAACGCGATCAGGCGCTCCGTGAAATTCTCGCTGTTGATCCACCTTAGCGCCCACTCCCCCTTTTTCTTCACGGCGGGCACTGTCTCCAGGGCATTGAAGAGGTAGTCTTTCTCTGCCTGCTTCTTTATATAGGTGTCTATCAGGAGCGAGTAAGTTTCGGCGTGGATGTTCTCCATCATGATCTGGAAGCCGTAGAAGCAACGGGCCTCCGGCATCTGCACCTCCTGCATAAAGTTGATGGCCAGGTTCTCGTTCACGATGCCGTCGGAAGCCGCGAAGAACGCCAGCACGTGGCTGATGAAGTGGCGCTCGCCGTCGTTCAGGCTCTCCCAGTCTTTCAGGTCCTGGCCCAGGTCGATCTCTTCGGCTGTCCAGAAGCTGGCTTCGGCCTTCTTGTACATCTGCCACACCGCGTCATTCTGAATCGGGAACAGGACGAAGCGGTTGGGGTTCTCTTTCAGTATCGGCTCCATATCATGCATATCGTAATAACTTAAAAGGTTTGATGAAGAACGTTCGTTCTCGAAACTCCCGGCAGCCGGATATGTTTAGCGCTTGTCAAGCGGAGGCTGCTGTATCAGGAGTTCAAATATATAGAATTGAACTTGAAAGTCCGGTTGAAAGTTGTTCAATTTATGCACACCCTCCCAGATGCGGGGGAAGGCTATTTTAGGGGGTAATGCACAGGGTTATCCACACTGCGGCTGACACCTGAAAGCCATATATAAACTTGCTAAAATATTGAAATGTATGTATATAGCGCGCGCTCAGGCGCCTATGCAAACGCAGCGGCCTTGCTGCGGCAGGTTTGGTGTGCATGTACGGAGCCAGGCAGGTGGCGGATGCGGCAGGATGCCGTTGCTGCGCACAGGTTATGCGGGTTTTAGTGCAATTTGTGGATAAGTTTGGCAGCCGACTGGCGGTGTAATTGTTTGCTGCGCAGGAGGTTGGAGTTGTTTTAGACAGGCTGTCCAAGTGCTGGCGCAGATGTGAACAAGGTTATCCACAAAAATGTGTGCGGGGCGGGTGCAAGAGGCAAACAAATTGTGGCACAAGCCATTGTATATATAAAATATGAACCGTACCTTTGCGCTCTAAATCTTTTTAAATATACATTGAAGCTGATGTACGCAATTGTAGAAATCGCAGGTCAACAGACCAAAGTAGAGAGCGGCAAGTTCATCTACGCTAACAAGCTTTCCGGCAATGATGGTGACGCCGTTGAGTTCGCCAATGTTCTTCTTACTGATGATAACGGAACTGTTACGTTGGGCGCTCCTTTCGTGAGCGGTGTTAAAGTGGTTGGTAAAATCCTTGGCAACGTGAAAGGCGACAAAGTGATCGTTTTCAAAAAGAAGAGAAGAAAGGGATATAAGAAGAAGAACGGCCACCGCCAGCACTTCACTAAAGTCCTGATCGAGAGCATTGGATAAGCAGTAAGAAGAAATTTATCGTGAAATCTTTCCGGGCCCGCTTCGCTGACCTGGGTTAAAGTTAAAGAAACATGGCACACAAAAAAGGAGCAGGTAGTTCTAATAACGGCCGCGAGTCGCATTCCAAACGACTTGGTGTTAAAATTTACGGCGGACAGAATATCATCGCCGGGAACATTATTGTAAGACAAAGAGGTACTGCCCATCACCCAAGCGTTAACGTGGGTATCGGTAAAGACCACACCCTGTTCGCGCTGACTGACGGCGTGGTGCAGTTCAAGAAGGGTAAGAAAAACCGTTCTTACGTTTCTGTGCTCCCCAAAGTAGAGGCGGAAGCGTAGGTACAGCAGCAAACTGCCTCGGCAGTAGCGTTAGCGGGAAAGGGTTGCCATATATGGCAACCCTTTCTTTTTTGTGTCAGAGGGCAGTAAATTCCACGGGTTTGCTTTTGCGTGCTGTGGCAGCCTTGCCAGCTCTGCCGCCTTTAAAGTAGGAGACGAGCCCGGTCGCTACGCCAGCCGCCGAGAGCATATAGCCGCTGGGCAGGCTGTAAAAGGATACGGGAATGCTGATGAGCACAATGCAATAGCCTGCCAGCCACAGCAGGCCGAAGACAGCTGGCGAGCTTGCCGGAACCGGTGGTATATAAGCTGTTTTGAAGCCTGCCAGGTGCAGCAGCTTGGGTGCCTCCGCCGCGAGCAGCACCAGGTTCAGCAGCAGGAAGAACGCGAGCACGTACGGGGTGCCCCGCCAGTTTTGGGATATGGTGATGAGCAGGATGTTGAGGACCATAGGCAGCAGGGCAATTGCTCCCAGGGTGCGGTAGCGCAGCGTCAGCAGAAGAAAGCCAACCGTGATTTGCGAGTAGGCGATGAAGCGGGCGAAGAGGCCCAGGCCATATTGCGCCAGCCTGTCCTCCAGCCACACCGGCCCGATGAGCCCCGGAAATTTGTGCTCGAAATACAGCTTGGCCATGCCCGAGGTGAAAAAGATAAGGCCCAGGAACACGCTGGTGCCGTTCAGGAAAATCGTCTTAAAGTGCATCGCGTTCGGGTTTGGTAGCGGCCCTGTAAGCTGGGTTGAGCTTAAAATTTAAGTGTTGGAATTCCGGAGCCTCGGTAAGTAAGTTACCCTTTCCGTTAGAAACATGCGGGCAAACTATATAAACAGGCGCATTCTGTAGACCATCGCCCGAAACGGGCAGTTTTATCACGAAGCGGGCATTCAAACCAGGCGGTGGGCAGTGCCTGGAGCGTACTCATATATAGCTGAAGGAGCCCGCAGAATAATTTAGCGAAACAAAATTTTTATATACTGCCTATATATGCTTAACTTGCAACCTCTTATCAAGAAAGACCGAGGGACAGGGCCCTACGACGTCTTAGCAACCATGTAAGTGCTTGGTGCTAATTCCCTTCCGGACACGGCGTGCCGGAAAAGATAAGAATGTACTCCTCCCCGGTGTCCTTCTTGATAAGCCTAACGCAGCAGACTTATGAGAAGCAAGACGACACCAACCATGACCAACCATCCCATTCATACATTACTGAAGGAGCGTGTGCTCGTGCTGGACGGCGCGATGGGCACCATGATTCAGCGTTACCAGCTTTCAGAGGCCGATTTCCGGGGTGAGCGCTTTGCCGACCACCCCAGCGACCTGAAAGGCAACAACGACCTGCTTTCCATCACCCGCCCCGACATCATCAAGGCCATACACAAAGAGTACCTGGAGGCCGGTGCCGACATCGTGGAAACCAACACCTTCAGCGGCACCCGCATCGCCATGGCCGACTATCACCTGGAGGACCTGGTATATGAGATGAACTACGAATCGGCGAGGCTGGCGCGCGAGGCGGCCGATGAAATCACGGCGCAGAACCCGGATAAACCGCGTTTCGTGGCCGGCGCCATCGGCCCGACCAACCGCACCGCCTCGCTCTCGCCGGACGTGAACAACCCCGGTTACCGCGCCATCACCTTCGACCAGTTGGTGGAGGCATATTACGAGCAGGTGAAGGGCTTGGTAGACGGCGGCTGCGACGTGCTGCTGATAGAAACCGTGTTTGACACGCTGAACTGCAAAGCCGCCCTTTATGCCGCGCAGCAATATGTGCAGTACGGCGGCAAGGAACTGCCCATCATGGTATCCGGCACGATTACCGATGCCAGCGGCCGCACCTTATCCGGCCAGACGGTGGAGGCCTTCTGGAATTCCATCTCCCACGCGCCCATCATCAGCATCGGGTTTAACTGTGCCTTGGGAGCGCGTCAGTTGAAAACCCATATCCAGGAACTTTCCCGCATCGCGGATGTCCACATCAGCGCCTACCCAAATGCCGGTTTGCCGAACGCCTTTGGCGGCTACGATGAGTCTGCGGATGAAATGGGGGCTGTGGTGGAAGAATACCTGCAGGAGGGTTTGGTGAACATACTGGGTGGCTGTTGCGGCACCACACCCGATCATATCCGCCGCATCGCGGAGCTTTCTGCCCAGCACAAACCGCGTGTCGTTCCGGAACTGCCGGCTTATTCGCGCTTCAGCGGCCTGGAGCCACTTACCATCACACCAGAAACGCTGTTCGTGAATGTGGGGGAACGCACCAATGTAACCGGCTCCAAGAAATTCGCGCGCTTGATCGTAGATAGCAAGTTCGAAGAGGCCCTGTCGGTGGCACGGCAGCAGGTAGAGGGCGGTGCCCAGATCATTGACGTGAACATGGACGAGGGCATGTTGGACTCCGAGGAGGCCATGACCAACTTCCTGCACCTGATCGCCTCCGAGCCGGACATCGCCAAGCTGCCCATCATGATCGACTCCTCGAAGTGGACGGTGCTGGAAGCGGGCCTGAAATGTGTGCAGGGCAAGTCCATCGTCAACTCCATCAGCCTGAAAGAGGGCGAAGAGAACTTTAAAGCACAGGCCCGCAAAGTGCGCCAGTACGGTGCCGCCGCCGTGGTGATGGCCTTTGACGAGGAAGGCCAGGCCGACACCCTCGAGCGCAGAATAGAGATATGCGGGCGCGCCTACCGCATTTTAACGGAGGAACTGGGTTTCCCGCCCCAGGACATCATCTTCGACCCGAATATACTGGCCATTGCCACTGGTATAGAAGAGCACAACAACTATGCGGTAGAGTACCTGGAGGCAGTGAAGTGGATAAAGGCCAACCTGCCGCACGCCCTGGTGAGCGGTGGCGTGAGCAACCTGTCGTTCTCGTTCCGGGGCAACGACCTGGTGCGCGAAGCCATGCACACGGTGTTCCTGTACTATGCGGTGCAGGCCGGGATGGATATGGGCATCGTGAACGCCGGTATGATGGGCGTATATGACGAGATTCCCAAAGACCTGCGCGACCTGATTGAAGATGTGATTTTTAACCGCCACCCGGATGCCACGGAGCGGCTGGTTAACTATGCCGATACCATCAAGGGCAAAGGAAAAGCGGCGGCGCAGGCTGATACTGCCTGGCGCGAGGCCCCGGTGGAAGAGCGCCTGAAGCACGCGCTCGTAAAGGGTATTGTAGATTACATCGAGGAAGACACCGAGGAAGCCCGCCAGAGAGCCGTAAAAACGCTGGATGTGATTGAAGGGCCGCTGATGGCCGGTATGACGGTGGTGGGAGACTTGTTCGGTGCGGGCAAAATGTTCCTGCCGCAGGTGGTGAAGAGCGCGCGCGTGATGAAGAAGTCGGTGGCGTACCTGCTGCCCTTTATGGAGAAGGAGAAACTGGCCTCCGACACGTCCAAGTCAACGGCGGGCACCATTCTGATGGCCACCGTGAAAGGCGACGTGCACGACATCGGCAAAAACATTGTGGGCGTGGTGCTGGCCTGTAACAATTATGAGGTGATAGACCTGGGTGTGATGGTGCCGCTGGACAAGATTCTGGCGGAGGCCGAGGCGCAGAAAGTGGATATGATTGGCCTGAGCGGACTGATTACGCCCTCGCTGGATGAGATGACCTATGTGGCGCAGGAGATGGAGCGGCGCGGGCTGAAGATTCCGCTTCTGATTGGCGGCGCTACAACCTCCCGCGTACACACGGCCGTGAAAATAGCGCCGCAGTATAGCGGGCCGGTGGTACACGTACACGACGCCTCCCGCAGCGTGACGGTGGTGGGCAGCCTGCTGGGCAGCAACCGCGATGCCTATATAGCCGAGATAAAAGCAGAGTACCAGAAGCTGCGCGAAGATCACCTGAGCCGTACCAAAGACCGCGCTTTTGCCACCATCGAAGAGGCGCGCGCCAACAAGTTTAAGGTAGACTGGGCGGCCACGCAGCCTGTCAAACCTAGCTTCCTGGGCAGCAAGGCTTTCAATAATTACCCGCTTTCCGAGATTGTGCCCTATATCGACTGGACGCCTTTCTTCCATACCTGGGAACTGAAGCGCCAGTATCCGAAGATTCTGGAGGATGCGGATCTGGGCGTGGAGGCGCGCAAGCTATTTGCCGACGCGCAGCAAATGCTGCAGGAGATTGTAAATAACCAATTGCTGGAGGCGCGTGCGGTGGTGGGTTTATACCCGGCCAATGTGGAGGACGATGATACCATTGAAGTATATAGCGACGATGCCCGTGCCAACGTGCTAACAGAGTTCCACACGCTGCGGCAGCAGGGCAAGAAAGGCGGCAACGTACCGAACATGGCTTTCTCCGATTTTGTGGCTCCGAAGGAAACAGGCATACCCGATTATATAGGTGGCTTTGTGGTGTCCACAGGCTTTGGCATCGAGAAACTCATCGAAAAGTACGAGGCGGATCACGACGACTACCATTCCATTATGGTGAAAGCGCTGGCCGACCGCTTGGCCGAGGCCTTTGCGGAGCTGATGCACGCCAAAGTGCGCAAAGAGCTGTGGGGGTATGCACCGCAGGAGAACCTGGGCAACGAGGAGCTCATCAAGGAGCAGTATCAGGGCATCCGTCCGGCGCCGGGCTACCCCGGCTGCCCCGACCACACCGAGAAAATCACGCTGTTCAACCTGCTGAATGCGGAGGAGCAGTCTGGCGTAACCCTGACGGAGAACCTGGCCATGTACCCGACGGCGGCAGTAAGCGGCCTGTACTTCTCACACCCGGAGTCGCGCTACTTCGGCCTCGGCAAGATAGGGGAAGACCAGGTGGCCGATATGGCCCGCCGCAAGGGCATGCCGCAGGAGGAACTGGAGCGCTGGCTCTCCCCGAACCTCAACTACGAGCCGACGCCGCTGGCACAGCAGGCGGTGTAGATTTACCTCACCCCAGCTCTCTCCTGTTTTTAGGAGAGGGCTGGTGCGAGGTAACCATTTAACAATAAAGCCATTTAACAATATACAAGTTGAAAGTAACAGAGCATTTCAGCAATACAGACAAGACCCAGTTTACCTTTGAAATACTGCCGCCCCTGAAGGGAGAGAACCTGCAGATGCTGTACGAGCACATCGATCCGCTCATGGAGTTCAAGCCGCCGTTCATCGACGTGACCTACCACCGGGAGGAGTATGTGTACAAGCAGCGGGAGAACGGCCTGCTCGAGAAAATCAGCACACGCAAGCGCCCAGGCACGGTAGGCATATGCGCCGCCATCCAGAACCATTACAAGGTGGACACGGTGCCGCACCTGATCTGCGGCGGCTTCAACAAGGAGGAAACAGAGAACGCCCTCATCGACCTGCACTTCTTGGGCATCGACAACGTACTGGTGCTGCGCGGCGACTGCGTGAAAAACGAGTCGCGGTTTGTGCCGGAGCCGGGAGGGCATCATTATGCCACCGAACTGATACAGCAGGTGGTGGGCATGAACAACGGGTGCTACCTGGATGATGAGCAACTGAACACCAGCGGGACAGACTTCTGCATTGGGGTGGCCGGCTACCCCGAGAAGCACTCCGAGGCACCGAACATGAAGGCAGATGTGCGCTGGCTGAAGAAAAAGATTGACCTGGGGGCGGATTATGTCGTGACGCAGATGTTTTTCGACAACCAGAAGTATTTCGATTTTGTGCGGCTTTGCCGCGAGGAAGGCATCAACGTGCCGATTATACCCGGTCTGAAACCCCTGACAACGAAAGCACAGCTCACCATTCTGCCCAGCATCTTCCACATCGATATCCCCAGCGACCTGGCGGATGCGATAGAAAACTGTGCCGACAACAAGGCTGCTGCGCAGGTGGGCGTGGAGTGGGCCATCAAGCAGTCGAAGGAACTGATGCAGTTTGGGGTGCCGTGCCTGCACTACTACTCCATGGGCAAGTCAGGCTCAGTTAGAAAAGTGGCGGAGGCGTTGTTTTAGAAGCGAGAACATATAGAGTTGTATCACAGGAGCGCCACCGCCTGAACAGCGGTGGCGCTCCTGTTTATGCAGCCAGTATACACAGGCGCGGCAACAGGACGCTATCAGAAGGCGATGCCCAGGCTAAGGCCAAGGCCCCGGATGCCTGCAAAGGGTGCCGTTCCCTTCACATCCACTCCCCTGTCTGTAACCGTGGCCTCTACATCCACATTGCCATTCAGTTTATTATTCGCTAATTCTATATCCTCTTGCAGGCCCCTTTTTTCAGTCTCCGTCATGGTGCTAAGGTCCGCTGTGGCAGACAAATTGCCTTTCAGCTTGCCATAATGGCCGCCAAGTATATACCAATCAAGTGCTACTCTTTTGGCAATCAGCCACTGGGAGCCAATCATCACGCCACCCCCGAGCCCTCTCAGCGTGCCGTCGAAGGGAAGGGTATAGGTTCTGCTGCCTGTGTCATAGTCATGCGTGTAGGCGGGCCTCATGTTCATATAGCGCCCATACAACGACAGGTAAAAGCCGCTGGCCCCCGGCTTGCGGCCGGTATAAAACCTGATTTCGCCGGTATAGGTGTTGTTCGCCAGGGTAGCCCGGTCCATCACGTCCACCACATCCTCCTCGTCTGTCAGGAACCTGTCTATTGTACTTTCTGCCAAAGGAAAGGAGGAAACACTGGTTTCTGGCATAAACCGGTATCCGGCCACAAACGAAATCTTGCGGGTAAGGGAGCGCTCGTAGCTGAGGCTGTAATTGTTAAAGGCCAGGGAGGAAAGGTTCATCTTGACAATGTTCTCCCGGAAGGCCTCCTGCCCGGCAGTGTCCGGTAATGCCACGGCGGCTGCCTGTGGCGGGCCTGCCTTGGTACCCACCGTTTGGGCAAATAAGTTTAGAGTGACTGTGAGTAAGACAAGTGTAAAAAGTGCTTTCATATAATAAGATTTATCAAATATGAGTGTTTATATTTATATATAGAATACTCATTATCAAGTATTTTATATATAACCGATGGGCGCATTGATTTCTGGCAGATATAAGGGAGCCTGCTGCTTAACCGGAAGATATGCCCAATTAGTTCATTTTGTATTTTGGCGGGTACAACCCGCTGCGCCTCAGCAGGTAGGCTGAGGCTATTCGATAAGTAAATCCAGTGTTATCTGGTCGGCCAGCAGCTTGCCTTTATCTGTCAGGTACAGCACTTCTTCCGCTATGCTGGCCAGGCCCTTGTCCTGTAGTTGCTGCAGGTATCCGGCATGGCTCACGCGGAGATTGTAGCCGTAATCGTGGTTGATTTTCCGGAGGTCGCAGCCCCAGATGGTGCGGAGGCTGGTGAGCAGGTAGTCGTTGACCTGGTCGGCCATGGTGAGTTCCTCCAGCTCAAAAGGTATATGGCCCTGCATGACGGCGTCGACATATTTTTTGTTGTGCGCCACATTGTGCTGCCGCGAGCGGCCATTGAAGGAATGGGCGCTGGGGCCGACGCCGAGGTAATGCACGCCGCGCCAGTAATTGCTGTTGTGCCTCGACTCGTGGCCGGGCAGGCAGAAGTTGGAAATCTCGTACTGGATATAGCCATGCTTCGCCATCTGCGCGAGCAGTATTTCAAATTGCTGCGCCGTAAAGTCGTCCTCCGCGGGCTTGAATTTCCCTTTTTTGCTCCAGCGCCCCAGGGCCGTGTCCGGCTCGATGGTGAGGGCGTAGCAGGAAACGTGGGGCACCCGCAACGCAAACAGCGTCTCTAAATCCTGTTGCCATATATGGTGGTCAGTCGCCGGGATGCCATATATGAGGTCCACGGTGATGCTGTCGAAGCCGGCGGCCTGGGCGTCTTTCACGCACTGCAGACTTTCTGTGGCGCTGTGGGCGCGGTTCATCAGACGCAGGTGCGGCTCATGAAACGACTGCAGGCCGATGCTCAGCCGGTTCATGCCTGCTGCGCGCAGTTCCTGTAGCTTGGCTGGCGTCAGGTCGTCGGGGTTGGCCTCCAATGTAATTTCAGTATCCTCCGAAACTATATAGAGCTTTTTGATTGTTGCCAGCAGCAGTTGCAGTTCCTGTTGGTTCAGCAGTGAAGGCGTGCCGCCGCCGAAGTAAATGGTGTGTACCGGCTGCCCCTGCAGATATTCCTGGCGCAGTTCCAGTTCGCGGGCAATGGCCTGCACAGTCTGCTCCTTTAGCCCCATGGAGGTACTGAAGTGGAAATCGCAGTAATGGCAGGCCTGCCTGCAGAACGGTATGTGAAGGTATATGCCGGACAAGGTTTAATTGTTTAATTGTTAAATTGCTGCATGGTTTAATTGTTTGGAGCTTGGTGCCAGGGCTGCCATATCCCTCCATATATAATTAGGAGGAGTTTATAAAGCTAACCATTTAACAATTCAACCATTTAGCAGTTCACGTTACAAATGTACAAAATAGCGGCCTTACTCTTCTGCTTCGTGCTGTGGCTGCCGCTGGCGCAGGCGCAGAGCGGGCAGACGCCTCCGAAGGTGCAGCCGCCAGTGCAGCAGCAGGCCCCACAGCCGAAGTTGGTAAAGGTGCAGCCGAAGGTTTTCCTTTCAGTGAAGGCGTCCGGACCGCAGGGCAGACAGGTGCTGCGGCAGTACAATTACCGCAACGCTCTCCCAGACTCGGTGGAAGCCCGCAAGGAAGTGAGGGAACTGGTATATAGGCTGCAGCAGGATGCGTACCTGCTGGCCTCCGCCGACACGTCCTATATCCGCCACGACACGCTCCACGTGAAACTATATATAGGCCAACCCTTTACGTGGGCGCAGCTGCGCAACGGCAACCTGAGCGAAGGGATCCTGGTGGAGTCCGGCTTCCGGGAGAAGTTTTATCACAACGCCCCTTTCAAGCCTGCCGAGTATGTGAAGTTGCAGCAACGCATCCTCGATTATGCCGAGCGCAACGGCTACCCTTTCGCCTCCGTCTGGCTCGACTCCATTCATATAGAAGGAAACAAGGTGGAAGCGGCGCTGATGGTGGAGAAGGCTTTTGTGGTGACCTATGACACGCTGGCCATAGTGGGCGATACGAAGACGCAGCCGAAGTTCCTGATGCGCTACCTGCAACTGTTGCCGGGCCAGCCCTACAACCAGGACCAGATAAACGCCTCGCAGCGCATGCTCTCGGCGCTGCCGTATATAAAGGTGTCCAAGCCGCCGCAGGTGCGCTTCGCCCGCGACAAAGCCAAGGTATATTATTTTATAGACGACAGGCAGGCAAACCAAGTAGACGGCGTGGTTGGCTTTCTGCCGGACCCGACGCGGCCGGACAAGCTGCTGATAACGGGCGAGGCCAACCTGCATATCCGGAACATAAAAGGCTCCGGCAAGCAACTGGGCCTGCAGTGGCGGCGCGTGAACAAAGGCTCTGTGATACTGGACGGCGAGTACCTGCACCCCAACCTGTTCGGGACGCCTTTCGAGGTGGGCGCTAAGTTTAACCTGCTCAAGCAGGACTCTTCTTTTATAACCGTGCAGCCGCGCCTGCAACTGGCGTATTATACCCTGAAGTACGGCAAGTTCAGCGTGTTCACGGAGTGGCGCAACTCCCGCATCCTCTCCGACGTCAGCACTCAAAGCCTGCGGCAACTAAACCTGGCCGACGCCCAAACCACTACCTACGGACTGAACTACCTCTGGAACAACCTCGACGATTTTTACTTTCCGAGGCGGGGCCGCCTGGTGGAGATGCAACTGTCGGCAGGCGCGAAGAAGCTGCTCCGCAATCCCAGCTTGGAGAAAAGCTTTTACGACACGGTAGATATAAAAACGACCCAACTGGGCCTGGCGCTGCGGCTGGAAAACTTTTTCAGGGTAGGCAGGAACAGTGCGCTGCTTGCGCGCCTGCGGGGCGAGGCCCTGCTCAACGACCAGATTTTCCTGAACGACATGTACCGACTGGGTGGCCTCTCCTCGCTGCGCGGCTTCGACGATTTCTTCTTCTACGCCTCCTCCTATGCCGTCGGCACGCTGGAGTACCGCCTATTCACCGCTGCCGATTCGTACGTGCTGCTCTTCTATGACCAAGGCTATTACCGCAGCAACCTGGAGCAGTCCAGGGAGACGGATTTCCCTTTTGGCGTGGGCGGCGGCATCAGTTTCAGCACCGGGGCGGGCATCTTTCAGTTGGTATACTCGCTGGGGAAGTCAGAGCAGCAGCCGCTGTCGTTTAAGTATTCGAAGATACACTTTGGGGTAACAAGTAAATTTTAGCCGGGAGTAACTTTTTTATGGGTTTTAGGTAGGTATAGCTTGCATGGTAAACATTAATAGTATACTTTTGCATCAACATAACAGTGCGGGGTGGAGCAGTTGGTAGCTCGTTGGGCTCATAACCCAAAGGTCACAGGTTCGAGTCCTGTCCCCGCTACCAAACCGGACCGATTAGCAGAAACGCTAATCGGTCTTTTGTTTTTAGGCCCACAAGAGGCTGAAAAATAGCTAATTAGGTCGAATACGGAGTTGACTTTTTCGGTTCGATAATCGTTGTTTTCCTTGTCATAAGCCACTCCCTCCGGGAACACGAATTTCTGCAGTTTTTGCTTGGCGTGAAAATCCCCCGAAACCCACATTTTACTCATTTCAGAGCACAGGGGTATTATTTTGAAAAGCTGCGTGTGCGAACGGCTACCATTTTTTTCCGGTGACGCTCCAAAGCGTGCCGGACGGGGTTTGCAGGGAAGTGCTCGAGAGGCACCTGCTGCAGAAGGATGGCTTTCATGTACCCTACTCGGTTCACTCACTGGCCACAGACGAGCCTGCCTTCAACCCGGACGGTTCCCTCTACATCTGGCGCGGCCCCACCTGGGTGGTGTTCAACTGGTTCATGCAGGGCTACCTGCTGGAAAAGGGGAACCGGGAGGAGGCAAGCAAGCTGCTGCTCAGCGTTAAGCGGCTCATCACCCAGAACGGCTTCCGGGAGTACTACAACCCTTTCACAGGCAAGGGGAATGGGGGCGAGGATTTTACCTGGTCCGGGCTGGTGATGGACATGATAAACCGGCAACAGGAAAAAGACAAGGGTCCCACCTGGGAGTAAGAGCTGGTGCTCCCTTATGAACCATACACTTCCCGCCACGACCAACCATCCATTTCTAAGGCTGCAGTCAGCAGCATACGCCGGTCATGGAGCGTATGACAGAACGCCTGCCTTATCTCTTCTTTGTCCAGAAGCGGTATATGCTGCTCTTCGAGTAATCCCACGTCAGGTACAGGGGCTTTCTCTTTTGGTGAAGGATTTTTGAGGAAGTTCCCTCTTACCATTTCCAGGTAAGAGTCAAGTGCCGTTTGGAGCATGGCCGTTTTCATCTTGTTTCCTCTGGCCTCCTTTGGCACGGCATGCTTGAGAAGCAGGAGCGCCTCGTGCAGCAAAACGATGGCCGGGGCGATGGACAGTTTTGGCTGGTTGTTGTGAAAGTAGTGGACCACAGGGTAGGAGTGGTGGTTGAGGGTATGCTGCATCAGCATCTGGCAAATATCAGAGACGTTGTCGAAAAAGGCGGAGAAGTCCTTCCCGTTCCAGCTTTTGGAGAGGATTTCCTGAGGTGTCTTCCCCATGCTGCTGATGTAGAGGCTCAGCCTGCTCTGCAGGTTCACCGCCGAAAGCACCGGCACAAAGTAGGTGATGGAGGCAGTGATGAAGACCAAGCCGGAGAAAGCGGCGACACTCGTGACAATGCGCCAAAGGCTATCAGATGCAATAAAATCTCCCACGCCCAGGGTAGAGAGGGAAAAGCCCGCGTAGTAGAGTTTCTCCAGGGCGCTGGCACTGGCCATGTCCTTACTGTTCACAACGGAGTTAGCCTCACTCATCAGCAGCAAAAACAAGCCGGACCAAAGCCCCAGGATCCAAGTCAAAAGAACAGAGACGAGGACGGCAGGTCCGGCATAGGACAGCAACCTGGACCTGCCGCTCTTTCCTGCCGCTGATAAAAAGGCGCTCCACACGGTCCGGGACACTGCATTGGTGACCATGCCGCCTCCGTTAGAGGAAAACGTGGTCTTGATGATATCCAGGGCGGTGACCGCATAAAGAAAAACGCCAAGGCACAAGTAAAAAACCTTCATAAGGTGGATGTATCAGCATTAACCCTGTCTGCTAAACGGAATAGGAATAGATGGGTTAAGGCCGCTGACGGGAATGTGGCAGGAGCAGGCGCTGAGAGCCTTTAGCCGTAGCCTGGGCAGAAATTATGTAACCTTTATCATAAATTGTATAAAACCCCCGGCCCCTGGTCAGGTATAACTATAGCTCAAGAGCTCAAGTATTTTATCACACTGCAAAACCAAAGACTATGAACAAGGACTTGATCAGAACACTGGCCGAGTGCGCCGCCGCCTGTAACCACTGCGCTGTTTCCTGCCTGCAGGAGGATGATATTAAGATGATGGTGTCCTGCATCCGGATGGACCTGGATTGCGCTGCCATCTGTAAAGAGGCTCTGGACTATGTCTCCCGCGACTCACGCTACGCCGGGGATATCCTGCAGCAGTGCGCCAGGATCTGCAGGGACTGCGGCCAGGAGTGCCAGAAGCACGAGGCACAGCACTGCAAAGAGTGCGCGGAGGCCTGCTTCAAGTGCGCGGAGGCCTGTGAGCAGTACCAGCCCGCCTAAAAGCACCTGTCTACACTTTAAACCGGAGCGGCCTGTGAATCTCACAGGCCGCTCCGGTTTAAGAGCCCTCACTTGCGGCCCCGGACACTACGGCACCATCACCTTCGGGAACACGCGCAGATAGACCTGTGCGCTTACTGGCAGTTCCCCATATTCAGCATGCAGCTCGCTGCTGCCCCGGAACACGCTGGCCTGCGCCCCCAGGTGCAGGTTCACCGTTCCCAATTCCACCAGTTGCCTGTTCGCCCCCACTGTCAGGGCATTGACGCCGAACAGCGCATCATGGCCAAACTCATCCTCTTCGAAACCCAGTTCTTCTGCCGATTTCTGAATATATTCATAGCGCCCGTACACGGCGAACCTGTCGTTCTGCAGGTTCGACTCCAGCAGCACCGAATGCTCCTTATGGTGCGCATCCACGTAATTATATCCCCAGTTCAGAGTGGTGGTAAGGAAGCGGTTATGGCCGGGTAGTTCCCTGCCATAAAGGGCGGATGCGGTGGTGCGGTAGACGTCCTCCTCCGGCTCTCCCACTTCCGGGCTTTTGACATAGGCATGCGATGCCTGCAGGCTCCAGTTGGCGGTTGGGTTATAGGTAAAGCGCACGGCACGGGAGTCGAAGCGGGGCTTGTCGAAACCATAACGTGCCTCATCCGGCTCACGGCCGGTAAAAGACGATCCCTCCAGTTTGATGTTCCGGTAACGGAAGCCCAGCGTAGCCACCCCAAAAGTAATGTGGGTCGCGTCCTGCCAGTGGTGGCCCAGCGGCGAATCGGGGTTGTTGAGCGCCGAAGGGCGGTGCATAAAGGCAACGTTGCTCAGGGCAGGCTCACCGGGATAACCCAGGTAAGCAAACACATCGGCCTCTTCTGAGAGCATGTGCGTGTACCCGATAGAGAGCTCGCTGAACAGGTCGTGGGGGTGCTGGCGGTCAATCAGCGGCTGATCATTGTACGTCTCGCCTGTCTGGAAGAGCAGCGGGTAGCCATTGCCGCCTACCGTCAGTGGGTCTAGGGAGATCATGCCACTGAACCGGAAGAGGCCTTTTTCGCCCACCGGCCGCTGACCCATGAGCATCAGCCAATTGGGCGCATCAAACTGGCTGTCACCACGGTTGCCGGCTTCAAAGACATCCTGCCTGTTGTAGCGCAAAAACAGGTTGTAGTGCAGCATCAGCATCCAGTTGCCGCGGTGGTACATGTTGCCGTACATCGGCGACTCATCGGGCAGCCAGCCTGTGCCCGAGGCGTTGCGGGTCATGGGCAGGTTGCGGGAGAAAGCATGCGACATGGGCGTGCTTTCATGCTGCATGCCCGTGTGCTGCATATGCGCCTGATGATCCATCTGCTGCATGCCCTGCTGCTGGTGTTGCATGTGCTGCATCTGGCGGGTGGTGTCCTGTACTTGTTTCTGCTTTTGGTGCTGCTCGTGCTGTGCGGCGGCGGGCGACGCTGTTGCAGCCGTTAGAAGCAGCCACAATAGGTAAAAGTTATGTTTCATAGCTATAGTTTAAAATGCCGTGGGTCATGATAGAACAAATGAAACCTGACCTTGTTGGAGGCCGCTGGAAACTATAGGGCGTTACGGGTTTATCCTGCGCCTCATCTGTTGGTAGCAGGCCTCATCCATCATGCCTCTCTGGCGCATCTGCCGCATCATGCCCTGCATCATCTGGCGGTGGTTCATGATCATCCGCGACATCATGCTACAGTTGGCGGAGTCCTGGGCGCAGGCGGCCATCATCTGTTGCACCATTTGATGCATTTTTTCGCGGTTCATGCCACCCATCATGGCCGTGTCACCCATCATCATGCCTGTGGTATCCTCCGACATCATACGTCCCCGGCCCATCATCATGCCTCCCTCTGGGTGTTGGCGCATGGTCTGCATCATTTCCTGTCGCATTTCAGGGTTGTCCATGATCATGGCGTATACTTCCTTGCGCCGCTCCTCCGTGTTCATTACCTCCTGCACGGTTGCCTCGCGCTGGCAGCCGGCTGTTGTAAACAGGAAGAGTGCGGCAACTACTGACATAAAGTTTTTCATAGCTCAAAATATAAATTTGTTTTCTTCAAGATCGTATGTGTTTGTACGTTAGATTTTCAGCGATGTAACAGAAACAGTTTTTAGGTGCGTGCCCTCCGGGCAACAAAGGAGCTAACCCAGCAGGCAATAAGCGGGAGCACCATGAGTTGCAGCAGGGGGAGAAGCCCGACACGGAGAACAGGTACAAGGGGCATGGCCCACGTGTAATGCCCATTTCTCAAACCAAGCGGCCAGCAGCCCGCCGAGAAACGCGAGGAATAAGTACTGCCACGGCCCGGCGCCCATTGGCCAGTACAGGCTCCGGTGGTAAACCGCCAGCAGCAGGTAAAGCTGCAGGATGGCCAGCGCATCCACCACAGCGGCAACAAGGCATGCTGTAAAATGGCTGTAAAACCCATTGTACCCGAAGTACAGCGGGGTCTGCGCATTCTCCCAGATCAGGTTCGGCAGAAACCCAACGACATACACAAGGCCACTTACCCGTTGGGTGCCCCGAAAACCGGAAGTGTGCCTTTTCTCCATGAGCAGCTACCATGTGAGCGATGAGTTATTTGAGCTGCCTGCGCAGCAGTTGCGCATTGATGGCCACGATCACGGTGCTCAGGCTCATCAAAGCGGCACCCACGGCGGGGGGGGGCCATGATGCCCTGCTGGTAAAGCACACCAGCAGCCAGCGGGAGCGCGATGACGTTGTAGGCGGTGGCCCAGACCAGGTTCTGGATCATCTTGCGGTAGGTGGCCTTGCCGAAGAGGATGAGGGAGGCGATATCCTGCGGGTTGCTGTTGACCAGGATGATGTCGGCTGTCTCGGCGGCCACGTCCGTGCCGGAGCCCACGGCGATACCCACATCGGCCTGGGCCAGGGCAGGGGCGTCGTTCACGCCGTCGCCCGTCATGGCCACAAACTCCCCTTTGGCCTGCAGTTCCTTCACCTTTTCCTGTTTTTGGTGGGGCAGCACGTTGGCCAGGTAGCTATCCATGCCCACTTGGTCTTATCCTGCTATAGGTTGACAGTTTTTCAAACGAACTATCCCTATGGAAGAACACAGTCGAGAACTACTTTACCGCTATCAGTATGGCGAGGAAGTCAAAGAGGCCGCTGCCTTTCGCGTGCTTTTCGGCGGCGAAGATGCCAGGCAAATTATGCAGGAACTTGGCATTGACAGTGTCAAAACTATCCATCATTGGGTGGCTGGCTACCAGCAAAAAATTGAGCAGGGGCTTATATCTTTACCTCCCATGACTGAGAAGCAAAGGCAAAACCTGGAAGCCCTAAAGCAGCGAAACAAACAGCTGGAGAAAGCCCTGGAGGAGGCTAATCTCATGATTTTGGCCCTGCACACGATGATTGGGGTGGCGGAAAAGGGCCCCAAGATTTCGATTCGAAAAAAGCCTGGCGCCAAACGGTCCTGACCCTACAGTATAAGGGAACAGCAAAGGTAGGTGTCGGTAACCTTTGCCGACTGTTTGGTAAAAGCCGTCAAGCGTTTCATCAGCGAAGGGTATTCCTGGATCAACGCGCAGCCCAGGCTATGCTGGCGTTGGATCTGGTCACTGCCATCAGGAGGGAGATTCCTGGGCTGGGGACAAAGAGGCTGTGTCTACTGCTGCGGGAACCCCTGCAGAAAAGCGGGATTGCCATGGGCAGGGACCGGCTGCATGAGTTGCTCCGGGGACACCGTCTGCTCATCCGCCATAAAAGATCTGCGCCCAAGACCACACATTCTAACCATCGTTTAAGAGAGTATCCTAACCTGATCAAACAGCTTCCAGTTCTGGAGACCGAGCAAGTCTGGGTGTGTGACATGACCTACATCTATGCGGGCTTTGACTTCAACTACCTGTCTCTGGTTCTGATGCTTATTCCAAGAAGATCGTAGGCTACTGCCTGCATCAGTTTCTAAGCACAGAAGGTTGTCTGAAAGCTTTAGAAATGGCGCTCGCCACACGCAGGAAACAAGGCGGCAAGCTTATTCACCACTCTGACCGGGGCGTGCAGTACTGCAGCTTTGGATATGTGAAGAAGCTAAAAGCAGCAGATATTGCCATCAGCATGACAGACAGTGGAGAGGCGCACGAGGATCAGATAGCCGAAAGGGTGAATGGTATCTTAAAGCATGAGTCCAGGGTCAACCAGGTGTTCAAGACACATGTGGAGGCTCTATGGGCTGTAGAAAAGGGTATCCGCAATTACAACACGCTTCGCCCTCACATGAGCTGTAGTTGCTTGACTCCCTCACAAGCTCACCAGGAGGAAGAGCCTTTGGCGAAGCAGTGGAAGAATAAGTCTTCCGTGAGTGAGGGGGATGCCATATAAGCTAAAAAAGCAGTGGACTTGTGGGTAACGCCTGCAGAGTTACCCACAAGTCCACTGCTACGATAACAGTGGTTGCCGAATAAAAAAGCGTCAAGCTAGTTGAGTACTCAACTAGACATTCGAAGACAAAATCAATACAGTTGACAAGCTATAGCCGTATTAATTCTTTAAATTTATTATCAACTCAAAATCGTCAACTTTTCCAGGACGGGTCAGTCCTGTACTCATCCCTTAAATCGGCCGAATTCTGATACGCGGAGAGATGAAATCCCAAATCGCCCGGAACAGGGCTCACACCGCTAACTTTCTTTCCGGTTTTTCCGCTGCTGCCTCCATGGCAACAGGCTCCGGGAAAAGGCGGTGGGGCTGGTGTCTGACCCGCCGCGGCGCGCCCGGCACAGGGACAGAAGGGCTGCAGGGCTCAGGGTTAGGACTTGACCTCACCCTGCGCTTTACTCCCGTCTCTTCTCCATTGCTCATAAGCAGCGCCAGGGCGCTGCAAGCGATACCCAGCAGCAATATTACGCCGGTTAAGATGACAGCTACCACCATGTTGTAGGAATTGACTGTTTAACAATCTGTTATTATATATGTAAATATATATAATAATATATGGTACGCAAACGCTTCTCTCTTTTATTTGCACCGCCTGGGCCAGGCGCGGTTGTTTCCGGACCCGGCAGCGAAGGCTGTCTCAGAGGCCTTTTTCACAGGAGAAGCCCTTGGAACAGCCTTATTTGCTACAATGACAGTTTTTTTGTCAAAGGCACCGGCTTGGGGCTGTCTACAAGAGGTGACTTTTGCCGGTTTGTTGCCGGTTGGAAAGGCGGCTTTTTACTGGTTCTATACCGGCTGGGTGCCAGACGCCCGCTTCGGTCGCCGCTGTCATGTGGTGTCATTTGCTGCCATCTTATCTTATTCTCCTGGTGCCCGACCACACAAAACCACTCCGGGTGGGACAGCAGGGACAGGGGACGCGGAGTAGCTCAGCCCAGGGAGGCCGTTTGGCTGAGGTAGCGGTAGCAGGTGGCCCGGCCGATGCCCAGGATGCTGGCTATCTCCTCCACCGTCTTGGTCTTGGAGTTATAGAGAATCCTGGCCGACCTGGCCTTCTCCATCGCAGTCTTGGAAAGCCCAGCCGGTCTGCCGCCCTTTTTCCCCCTGGCCCTGGCCGAGGTCAGCCCGGCGTTGGTGCGCTCGCGGATGAGCTCGAACTCGGCCAGGGAGGCGAAGACGTTGAAGGTGAAGCGGCCGGTGGGCGTGGCCGTGTTGATGCCGTCCTGCAGGCTCACGAACTCCACCCCCCGCTCCCTGAACTCGGCCACCAGCTCTATTAGGTCCCGGAGCGAGCGGCCCAGCCGGTCGAGCTTCCATACCACCACCGTGTCACCGGGGCGGAGCTGGCTTATCATATTCTCCAGCTCCGGGCGCTCCCTGATCTTGCACAACTTTCTCTCTTTGTAGATCTGCTGGCAGCCGCACTGGGCGAGGGCGTCGGTCTGCAGCTCCAGCCGCTGGTCCTGAGCCGAGACCCGGGCGTATCCTATCTTCATGCTATGTCTCATTTACTCGTCTCAATTATACCAAATCCCTTTTGATTTGTGAGACGGCAATTCGGGAATCGGCCGGTGCACTCTGCTCCTCCGGGCGTCCGCGGATCCCGTAAAACGGGGGGTTTATGGGACGGCTGGTGTCAAGCTATATCAGGACAAAACAGTAAGACAGGTTTTGCAAATATTATACTAATGAAATATAAGGATTTTTCGTTAATTCTATTAAATAATAGAAGTCCGTCCTTAACAGACGGACCTCTTATTTTCAACTCAATAACTCTACTTGCAACCCCAGCGGTTCTTATATAACATGTCGTAATACTAGGCAGCTAATAATAAAAGCACGGGCTGCAAGCTAGCGCCATTGTGTATAAAAGCAGAGCAGCCTCTTAAGAGGATATATTCTTCAATATAGCACTAATTATATAGAAGAAACATAACAGCCATCCCTATGAATGGAGCTGATAAAAACATTATAGTAATTACCAAATTTAAAACGCTGCCCCTCCTCTGAATTTTATGACTTTGGTCAATATTATCTTTAAATTGACTTGATCTCACAAATAAGAAGTAACAAACCTAAAGCTCCGCCTATCCATCCAGGAACATGAATATTATCAAAATAATACACTATGATACCATATATATTTAATATATACAGAAATATCCAAAATGTAAAAAATATTAAAGCTTTAAACTCTGGATTATCTCCTTTACCTATTTTTAAGAAGGAAATATAAAATTTATAATACATAAATTTATAGTTCAACATATCTATTCTATTTTTTCTTTGATATAATTAGAAAAATCCTTTTTGTAATTATTAAAAGCCCCACCTGAATTCATAGCACCTAATGCTGTTGAAGCTATAGGCCCGACATAAGGTATAGCGCCTACAGCTAATATACTTACATCAACTCCAAATTCTACGGTACTTTCTACTGTCATCCCACTATTATACATTTCTGCGCCACTTACCGTAACAGCGACAAAATTACTTACCATACCAGCTCTCCCTGTATACTTTGTCCATTGTTTAGCCTGACTAAGCATGTTAGCAGCATTTATACCTTTCAGAGTCTGAACCTCCTTTAACCCAATTTTTGCTGCTTGATCGAACAAAGCAATAACACCCCCAATATAGTCATTAGCATCTCCGACTACTTCAACCTTATCGACACCTGATTCCTGGTCTTGAGTTACTTCAGTTTGTCCCTGAGTAGTTATCTCTGGAGCATCAAAGCTCATAGTGGCAGTAGACCCATCATCAGTGAACATTACATCACTCTTCTTGGGAAGCTGCGATGTATTGGCGCTGAGCGTGTCCATCCCAAAGGGATCCGTGAATCTGAGCGGGTTATTTAAGGTGTAGATATAAGGAGCAAAGCCATGATGATTATCCGCCATCGGGTCCACCACGTGCCACCTGCCGATCTGCGCGTCGTACATCCTGGCCCCGTAGTCCATCCAACCCAGCCCCAGCTCGGTCTGCTTCTCCTTGCCGTTGTACTGGAACCTATGGTCCGGCAAACCTTGCTTTTCGATGCCCACTAAATTCAGTCCCCAAGGGTCGTAGTGCTATCGGCAGAGGATTAGGGTAGAAAAAGTGTCAATCTATTTCAGGACGAGGCACCCTTACAGCGTGGTTAATTTCAATGCTTTGATGGCCAGTTCCCCCTCCACCTCCCCTGCCGGGCTTATTTTCAGCCGGTGAACACCTGCCGGAATCTGAACAGTCGCCAGGGTCACTTCAGGCCACCGCATTTCCTCCACTTCGCCTCTTGGCACGCGGTCTCGGTTAGGCACCTGCACCGCCTGTTGCGGGCTTTCAATTTTTGTATAGTGGGTCTTGCCATCCAGCTCCAAGGCAATCACAAGCGGCTTTTCCGATGAGAGCTGCACACTTACCCTGTATTGTCCCGGCCGCTTCGCCACCACCTCCCACACAGCTGAATCGGCAGGGCCTATCCAGTTAACAAGCCAGTCGTTCGCCCAGCCTTCTCCCCCCTTGAAATCCACCCGCCCATATATGCTGGCCTCGGGTGCCGGAAGCCAGGTGAGCGGGGCCGGGGAATCTCCCAGCTGAACAAGAGGAGGCTCCACTCCCATTCCGGTTACCTCGCCAAACCATGCCCGGTACTTCCGGATGTACTCCCTTACCAGCTCCGGATGCCGGTCCGCCAGGTCATGCTCCTGGGAAGGGTCCTTGAGGAGGTCATAGAAGGAGGTGTCCTCCGGCATCAGCGTAAGCAGGTATTGGTGTGTTCTTACCGCACCCGGTATGGCATCGAACTCCCGGTCAACATGGTGGGTGTAGAACGCGCGTCCCGGATAGGCGACTCCCTTCCCTTTGATGATGGGCAACAGGCTTCTGCCGTCTATTTGCAGGCTGTCGGGCACCTTTATGCCAGTGAGTTCGGCGATGGTCGGCAGAATATCTATATGGGCGCCAAACTGCCGGCTGACCCTCCCGCTCTCTATTCCACCTGCCGGGTACCGGATAAAGAAAGGGACCCGCACTCCCCCTTCGTCTACATAGCCCTTGATCCCTTTCAATCCTCCATTGTAGCGCCGCCCATTGGGGCCATTGTCGGAAAGAAATATGAGAATGGTCTCCTCCTCCTTCCCGGATTCCCTGAGGGCCCGCAGGACTCTCCCCACGTTCATGTCGATGTTCTCCACCATGGCATACACCGCCGCGTTTCTATCGTCGAGCCCTTTGGCCTTGTATTTCCTGAAATACGCCTCCGGCACCTGAAAAGGGCTGTGGGGCGTGTTGAACGCCAGGTAGCAGAAAAAAGGCGCTTCCTTCCTGATGAATGAGATAGCGCTGTCGGCCAGCAAGTCCGGAACATAACCGCTTGTCTCCACCTCCTGAAAACCACTTGTCAGACTGGTGTTGAAGTAGTTGTTCAAATGCCCTTCTTTGAATCCGAAGAACCGCTCAAACCCCTGCCCTATCGGGTCAGTGGGGTACTGCTGGCCGTTGTGCCATTTTCCATAGTAGCCGGTTCTGTAGTTGTGGGAACCAAGGAGTTCTGCGATGGTGACCTCCCGGCTTCTCATCACCTCCTTCCGGTGGGTTACCCAGCTTGTGCCGGTTCTAAGGTTGTACCGCCCTGTGAGCAGGCTGGCCCTACTGGGCGCACAGACAGGTGATACGTAGAATCTTTCGAGCTCCGTTGAAATTTTGGCCAGCCCGTCCAGATGGGGCGTTTCCAGGAGCTTGTTTCCATGAGAGCCTAAATCCCCCCAGCCCTGGTCGTCTGTCAATATTATCAGCACGTTCGGCTTTGGCTCTTTGCCCTGCGCCACACCCTGTGAAGAGCCGGAGAGCACCAGCATGGAAGCGTGCAACAGCAGCAGCAAGGCCCTTTTTAAGTCTATCATATGATAAATATAAGAAAAGGCGCTGCACTGCATAAAGGTTGGATGAAATAGCCGCAAACACCGGCCACCTTCGCTTACCCGAAGCACAGGCCAAGGTGGGCTAAAGACGGTCGCAAACGCCTGGCCAGCACAGGGTGCTTTACTTCTTTACAGCGGTTACTGCCTGGGAGAGCCTCCGGTAAAACGTTGCAATTCAAGAGGGCGGGTGCCATCATTCTTAGTGCCGGGGCGAAGTGGCTTGGGCCAAAACAGAACTCGGATATAAAATCTGTTGTTTGACTTATCGCAGTTTTTATAATAAGCTATAGCATGCCGCAAGTTCCTGCTTACCGAACATAAAATTACTTATCGGCCAAGGCTAAACTAGTAAAAGAGGAGCTACAGTTTAGTTGACTATAGCCCCTCTTTTACTAATTCCTCAGTCACTTATTAATTACGACAAAAATCAGCGATGGCAGTTAAATCATCAAAGAGATTGTTCGATAATTGAGGGAATTGGTCACCTCAGATTAAAATAAATGACTTGCAGGCCTTTATCTTAATCTGAGGTGACCAATTCCCTTGCGTACTATAGTTCGCTGTTTTAAGCTGTCCTTTAGCTGGAGAAATAAAAACTATTAGGTGGGATAGAGTTTAGTAGCTGTTTTAAAACCTAAAGAGCTATTAACGAACAGAGGCTATAGCCATAGAGGCCATTTTTACAGCATTTAACCACTTTTACAAAATTAAAATTTTCCGATTGAACTGGTTTTAAAATAGTCTCTTAGTGGATATTAGAATACTTACCGAGTTCACGTTAAGCTAACCTGGAAATCTTAAAATGATAAAGTAGCATAGTTCTGATAACGCCAAATTGCCTCCAGTAAATAGTAATCAGCATACACTTCCGGTACATCTACTTCTGATTTACTAGGCATATTGCCGGTACTGTGCATTAAAAGGAAGTAGTTATTGGCGCCAGCCTTGGCTAAATATTTATCGGAGCAAAGACTATTGATCAATTGGGCGGCTTTACTCAGGTATGGGTTATTTGTTCCGGCGTATTTACTCAACTCAATTAAGGCCGATGCCGCAATGGCTGCTGAAGAGGCATCCCGTGGAGCGCTGGGAATATCCGGTGCCTGAAAATCCCAATATGGAATATGGTCAGCTATTTTGTCAGTCTGGCTCAGAAAGTAATCCGCAGCTTTTTTTGCCTGTTCCAAATATTTTATGTTTTTAGTTTCCCGATACAGAACCGTATACCCGTAAATACCCCATGCCTGGCCTCTTGCCCAGCACGAGGAGTTAGCATACCCTTGGGCCGTTAGCTTCCTTAACACTATACCTGCTACCGGGTCATAATCCAGCACATGATAGCTGCTATTGTCTGCCCGGAAACGGTCTTTCAAATCAGTATTAGCATGGGCTTCGGCTATCTTATAAAATGCAGCATTACCACTGGCTTTTGCGGCCCAGAACAAGTACTCCAGGTTCATTAAATTATCAACAATTACCGGGTAAGAGTATGATCCGAAATCCCAGGACTTGATAGCGCCGACTTCCGGATGAAAGCGAGTAGCTAATGAGTTGGCTCCCTGCAACAGAATATTTTTATATGTCTGGTTATTAGTAAGCTTTAATCCATTCCCAAAAGAGTTGTACAGCATGAAACCCAAGTCGTGGGTGCTGGTGTTGCTTTTTTGCGATTCAATGCCTTGGGTCCATTTTTCAGCCGCCTGCCGCCATTGCGTTTTATTGGTGATCCGGTATAAGTACCATAAACTGCCCGGGAAGAACCCACTAGTCCATTGACCTGAACCAGTGGTGTATAAAGACCCATCGGGATTTGTGCTTCGGGGATACTGATTGCTGTTAGTATACTTTTCGATATACGCCTGATATTGCAGTTCGGCCAGTTTGATTACTTTCTGCGCAGGAATTGCATCTGGTGTCTGGGCATCAGAGCCCAGCGCAAGACAGGACAACAAGATTATCAATATAAACTTCATCTCTATTATTTAATATGGTTATTCTAATCAAGTAGTCGGAGTTACTTATGATAAAATTTATATACCCGGAAATTCTTGAGAGCTTATTGCAGGCAATTGAGCTTTTGTTTCTTTATGAAGCCCTTTTACTCGATTACCAGCCTCGACTGTACGGCGCCTGACGCGGCGCTGGCTTTGAGGATATATACACCGCGGCTCACAAGGCCACCTAATAGCACCTCCGTGCTGAAGGCTCCCTGGCCGTCGGTGGCAAGTGTGATGGATTTGATAAGGCGACCTAGTCCATCAGACATGGTGAGGGCGACAGTCTCGTTCTTGCCGAAGTTCCTTGCCTCCACATAAAACCTGTCTCCTGTGCCCGGGTTAGGATACACAATCAGCTGCCGTGCGCTACTTGCATCCTCCTCTAAACCTTTCATGGACATTGCTTGCGCAGAAACCTTTAGTATTTCTATGGCCGATATAATCGCATTATTGGCCACAGACGTAAAGCCGACATCCAGGGTGCCATCCGTCACCGACACATTCTCGAATGTCTTCACCACAGCATTTCCCGCCCCATGTTGCCCGTAGATGTCAAAGTTGCTCAGCACCCGCCCTCCCTCCAGCGTCACATGGAAAACGCGCTTGCCAGCACCTCCTGCAGCGCCGCCCGGAACCCCAAAGTACGGTTCCAGGAAATGGAGCCGCACCCGGTAGGTGCCGCTCCCGCCCAGGGGGACGCTGTAGCTGAAGGGTGCCCCCGAAGCGGCGTACCTGTAGGTGAGGTACAGCCCGTCATCCGCGGTGCCTGCCACATCAAAAGACTTAGATGAGGTGACTCCACTGGTGAAGTGGGCGTCTGCACTCCACATGCCTGCCTGGCTGTCGGTGTATGTGGGGCCGCCTGCATTAAGGCGCGTGATGGTTTGGGGACCGGCGCTAACTGCCACGTTCATTAGCCAATAATCCGCACCGCCCTTAATGGCTTCACTCTTATCAAATCCTCTACCTGAAAAGGAGAAACCCCCAAGAAGATAACTGCTGTTTGTAGCAGCCACCATAGCTGTGTTATAGTCATAATTATTGCCTCCCCAGGTTTTATCCCAACCCTTACTTCCACTGCTATTGATTTTTATTAACCAGAAGTCGGTTTTACCTTTACTGGCTTCACTTTTATCGCCTCCCTTACCCGAATAGGAATAACCTCCCAATAGGTAACCACCATCCGGAGTCGTCAGGATACTACTCAGGAAATCATGTTCACTTCCACCTAAGGTCTTGTCCCATTGCTTCACACCACTGCGATTGACCTTTAGTACCCAATAATCAGTAGTAAGATTTCCTCTGTTAGCTGCGCTCTTATCATATCCGGAATTGGAGTCGGAAGAGCCTCCTACCAGATAACCTCCGTCCTGCGTAGCAACAAGAGCTGTAAGGGCGTCATTTTTGTTTCCGCTAAAGGTTTTGTCCCACTGCTTCGCCCCACTGCTGCTTATTTTGACTATCCAATAGTCTTGTTGCCTGCTGGCTTGGCTCTTGTCACCTCCAATACTGGAACTGGAAGTGCCTCCTAACAGGAAGCCGCCATCCACTGTAGAAATCAAAGCCTGAAACTGATCATTGCTAGTACCGCCAAACACTTTATCCCATTGCTTATCCCCATTCCCATTAATCTTAATTATCCAAAAGTCATAGCCCCCTTTACCGACTACGCTTTTATCGCCATTTTTACCTGAATTGGAATAGCCTCCCAGCAGGAAGCCTCCATCCGCTGTAGCAACGAGGGTATAAAGCCTGTCATCAGACGTGCCGCCAAAAGTTTTATCCCAAAGTTTAACGCCATTACGATCTAATTTTACGACCCAATAGTCATTCCCTCCCCGATTAGGCGCAGTCTTATCCTTCCCCGTACCCGATAAGGAAAAGCCTCCTAAAAGATAACCACCATCTGTTGTGGCCACAACATCCTGTAGATAGTCTCCGGCATTTCCTCCCAATGTCTTGTCCCACACCTTCGTACCATTCTTATCGACTTTCACCACCCAGTAATCCTGCCACCCTTTACTAGCTGCACTTTTATTTCCTCCTATACCTGAGTAGGATCTTCCTCCGAGTAGACATCCCCCATCCGTCGTACTAATCAAAGCTGAAAGCTGATCATACTTAGTACCCCCCAAGGTTACATCCCAAAGTTTAGTCTGACCTTCTGCTACAGGAGAAAAGAAGCTACAAAACAGAAATAGAATATATATGCCAATCCTTACTCTGTTTTGAGAATTAAGCCTGTAAGTAGCAGATAGAAAGAAAGATACATTCATAGTGGTACTTTTAGAGGAATGCAATAACAGAAGCTCTTCCAATAGCTGAAACTCTGGCTCAAGCGAATAAGGTAATTTTAGTTTATACCTTTACAGCAACTCTACCAGACGATCATTGAATAGCCTCAATAGATTACAATGGCTGGTCTGTCTGTTCCTACATAAGAAAATTAATGTAGACTTCACCCGTTGCACACGGGACGGATTAGCTTGAGAATGCATATGTCCATTTAAGCGCGGCTCACCCTCTGACCGGCTCCCCCAGAAATTGTATGTTCACCGCATATGCTACGGCCTCTTCCTTAAATTTTTGAGAAGTTCATATTAAAAACAGCTTAGGGAAATAACTTTATATTGTGAGGCGTAAAAAAGTCAGTGAACCACAATTGAGGCTGTTCCAACTAATTAAAGTGCAGATGATTACGTGTTTATTTATACGTACTGTATTTTAAAATGTATGGAATGCAGGAAAAAATAATTAGGGTACAATGAAATTGAGGTGCCCCTCCGTCTGTGTCCACTCTAAATGCTTGCTTAGAGTGGACACAGACGGAGGAGAAATATTATATCTTATTCTGCTCTCCCTACTATGCATAAGCCTACTGATCAACCAAATACAGGCTAATATAAATAGGGGCTGTAGTAACTGAACTGTAGCTCCTCCTCCTGAATCCACATACTATTGATGGGTGCGGTAAAAATTAGCGGTGGCAGTTAAAACATCGAAAGGTTTGTCCGGGTATTGAGGGCTTTGGTCTACCGAGCCGGGCTGATTAGCTTTTCTGCTAATCAGCCTTTTGCTTTTAGTTACGCCAGGTGCTTGAAACGAGTAAATTAGACAGAATACAGGATTTGCTTTTTCAGTTCAGTAATCGTTGTTTTCCTTGTCATAGCCAAACCCTTAAGAAAGGCTGATTTTTACAGCTTTTGCTTCGTGTGGTGATCCCCAGAATCCACATTTTGCCCACTCCGGAGCACATTATAGGGAAAAGCCAAGGCACTTCTGCTACAGGAAGGAAGCCCCCCACAAAACACAGTTGCTCAAGAAGCGCGAAGAAACATATAATAAAATTTTAAGAGGCAAATGTTTGCTATATACGCTATTTTATTTAAGTTTAAAAGTGTATTTCGTACAGTTATAAACAAGTTGGAATCACTGCTTCATGGATATCATATTTCCGGCTTCAGTAAAATACTCTCGGCCGCCAGCGTGAGCAGCCGTGGAGGGAGCGGGTGCTTTGTGGCGCCGGAAGCATAAGCGGAGTGCATCTATCTTGCTGCGTTGTAAAGCTAAAGCACAAGCAAGGCATATAGGCTTCGCCGGCATGGGTGGTACAACTGACTTGTAAAATCTCGTAGGTCAACCCTGTGCTTTGATTATATTAACTGCATTCATAGAGTATCAGCCAAAACTAAATAATGAAAAAACACAAGTTCAATTTCTCTTTGCTGCCAAAGCGACACGTATTGCTGGCCCTTGTCACCGTGCTGCTCTCTTCTTACACATGGGCGCAAGGGGCAAAAAAGCCATCGAAAGACGCCCCGGCTTTTACCCGGTTCAGTTATCAGGGCGATGATCGTATATATAAGGAGAATCCACTACAACCAGGCGAGTTCTATACACCCATTCTGCAAGGCTGCTATCCTGACCCCAGCATTACGCGCAAGGGCAATGATTATTATCTGGTAAACTCTTCCTTTGCCATGTTTCCGGGAGTGCCGATTTTCCACTCCAACGATCTGGTGAACTGGAAACAAATCGGGCATGTGCTGGACAGACCTTCCCAGTTGAAGGTGCAGGACTCAGGTATATCGGCTGGCGTTTATGCACCTGCCATTGAATACAACAAAAATAATGACACCTTCTATATGATTACCACCCAGTTTTCCGGGGGGATGGGTAATATCGTGGTGAAGACGAAAGACCCGGCCAAGGGGTGGAGCGATCCGATAAAACTGCAGTTCAACGGCATAGACCCGTCGCTGTTTTTCGATGACAACGGGAAAGCCTATGTGGTACACAATGATGCACCGCCAGAAGGCAAGGCACTTTACGAGGGGCATCGGGTAATTAAAATCTGGGAGTATGACGTTCAGAACGACAAAGTGGTGCCAGGTACCGACGAAATCATTGTGAATGGGGGCACCGACATTTCGCAAAAGCCCATCTGGATTGAGGCCCCGCATATATATAAGAAAGACGGGCGCTACTACCTGATGTGCGCCGAAGGCGGCACCGGCGACAATCACAGTGAAGTGATTTTTGTCAGCGACAAGGCGACGGGGCCCTATATACCCGCTAATAACAACCCGATTCTGACCCAGCGGTATTTTCCTGAGGACAGGCCCAATAAAATGGACTGGACCGGGCATGCGGATTTAACGGAAGGCCCTGACGGTAAATACTACGCCGTGTTTTTAGGTATCCGCCCCAACGAGAAGGACCGCGTAAACACCGGGCGCGAAACATTTATACTGCCGGTGGATTGGAGCGGGGAGATCCCGGTATTTGAAAACGGACTTGTGCCCCTGAAGCCTAAGCTGAAAACCCCAGACGGCGTGAAAAACCAAACCGGCCAGAACGGTTTCTTCCCGAACGGCAACTTCACCTTCACCGACGACTTTACCGCAAAGACTTTGGATTACCGGTGGATGGGGATGAGAGGGCCGCGTGAAGAGTTCATCAGCACAGACAAAAAAGGCCTGCAAATCACGCCTTTTTCAAAAAACATCAAAGAGGTAGCGCCCATATCTGCCTTGTTCCACCGGCAGCAGCACAACTCCTTTGCTGCCACCGTTACCCTAAGCTATATGCCGAAATCAGAAAAGGACCTGGCAGGCATTGCGTGTTACCAGAGCGAAAAGTTTAATTACGTGTTTGGGATAACAAAAAAAGGAAAAGACAGCTACCTGGTGCTGGCCAGAACAGAAAAAGGCGACACTAAGATTTTAGCCAGTGAGAAAATAGATGCCCGTAAGCCTGTGCAGTTACAAGTTGCAGCGCAGGGAGACGACTACAGGTTCAATTACGCAACCGATAACCAGAACTTTAAAAACATTGGCGGAACTGTTTCCGGTGACATTCTCTCTACCAACGTGGCAGGTGGTTTTACCGGAGCACTGATCGGCTTATATGCCACCTCCGCCAATGACATACGGCCTTAGCAAAGCGCAAATCCTTTTTTAAGGATACCTGCCTGATTGATGGAATTAGAAACCTTTCACCATAACATATAAGCCAATGAAAACGAAGTTTTTAGCAACCCTGTTTGCCGCTGCTTTAACGAGCGGTATTGCGTTAGCGCAAGCGAACCAGCCTGCCGTAGTGGAGGATTTCAAGCCCTCCGTACTAAATCAGCCGGGTCAGGAATACCCGCAGGTCAATTCGCAGGGGTATGCGCGGTTTCGGATAGAGGCGCCACAGGCAGACAGCGTCAGGGTGAGCCTGGGCTTGGGTGGAAGAGGGGGAACATTGCTTACTAAATCGGCGGACGGTTTCTTCACCGGCACCACCGCCGGGCCAATGGATGAGGGCTTTCATTATTACCATCTTACCGTGGACGGCGGGAAATTCAATGACCCCGGCACCCTGAATTATTATGGCTCGACCCGCTGGGAGAGCGGCATCGAGATACCTGCCCAAGACCAGGACTTTTACGCGCTGAAAAATGTGCCGCATGGCCATGTGCAGCAAGTGCTGTTCCCTTCCAAAAGCACCAATACCTCACGCCGCGCATATGTCTATACGCCACCGGGTTACGAGAAAAACACAAAGACCAAATATCCTGTATTGTATCTGCAGCATGGTTGGGGCGAGGATGAAACCGCCTGGAGTAACCAGGGCCGCGCCAATCTGATTATGGATAATATGATTGCCGAAGGCAAGACAAAGCCTTTTATCATCGTGATGACCTACGGCATGACCAACGATATCAAGCCAGGCGCGCCGGGCGGTTTGAAAAGTTTTAAAATCGAGCCCTTTCAAACCGTGCTGGTAGATGAACTGATACCTTACATTGACGCCAACTTCCGCACACTCGCTAATCCGTCCAACCGTGCCATGGCTGGCCTTTCGATGGGTGGGTTTGAAACACACGCTATCACGCTTAACAAGCCTGATGTTTTTGGTTACTATGGCCTGATGAGCGGAGGCGTATATACGCCTGAGGAAATCAAGGACAAGTCCAAAGTGAAACTCATTTTCCTGAGCAGCGGCAGCAAGGAGAATCCGGACAGGGTGAAAAAAGCCGCGGCAGACCTCAAAGCAGCCGGATTCAATGCTGTTTCTTATGTTTCGGAGGGTACTGCACACGAGTTTCAAACCTGGCGCCGCAGCCTCCGGGAACTTGCCCCACTGCTCTTCAGGAACTAACGCAGCATATATAGGTAAGCAGTATTCCAGTGCATCAATTCTTTTCCCAACTACCTCTGAAAGATTAATGAATAGCAGCATATGAAACAGTTGTATATACTATTCGCAGCGTTTATGCTGATTAATGTGGCGGCCAAAGCCCAGGACATTGAAAAAGAAGCCCCCGAAGGGTTCGATGTGGTGCAGCCCAATATAGCGCATGGCAAGATAGATACCATTATATATGATTCCAAAACCGTTGGCACCAAACGCCGCGCTTTGGTATATACTCCTCCCGGTTTTTCCAAAAGTAAGAAATACCCGGTGCTGTACCTGTTGCACGGCATTGGCGGCGACGAGAAAGAATGGCTGAATGGCGGCCAACCTCAGGTAATTCTGGATAATTTGTATGCCCGGAAAAAAGCACAGCCCATGATTGTGGTCATGCCGAACGGCCGGGCCATGAAAGACGACCGGGCAACGGGAAACGTCTTTGACAGCGTGAAGGTACAGGCGTTCGCGACTTTTGAGAAAGACCTGCTGCACGATTTGATTCCTTATGTAGAGAAAAAGTATCCGGTACGAAAAGACCGGGAAAGCCGGGCCCTCGCCGGTTTATCCATGGGGGGTGGCCAGTCTCTAAACTTTGGCTTGGGCAACCTGGATACCTTCGCCTGGGTGGGAGGCTTCTCGTCTGCGCCAAATACAAGGGAGCCGGAGAAACTGCTCCCCGACCCGGAAGAAGCAAAAAAGAAACTAAAGTTGCTATGGATTTCCTGTGGCACTGAGGACCGCCTCATGAACTTCAGTAAGCGCACGCACGATTATCTGGAAAGCAACGGCGTTGACCATGTCTTTTACGTGGAGCCTGGCGGGCACGACTTCAATGTATGGAAAAACGACTTGTACCAGTTTTCCCAACTGCTGTTCAGGTGATGTGTGCAGGCTTTCAGCGTAAGTCATTTTATTCTCTGCTGCAGACAAACGGGAAGGGCAGGTAAGATGATGTTTGTTAGCTATATAGCCTCTTGAATCTTTTATAAATCAACTTACATGAAAAAATCTCTAACAAAATACTCTTTCCTGATTGCCGCACTGTTGATGGCTTTTGCTTCTCATGCGCAATCCAACTTTAGCAGCAAGTTAATCGGCCTGGGTGTGGTGGTGTCTGACATGGACCGTTCGCTGGATTTCTATATGAATGGGATTGGTATGGTGAAAGCCTATGGATTCACAATCGAAGGCGATTTTTCAAAGCGTTCCGGCCTTTCGAATGGTGTTCCGACTGCTGTGACAGTTCTGAAATTGGAGAATAGTCCTGAGGCCAATGAATGGAAGCTTATGAGCTTTGGCAAAAAAGCCTCTCACCCCAAACAAAAGTTTATCCAGGATGATACAGGGGTGCAATACATTACCATCAATGTAAAAGCACTAAAGCCGGTAATCGAGAGACTGAAGAAGATGAACGTCCCTTTCCTGGGGAGTACGCCTGTACCATTGAATAAGGACGCCTCCTTCGTTTTGGTGCAGGACCCTGACGGTACTTTTGTAGAACTCATCGGGCCAATGGAATAACCAATAACCTGACACCATTAAACACATTCAGGCTGCCGTAAAGAGAACGACATTTCTTTAAGGGGTCTTACTTTAAAGAAAGCGAATAACACCAATGATAAAAAAGCTTTTGCAATCAGTTTTTCTTACCCTTGTCTGCCTGTTCATTGCACTTACTTCGCAAGGGCAGGGCGCACAAAACCCTCTCATTCATGCCGATGTCCCCGACATGGCCATGATACGCGTGGGTGACACGTACTATATGAGCAGCACCACCATGCACATGAGCCCGGGGCTGCCCATCATGAAATCAAAGGACCTGGTGAACTGGCAACTCGTTAACTATGCCTACGACACGCTGGGCGACGTGGACGCCTTGAATTTGGCTAATGGGAAAAATGCCTATGGGAAGGGCTCCTGGGCCAGTAGCCTTCGGTTTCACGACGGCACCTATTACGTAACCACCTTCGCTCAAACGACCGGGAAGACCTACATTTTTTCGACGAAAGATATAGAACATGGCCCCTGGAAAGCTCAATCCTTCGAGCCCTCCCTGCATGACCATACGCTGTTTTTCGATGATGACGGAAAGGTATATATGATCTGGGGTGGCGGGCAGCTAAAGATGGTTGAGTTGAAGGACGATCTTTCAGGTATAAAGCCCGGTACGGAAAGCGTGCTGATAGGAAACGCAACCGCACCTGCCGGGCCCAATGTAGGGCTGCCTGCCGAAGGTTCCCAGCTTTTTAAGGTAAACGGCAAATACTACCTGTTCAACATTGCCTGGCCCAAAGGCGGCATGCGCACCGTTATCGTTCACCGGGCGGACAGGATAACAGGCCCTTACGAAGGCAGAGTGGCCTTTCAGGATAAAGGTGTGGCGCAGGGAGGGCTAATCGATACACCGGATGGCGACTGGTATGCATACCTGTTCCGCGATTATGGAGCAGTAGGCCGCATCCCCTACCTGGTTCCGGTAAAATGGGAGGACGGCTGGCCCGTGTTGGGTATTGACGGCAAGGTGCCCGATGAATTAAACCTTCCGGCCAGCAAGGGCCTAATACCTGGTATTGTGGCATCCGATGAATTTACACGCAAAAAAGGAGAACCCGCATTGCCGCTGGTATGGCAGTGGAACCACAATCCTGTCAATGAGCTTTGGTCGGTTACCCAGCGGAAAGGCTATCTGCGACTGAAAACCGGGCGCGTCGACAAGGACTTTTTGCAGGCCAGGAACACCTTAACGCAGCGAACACTTGGGCCGGAAAGCGCTGGGTCAACAGCTATCGATGTATCGAACATGAAAGCGGGTGATTTTGCCGGTCTTGCCCTTCTGCAGCGACAGTACGGCCTGGTTGGGGTCAGATATTCGAACGGCGCTAAATCCATTGTGATGGTAAATGCCGAATCGGGTAGTCCGGTTGTAGCGGAAAGTGTGCCCCTTAAACAGAAAAAGGTATACCTGAAAGCAGAAGCAGACTTCAATGACCGCAGGGATGTGGCTACTTTCTTTTATAGCCTTGATGGCAAAACGTGGAAGAAGATAGGCTCACAGCTGAAGATGGCTTACACCTTGCCACACTTCATGGGATACCGCTTTGGGCTGTTCAACTATGCAACTGAAACGCCTGGCGGCTACGCGGACTTTGACTTTTTCAGGGTTGATCCTTCCCTTGAAGGCAGCTTCCAAAAACCGTAAGAACAGCAGGGCGTTGTTTGGCAGGCGTTTTTAATCGGAGGGAATAGTTGCTATACAGGCTTCTGTCCTACAGTATTGACCTAGCCTGGCTTATTGGCTACAAATAAAGGCAGGCTCCCATGTAGGAGAGTCTGCCTTGTGCCATAACAACGGTTATACCGCTTAAACATGGATTTTTGAAAGATTCTGTCTGAGCTTTGAGCCGCTGTTCACCCCTCCGCCCTCACTGCCTCCCTTTAAGGCATGTTCTTTTTCTCAACCCTCCAGATGGGGTTCTTCGAAAGACCGGCAGGTTCACCTGTAAACATTTTGCCTGCCGCTTTGTCGCCCTTCAGTTGCCATTGGTACCAGGCAGTGGCCACCTTCGCAAACTCCCCGCCATGCGGCTGGCCGTAAGTTCCGCCATGTCCAACATCCATGTTAGCCATAAAAACCGGCACATGGTTAATCCGCCCGTAATCGTCCATGCCATTGGCGTAGGCAATGTCCTTCTCACCTCCAAGCATATAGAGCGTCGGTGTATGAATTTGCTTTAGGTTTTCTTTCGTAAGGTTCGGCATGGCACTCCTGCCGTTTCCGGGGGTATTAAAAATACCGCTGTTACAAACCACTACGGTGCTTACGCGTGGGTCAGAGGCCACCTCAAGCGTTTGTAAACCGCCACAAGACATGCCGCTTACCGCCACCTTGGTTACATCAATTTTATTGTAATAAGGGCTCTTCTTGTCGTTATTCTGAGCAACCGCCCAGTCAATGGCATCAAGAAGCTGGGAGGAGGATGATTTCCCGGTTCCTTTTTCACCTTCCTGCGGCATGGGGCCAATAGCGACCACTAAAAAACCATAAGAAGAAACCTCGGACAAAAAGTTTACGTGTTCCCAGGGAGAATTGGCGCAGGCACCGTTACCCCAGGCAATAATGGGCAGCTTGTTCTTTTTACTGAAAGCGCTCAGGTCCTTGGGGCGGAAGACGGTATGCGTGGGCAGGGTGCTTTCGGTGAGCATGATGGTGCTATATGGCCCAGTTCCACCGTCTTCCACTACTCTTGACGCAGTTAATGCGGAGGTAGACGGCCGCTGCGCATAGCCAGGGTTGAAGGCGCTTAGCAAGAACAAGGACAGGAAAGCGGAAAGTAGAGTTTTGGTTGTCATATATAGAATTTGATTTTGTGTTTACTGTTTAATAGCGGTAGGGCTATAAAGCCTTTTACTGCTTTTAGGTGATTCGGGTGATTGCCCTGCATTCTTTTTCCGTGTATATCTCTTTAAGGCATCCTGCTCCCGCAGGAAGGTCACCATCCGGGAGTGTAAGGACTCCAACTTGCCCAAGGGTAACCGCAGATTGTCCCGGAATAAGAAATAAACCGGTTATATATAGCACTTATCAAGTAAAGGCCAGCGCCTTTTGCATGCTGCCTGTTAAAGTTGCCTTGCCGGCGGAAGTCACTGCGTATCACCAGCTAAGATTCACTGCCTGGATGGAGGCGCTCACTCCATTCGCTCCTATCTAAACGTAATAAAACCTTTGGCTATTTAACCGGCAGCGCTGTTGTGCGTTGTGCCTTTCTACAGTGTGCTCTCAGCCATGAAAAGCTATATAAGGCTCATATTTAAACTGATATTCAGCCTCATTAGATCCTGAACCCCTCTCCTTTCTTAACTGTGCCGCCTGCTCCCATTCCATCTCTTCTGAGTGGAAGCTTTGCAGGAGAATCATGTTAGGGATTGTCACTATTTCCTCCTACCTTATCATGTATTTATTTATATGCCTATTCGAAAATTTTTACAAACCTTTTAAACTCATTTTACATGAAGTCATTGAAAATAGCCTTGAGCTGCCTCGCATTGGGGATCATAACTGTGTCCTGCGAGAAGGAGATGGAGGAGATGGACATGGCAGTGAGTGCTGTCACCCAGAACGCGGCGGTCGCGCTGCAGCCTGCCATGCCGGACACGCTTATAACCCTCAAAGCGCCCTCGGACCTGAAACTCATAGGTGAGAACCTTCGGAATTACCTGGTGACTAAGAACGCTGTGGAGGAAAGCGAGTGCGGGCCTACCGAGTTTGTGGCCGTACAGAACAAGTATATCAGTCTGCTCGGACAGGAGCTTGTGCCAGCCCTTGGGGGGAGTAATGCCAATTACCTGTTTGGGTTGTATATGGATATAAATTTTGTAGCAGCCTATGTGGATGAGTCGGAGCAGCAGTATTTCGGTGAGAAAGGAGAGTACACTAACTTCATGACCAAGCGCCAGCGCGAACTCGAGAAGTTCTGGGACATGCCGGGGCAAATCCGGGTAAACGGGCAACACAGCGCTACGCTAAATGACCGGGATAAGGTGGCTTATATCTTATATACCTATTTCTCTGGTCTCCCAACCCTGGAGGACGCATACGCTTACACGGACTATCTGATGTCGCTGAATGAAGCTTTTTCAACGCTTCCGGAGTCCCCATTCTTTTCCGTGGATGGTTTCGCCACCAGCGGCGACCTGATCGTGATCGGTGACGGCCTGGTGCAGATGGTGTCAGAGGCCGGGGTAGAGCCAGGCATCGTCTGGACAGGCGTGCTGGCCCACGAGTGGGCGCATCAGATCCAGTTCGACAACTATACTGCCTGGTACCCGAATGGGGCCGCCGAGGACCCTGCTGAATCCACCCGCTACACAGAGCTGGAGGCGGACTTTATGGCTGCCTACTACATGACCCACAAGCGGGGCGCTACCTATAACTGGAAACGCGTGGAGCAGTTCTTCACCCTCTTCTTCCAGATCGGGGACTGTGGCTTCGACAGTGATGGGCACCATGGCACGCCATTACAGCGTATGGCCGCCGCCCAGTTGGGTTACGAGACAGCCAACCAGGCCCAGAAGCAGGGTCATATCATGTCGCCGCAGGAGTTGCACGAGATCTTTGTGGCAAGCCTGTCCAACCTGCTGTAAAGGTCGAAAAGCTGGCTAACAACAAAGCAGTTCCACCGGGTGTGGAGCTGCTTTGTTTTTTACTTGCCTGTATGATGGGGCAGGCGTTTGGAAGGTGCTCACCTGAGCTTGCAGTATAAAAAGCAGCGGGTGGGTTATGGTTTCAAAGCATGCTTACCGGCCAACACTACTCTAACAAAACAGGATCTACAGTAGCAATCCTTCTGAATGGGAAAGTATTGCTCTGGTAAAACCTAAAGAACTCAGCGGTGGCGGCTAAGTCATCAAAGATATTAGTGGATGTCGGGAGGCTTTGGCCTGCCTTAGGTTGATGTAGAATGTTGTGGGTGAACGGATTGTGTTATTTTGCTGTTTCTCAGGCGCCTGTATATCCGATGCGCCGGGTTTTTAATTCCCCGCGCTCCCTGCTTCGCGCCAAACGCCGCAAACGCCCCTCCTAATTGTCGCTTTTGCCTACCATAGCGCTCAGTGTAAGGCAGTATCTTTGTTCTGTTCCACCAAACAATGGGCCATGTGGCCGCCGGGAGGTGAGGCCTGATTGCCGCAGCTTTGAACGGGTAACCTACTACTCCCATTTTCGCGCTGCCATATATGGCAGCATAATTTTTGAGCTGAACTGAAAAATTTCTGATTCCTACTGACAAGCTGTTGTCATACCGGGGGCTTAGTTTTGCCTGTACAATCAGTTCACCATAAAAAAATAGACTATGGACTTGAAAGAAACAAAAATGCAGACTGCCCCGCTTATCACCTCAGCCGACCTGCTGCAGCACTGGCAGGGACACAGGCGCCTTACCCGAAAGGTCATCGAGGCTTTCCCGGAAAAGGAGCTCTTCGGATATGCTGTGGCCGGCATGCGGCCTTTCGCTGCCATGGCAAAGGAACTTCTGGCTATTGCCGCCCCGGGCGTACGGGAGATTGCTGGCGGGGCAGCGGAGGAACTGAATGAACAGCTCGGTCAGGCTGACAGCAAAGCGAAAATACTTGCCCTTTGGGATGAGGCCACAGCTGAAATCAACCGGTACTGGGCGCAGGTTCCCGACGAAAGGTTCCAGGAGCACATCGTCGCCTTCGGGAAATACGAGGGAACGGTGTGGTCAACCGTCTTTTATTTTATCGACAACGAAATTCACCACAGGGCGCAGGGCTATGTGTATCTGCGGTCGCTGGGTATAGAACCGCCTTATTTTTGGGAAAGGTAAAAAACGAAGCATGTATCATGGGAACAGTGCTTGTATTCAAAACATCGGTCACGACAAACCGCAGCGTCAGCAAGGTGAGGCCCCTGCTGGACAGGCTGATGGATGAAAGCGAGAAATGGAACTTTGACCTGGAGGATTGCGACCACATCCTCCGGGTCGAGGCCGTTTCGGTGCAGCCCGCTGCCATCATCAAAAACATGCGGCGCGCCGGCTTTGCCTGTGTCGAGCTGGAAGACTGAAAAACGCTGGCTTAGCCTCCCGGCTTCAGGTTGGCCCTCGTTTTTTCCAGCAGTTCGCCCACCCGCTCCCGTAGGCTCTCGGGCTCTACTACCCTGGCGCAGTCGCCAAACATCATAAACCAGCGGGCGAAGCCATGCAGCACGTCCGGGGCCAGAAATACCATTTCCACCATGTCGCCTACCGTTCTTTCCGACACAAACCCATAGTACTTGCGCCCGGTTTTGATGTACCTGGCCACTGCTTTGTCCACCCGTATCACCACCCTGGTTTTTTGGGCTGGCCCGCCTGTGTTTCTGTAGTCGTCTGTGTTGCCGTGCTCTTTTGTGAAGGGGAGGCTTGTCCGCGTTATCGCCTGCATCCTGTCGGTGCGGAACTGGCGGTAATCCTCCCGCAGGTGGCAGTAGGCCATCACATACCAGTAGTTGTTTTCGTTGAACAGCCCCACAGGCTCAATGATACGGTTGGTGGGCTCATCTGATTGGAGGGATTGATACTGCAGGGCGACCCGCCTTTTTGCTGCGATGCTGTCGAGCAGCACGTTCAGGGCATCGGGTGCCTGCTCGCTAAAGATCTCCTGGGAGGAGTTTATCCATATCTGCGACTCCAGGGCGGCTACCCAGTCCTTCGCGCTGCCTCTAAGCACAGACTTCACTTTATACATCGCCGATTCGTAGTGGGCGCCCAGGGCTTTGTCGCTGAACTTCTGCATCAGTTTTTCGGCGGCAACAAAGCTGGCAGCCTCTTCCCGGGTAAACATGACCGGGGGCAGGCGGTACCCTTCCATCAGGGAATAGCCCACGCCAGCCTCTCCGGCTATGGGCACGCCGGAGGCTTCTAGGGTGCGGATGTCCCGATAGATGGTGCGCTGGCTCACCTGAAAACGGGCAGCCATATCCTGTGCCTTTACCACCCGCCCCGATTGCAGGTGAACGAGCATGGCCACGATGCGGTCGAAACGGTTGAGGGTGTCGCTGCTCATCACGAAAATCAGATACCCGGCAAAAATATGAAAAGCGGAGATGGCCTGCAATGCAGGATAGGGGAGTATATAAGGCAGCGGGGCGAAACATTATATAAGAGACAATTGCCGCTGCAGGGAGGTAGGCAAGGCGGCGTGAGTGGCATGGCTTGCTACGACCAGCTTTGCTGCAGAAGCCGGCCGCGTTCATAAGCGCAGCGCCCCGGTAAAGATGCTGACCTGCTCAGCCTGCACCAGGAACATGGTCCTGTGCCCGAGGGCGAGCAGGAGAAGGATGTCAGGAAAACAGCGTGCTTCTCCGGAGAAGTAAACAGAAGCCGTGGCAGGTGCCATATAGGTATGCTGCTGCCAGAGCCACCTATATAAACGGACGCCAGATTGGTGCCCTGCAAAACCAGCAGCTACTTTATTCGCGGGGGTATTGGTTGCAGAAGCGTTGCGTAGCCGCAGTTAGTATTTGATACAGGGCATGCTGTTGCCGGAGAACATGCTGTCGTCCGTGAGGCCCACGAAATAGTCGCCGATGAATATCCCTGCCCCGCTGCTTACGGCATTTGTGCCTGCGTTGTAAGGCATCATGTTGCCATCTATGGTCGTGAAGTTGAAATGGCTGTCATCGAAGGCATTATCCGGCTTTGATGGGAAAGAGGCCATAGCAAAATTTCCTCCAAAACTATCCAGGGCAGCAGGGCGAAGAGAGGTGGCTGAGATGTTCATATGACAGGGTGTGTAGGTTTTATATGGTACAATGATACGCCCGAGCTATACAAGAAAACAGGAAATATATATGGGTAGAGTAACATTAATATTTAGTAAACGACAGCAATTTTTGTATTAACTATGATATATACATTGAATTAAAAACGCGTTCCAAGCTTACTTTTCGCGGTTGATATTGTGATATCTGCATATATAAGCAAATTGATATATAATGAAAATCCAGAAAAGTAACATCGTAAGGCCGCGATAAAGGGAATATATAAGTCCGCTTAAGGGTATATGTCAACCTCAAATGAGAAAATACGGGTTCAACAGGGCTTGTAAGTAACATAGGTAGCCCGTGCTGTCGCATCTCAAACCTTGAGTCAGCGACTGCCCAGCAGCAGCACGGGTCTGCCCTAACCTGTTGCGCGATGGCGCGGCAAGAAGCTATCGTGTCTGCCTGCTCCCCGAATCCCCGGTAACAGCCTAAACCAGAGCATGCCGCACAGCCTGCACACGTGGGCCGGGCAAAACAGGGCAGGCCTTTATCGGGCATAAAATTGCGGCAAGCCAGCAGAAAAGAAGAAAATTACCTACATTAGGGCTTTATTTTGAGGCTATCCGCGCGAAGTGCGCCAGGAGATATAATTGGCCCGCCCTGCGCGGCTCTGAAGCAGTTCAGGCACACCGTGGGTAAGCCCGGAGCCTTAGGGGTTTAAGCCGTCATCATATATAGGTCACAGAAAGAGTAACAATTAACATCAATTAAAATGCTGAAAATACAACTAAGCCTGTTCTTCGTGTTTCTGATGCTGAGCGGCATGCTGCCAGAGCCGCACAGTCCTGAGATACGGCAAGCCAGGAAAGCCATGGCCCAGCAGGTGCCGGACGGACTGAAAATGACCACCTTCGCCGGGCCTGATATTGTGCCTAGCCCGGCCGCCCTCGCCGTTGCCCCAACCGGGGAGGTGTATGTGGGGGTCGACATGATGGGCTCGCTGGGAAAAGAACCGGGGAAAGGAAGCATCGTGAAGCTGGTGGACACAGACAACGACGGCAAGGCAGACCAGCACACGGTATTTGCCAGGGTCGACAACCCGCGCGGTATCATCTCGCTCGGCGACCAGGTTTTCGTGCTGCACACCACCTTCTCCGAGGAAACCGGGGCAGCGTCAGGCATGGATCTCGTCGTGTTTGAGGATGCAGACCAGGACGGCGTGGCGGACGGCCCTTCCAAGCCGCTCATCCAGAACATCAGCTCCCCCAAGTTTCTGCAGAGCCGGGGCACCGACCACGCGACCAACGGCATCCGGATGGGCATCGACGGCTGGGTATATATAGCCGTGGGCGACTTTGGCTTCCACAACGCGGTGGACCGCTCCGGAAAAAAGCTGACCATGCTCGGGGGCGGAATCGTGCGGGTGCGGCCCGACGGCACCGAGATGGAAGTGTACACGCACGGCATGCGCAACATATATGATGTGGCCATCGACCCCTACATGAACATCTTCACGCGCGGAAACACCAACGACGGGGGCGGCTGGAACATCCGCTTCAGCCACCAGATCCAGTCCGGCGAGTACGGCTACCCTGTCCTGTTCAAGAACTTCACGGATGAGATCATCCCTGCCCTGATAGACGTGGGCGGCGGCTCCGGCACCGGTTCCTTATATATGGACGAGCCCACCTGGCCGGAGAAGTACAACAAGGTGCCGATGATGGCCGACTGGGGAAGAAGCCAGTTATATATACACCGGGTAACGCCGGACGGCGCGAGCTTCAAGCAGAAAGAGGAGGAGTTTATTGAGCTGCCGCAGATCACGGACCTGGATGTGGACGCCTCCGGCAGGCTCTATATGTCGGCCTGGGACGGAGCGGGCTACTCAGGCAACCCGGACAAGGGCTTCGTGGTGCGGGTGGTGCCGGAGAACTGGGCGTATAAGCCATTCCCCGACCTCGACAAACTCTCAGAAAAGAAACTGGCGAACCTGCTGAAGTCAGAGAGTGCCGTGGCGCGCCTGCACGCCCAGCAGGAGCTGATTACCCGCCCGGTGAAGAAGGCCTCGAAAGCAGCCTGGAAAGTGGCCGCCGACAAAAGCCTGCCGCTCTATGCCCGTATAGCGGGGATGTATGCCTATGCGCAGGCCGCCGGAGAAGACGCCACTGACAAACTCGTGCAGCTGACGCAGGAGGAGGACATGCGGGAGTACGCCTTGCGCGCCCTCAGCGACAGAAAGCCATTTGTAGACGAAGTGCCCATCGAGCCTTTCCTGAAGGGCCTCGAGAGTTCCTCGGAGCGGGTGCAGGCGGCGGCCATCATCGGCCTCGGCCGCCTTGGCCGCAAAGAAGCGGCCCCCGCCTTGCTGCAGGTTGATGTTCCGGCCTCCCTTGCCGCACCGGAAAAAGGCACCGAGGGGCCCCATGCGGTGCCGAACGCACCGGTTGTGCTGCCCCACCTCGCGGTGCAGGCCCTGGTGAAACTGAACGCCGTGGACGCCGCCGTGGACGCCATCGGAACAGACAACTCCAAGCTCGCCCTCTGGGCCCTGCGCTACATGCACGACCAGAAGGCAGTGGACGGCCTGATGGCAGCCTACAAGCAGACGAGCGACGAAGAACTGAAAGCGGAAATTCTGACCACCCTGTCGCGGCTCTATAAAATAGAGGCGCCCTATGACGGGTCGTGGTGGTGGAGCACCCGCCCAGACACGCACGGGCCTTACTACAAGGGCATCACCTGGGAGGCATCGCCAGCCATCGAGCAGTTCCTGAAGGCGGAGTGGGAGAATGCGGACGCCGCCGGCAAGGAATTCTTCGCCGACCTGAACGCCCGGCACCGGATGGAGATTGCGGATTTTGGGGGAATGGATGAGGCTGTGGCGGCAAAAGAGGAAAACAATGTTGACCTGGAGAAGATAAAAAGCCAGAAAGGCCAGATTGGGAAATCCTCCATCGAAGACGTGATGCTGGCCATCGCTAAAATAAAAGGCGACCCGGTGAAGGGGAAAGCCCTCTTTACGCAGCAGGGCTGCATCGCCTGCCACAGCATAAACGACGGCGAAACGATGAAGGGACCTTTCATGGGGCAGATCGGCTCTATCATGAACCGCGAGCAGATTGCGGAGTCTATCCTGAAGCCGAACGCCTCTATCTCCCAGGGATTTGCGTCTGTGCTCATCAACACCAAAGACGGGAAGAGCTATATGGGCTTCATCACCCAGGAGTCGGCGGACCGCATCGTGATGCGCGACATTGCCGGGCAGGTGAGCACGATTAAAACCAGCAATATCAAATCGCGCAAGGAACTGGAGACGTCTATGATGCCGGCAGGGCTCGCCAACTCGCTGTCTTACGAGGAGTTTGCGTCGCTCGTCACGTTCCTGTCGCAGCAGAAGAAATAAATGGCGCGTGGCTATATATAGCGACTGCCACAGTAAAGAATATCTTACGGGAAGCGCGGGGGATTAGAAGGGCAGGAATGGGGTGGCAGCTAAAAAAGTTGAGGCATCTCATTCCTGCCTCGTTTAACGGGTATATATAATTTAAACAGAACGTATCTGATGAAAATAAAAGCCTTACTCGGTACCTGCCTGCTCGTGGCGTGCCTGTCCTGCACTCCGCAGAAAAATGAGACCCGGGAAGCCGGGAAGACCCAGGAAACCCAGGAGGAATGGGTGCAGCTTTTCAACGGGAAAGACCTGAAGGATTGGGATATAAAGATCACGGGCCACCCCCTGAACGAGAACTACGGGAACACCTTCCGGGTGGAGGACGGGAAGATGGTGGTGCGCTACGACCAGTACGACGCCTTTAACGAGCAGTACGGGCATATTTTCTACAAGAAGCCCTACTCGGCTTACCTGCTGGCAGTAGAGTACCGCTTTACGGGGGAGCAGGTGGCAGGCGGCCCCGGTTGGGCCATCCGCAACAGCGGCGCCATGCTGCACGCCCAGCCGGCCAGCACCATGGGCCTCGACCAGGACTTCCCAATCTCGCTGGAGGCGCAGCTGTTGGGGGGCAACGGGCAGGACGAGCGGAGCACCGCGAACCTCTGCACGCCCGGTACCAACGTGGTGGTGGGCGATACCCTCTTCACGCCCCACTGCATTAACTCTAGCTCCAAAACCTACCACGGCGACCAATGGGTGCGCGCCGAGGTGCTTGTGCTGGGAGACTCCATCGTCACGCACATCGTGGAAGGAGACACGGTGCTGGTATATGAGAAGCCGCAGATTGGCGGCGGCAACGTGAGCAACTATGACCCTGCCCTCAAAAAGGACGGCCAGCTTCTGAAGGAGGGGTATATAGCCCTGCAGAGCGAGAGCCATCCGGTGGAATTCAGGAAAGTGGAGATTTTTGACCTGGCGCGGTATATGGACGATCCGCGAAAGCTGAAGAGCGTGCTGCGCGATCTCCGGAACCGGGAGGGACATTAACGGTTGGGTTCAATGCACACTAGCTAGGGGGCACATATGCTGCTGCTTGAGCAGAACCCAGGCTTTCGGCAGCATGCCAGAAGAGATACGAGGCAAGCGGGCAAGTGTCTCTTCTGGCATGCGTTAGCCTTTTATCTCCTCCGTTTGAAGAAGTAAGGTACAAGCAGGTGAATTGGGTTAAGTAGTGGGGTTGTCTGGAGGCAGCTTCTATCAATGCTCAATATTCCTTCTCACGAGTCACTTGCAGGGGTGCGTGAGAAAAATTGTCCATCCTGAGCCTGCTTGTGGCTAAGCCGCTGAATAGATAACACATGGCGTACGTGCGATGGGTATGCACCGACCAGTGAACGGTTTCTGTCGATATTTAACCGTCTAATACCACTCTGGAAGCGTTTGGAAGCTTTTGGGTACTGAACTGCTACTTCTTGGAATGCAAGATAGGTGGAGGCAACTTCACTGAGTGAAGATTGGAGAGCCATACTATTTCATGAAATAAACCTGCTAAATATCGATAACGCCGGATATACTTTATATATAGTCTTATAGCATCAAGCTGTTCTGGAAAGCGATAGTTGGCAAAGCGGGCAGCAGCTCTATAAACTTTTGGCAGCCAAATCAAGCCATTCACCAAGAAGAGAGCTATATACATACTAATTAATGGAAGTTTGTATACGAAAAGGAGGAGTGTGCGTATAATAAATTGATTATACTATTATAATATTAAATTTAACTATATAAAGCGAATTCTTGCTGGTTATTATACTGAGACATCCAAACAAGAAGCGTTTTTCCTATAGAAGTAGGATTTACGCAAAAGGTATAAGCAGTGAGAAAAATTTGCTTTGAATTGTAAAATCTTGCGTTGTATAAGTCCTAAAAACAGAAATAACAGTAGCCTGAAATTAAAAACAGAAATAACAGTAGCCTGAAATACTGATTACCTTACAACTTCCCCGGGCCTATACCATAGGTTCTGCATGAATTGTCGTTTGTGTTATTTGAAGCTCTCATTACCGTTTATGGCTATGAAAGAGGAATACGTAGCATTTCTTGTTGTTTTGAATTCCATCAGGCAGAAGATGGAGATATTGGTATTAGGCATGGTGGGGAGCCTCATCCTGACACTCGGCACTATTCTTCCTCCCGGGCAGGCAGTGGCAGCCGGAGCGAACGGCACAGGCGTCTTCGCTATGGGGCATGCCGGCTTTCTGGCGCGCAGCTTTACCGGCTACACAGTCTATGCCTTCCCTGGCTTTAGGGAAGCCTTTTTGAAGGCCCTGATGATACAAAGCTCATCGAGCAATGCATACATGGTGGTGGAGAACCTGGATAAGTTTCCGGCGCCAGACCGTTTTGTTGCCTCCCGCATTCAGATTCCGTGGCGACGCACGAACAGCGACGGCACCTATACCCCTTACAACGCCAACCATGATAAGCTGAGGCTGAAAATCAGTAACAGAGGCACCGGAACCCTTACTATAAGCAATCTGACGCTTTCTAACACGGCAGCCTGGAGAATTGTCTCGCTTAATGGCACAGCCTATAATTCCAGCACCTCCTTGCCCAGAAGCCTGGGTACGGGTGCCTCTCTTGAGGTGGTCATAGCGTTTGTAGCAAAAGATTTGGGGGGCCGGGTGAAAATACTAAACGACAGGCTCACCATAGCTTCCAATGATGCTTCAGCCCCTGCAAAGGAGGTGAAACTGCACGGGTTGTGGCAGTACAGAGGCGAAGGGAACAACGAACCATATGCCGTGGAGGTAATACGTGCCTTAGGGTTTATGTCCAGGACCGGGTTTGCCTCCAATGACGGCGTAATAGATGGAAGCAGCCTGGTGCCCAACTCTGATGAGATATTGTCGGCCTTTTTTGTGCGCGCGGATCCCAGCAGGCCGGTTACGGTGGTGCAGATGGCGGCCTACCACGGCTGTTGCTCCTTCACAGAGCGGTTCCAGTGGTACAGCAAAGGCACCTCCACCATCAATACGCTGTTTACGCACAACTCACTGGATGGACAATCGCTGCTTCCCAGAAGGAGCGGTTCGTCCACGGAGGTGGCCGCGGGCACGTTCAGCGCGAGTGGGGCCTTCGGATTCAGGGTGGCTAGCGCTTACTCCGACAGGACCAGAAACTACAAGGGCAAGATAGGCATGCGCATCTGGAAGGCAATAGACGCCAATGGCAATGTTATACCCAATGCTTACATCATTGGTGGCGATTACCTCGGCACGCAGTACACCAACTATGATTACCAGGACAATATATACTATGTAGGCAACCTGAAGCCGGAAGCAGGCTCGGCCCATTACTCAGAGCTGGCTGCCGCGCCCTCAGCAGTGTCTTTTGGCTCGTTGCTGACAGGCGGAAGCAAAAGCATGAGTGTGAACCTGAAGAACTCAGGCAAAACATACAGCAGCGGCAACGATCCTTCTATTCTGATAAAAGGCGTAGAGGTAGTCGGGCCTGGTAAAGCTGAGTTCTCGGCCACAGCCCCATCCACCACCACGCTCGGGCCCCAGAGTTCCACTAACATCGCGGTAAGCTTCAGGCCGAGTAGCCAGGGCATCAAAAATGCGGCCCTGCTGGTGCATTATAACAGCGCCGCATCCCCATTGCGGATACTGCTTTATGGCATTGCCAACAGTAGCAGTTTCACCATTACGGCTGCCAAGCGCATAAAAGGCGCCTCTGACGCCAGCAAGACCATTGCAGGCGTTGTTTGGGAGGCTGATGTAAACTACCGCAAAGGCAGTATAAAACTGGATAAGCAGCTTGTGACAACGGCTATCGCGGCTACAGAAGACGATGTCCTCTATCAGACCTACCTGTCGGCGTCCACTGACCTGGCCGAAACGCGCTACGAGATTCCGATTGCCAATGGCAGCTATTATGTGCGCATGCACTTTGTAGAGAATTACTTCACAGCCGTGGGAGCCAGGGTGTTCAGCATCAGCATAGAAAATCAACTGCGCCTTTCCGGCTTCGATATCTACAGGGAGGCAGGCTACAGAGCCGCGCTGGTGAAAGACTTTACAGTAAATGTGACGGACGGGATGCTCCATATCAAGTTTAACCCTACCGTTAACCGCGTGGCCATAGCAGGTGTCGAAATATTCAGGGCACCTTCCGGGGCAAAGCTGGCTGCCTCCAACTCATCAGCCCTGGAAGCCGTGGCGGTGGGGCATAAAGCACAACTGAAGGTATACCCCAATCCGAGCAAAGGCGGGAAAGTGCAGGTGGAGCTATCGGGCTTTGCCGGGCGCGAAACCACCCTTGTCACCCTGTATGATATGGCAGGGCGCCATCTTCAGACAAAAGTATTGCTTACTGACGACGAGGGGGCAGCCAGCACAGAACTGCTTTCAGGCAGGCAGGCGAACCCGGGAATGTACCTGGTGAAGGCTCAGGCAACCTCAGGCAGGGCCGAGTTTTATTTGATTATCGAGTAAGCACCTCATGGCGCCCGGTGGCTGCGCTGACGTGGCCACCGGACGCGGCAATCGCTAAGTTCCCCGCAAGGCACTGTTAGGCGATATTGCCTGCCATTAAGCACTAGGCCTGCTTGGGCAGGTTATAAAATCTACCTGTAATGTTACAGAACAGCACGGTGGCGGTGCTGAGGTTACCGTCTGGCGGCGCCATAGCCTCCGGGTAGCAGGCCTCAGTTAGCTGCGGAACCGGCACGTCGGCATATACAAGAGCGCCAATTTGTGTTGTCAGGTTCAACCTACACGGGACATCAATCAGGGAAAGAGATGTGCCTCACATGAGCTCTTTTCTTCTCTATTCTTCCTCCACGGCCTTTTCAGGCAAATCTCCCCTTTGCAGCTTATTTCAGGCAGGTAAACATTAATCAAAAGACGATGTGCTATTCTTTTAATCTTGCCTCAGCATGGCAGGTCTTGCTGATGGCGCTGAGCATGTTCATTTCTGTTGAGGCGGCCGCGCAAGGCTGCCCGCCCATCAGCCCCTTATCTTGTGACCAGGTACAGGCCTCTCTTCCGGTGAGCCTCACGTTTGGCAGTAGTGTTTCCGGAACTGTGAAGGATAAAAACGGAGTAGGCACGGGCTTCCGGATGGCAGCTGACTACTCGGGCACGCGCCTTTCTGCGGATGGCACGCCGCGTTACACGTCCGTGCCGGGCTATGAGCCGTCAAAGCTGACGGTGAGCTCCGGCACCTTGAAGCTGGTTACAAACAAAGGCATAGCCTACCTTACCAACAACAACCAATTGAACGCGCTCGGGGTGCGGGTGGATTCGCGGGGAAAGCTCCAGACAGATGTTATACTGGTTAAACCTTATAACGGCAGTTCAGGTCAGCAGGCAGGGATCTGGTTTGGCCTGAATGACAAGACGTACCTGAAATTGGTAGTGATTGCCAATAAAGTAGAGTTCAGAAGAGAAATAAATGATGCCTCGGGCTCCGCCGATCAGCGCATCACCTCCGCCATCACCGGGCTCAACACAAAGTACATGAGACTGCGGCTAACCGTAGATCCGGCAACCAACACAGCGGAAGCCTTTTACTCCACAGACGGGTCTACCTACCTGAACGTGGGAGCGGCGTACTCCACCAAAAGCCTGAGTATTGCAAACATGGGCCTCACAGCCTCTACAGCCTATGCCGGCATATATGCCACACACCGTAATTCGAACTCGTCGGTAACGTACACGTTCGATAACTTCTCTGTCAAGTCTCTTTCATCAAGGCCCTATGTAGCGGCGGTGCGCCCTGCCAACGGAGCTACCAATGTTCCCCTGGACCAGTCGATGTCGGTAGACCTGGCATTTCCGAGCGGCAAATCCCTTGATGTCAGTACAGCCAACACAGCCACAGTCAAGCTGTTTGCTGTAACAGGCTCGGGCTTAAGCCAGGTTTCGGGAACAGCCGTTAACACAACGGCCGCAGGCGACGCGATTACGCTCTCGGCCGCGCTTAATGCCAGCACCACCTATGAGTTTCAGATATCAGATCAGGTAAAGGACCTGAACGGGTATGCCATTATCCCCTTCAAATCGCGTTTCACCACAACCAGCTCGGCCCCCGACACGCCCACCGACCTGGAGGGGGTATCCTTTACCATGAAAACCCTGGTGGATAACGGCTTCGGGAGCTATGGCTTTACAACCCTTGTGATTGGCCCGGACCACCGGCTCTACGCGGTTTCTTCGGGCGGTAAGATAGAGCGCTGGGATATAAACGCTGACGGCACCATCCGCAACCATGTTACCATTTCTCCTTTTGGCACCACACAGCGTCTGTTGATCGGCTTTCATTTCGACCCATCCGCAACGGCTACCAATCTCATTGCCTGGATAAGCCATTCTTCCGCGGCCTACAATGCTGTTCCTGACTGGACCGGCAAGATCACAAGGATTAACCTGAGCAACCCCTCCAGCCCACAGCTCAAGGACTATGTTATCAACCTTCCCCGCTCTTACAAGGACCACTCGACCAACTCCATCGATTTTGGCCCGGATGGGGCGCTGTACTTCACACAGGGCAGCAACACGGCCATGGGGGCTCCTGACGCGGCCTGGGGCAACAGGCCCGAAAGGCTTCTGACCGCCGCTGTGCTGCGTCTGGATATTGCCCGGGCACAGCAGCTTGCTTTGCCCATAAATGCTAAAACCCGCGACGGGGGCGGAACCTACGATCCGTTTTCCTCGGGCGCCCCGCTCACCATATATGCCAGGGGGGTGCGGAATGCCTATGACTTGGTCTGGCACTCGAACGGGCAGCTCTATGTGCCCACCAACGGTTCGGCGGCCGGAGGCAGCACCCCTGAGCTTAAATCGGGCTCTGTGTGGTCTGACGGGAAAACGTATACCGGGCCTACCATCGCGGCCATGACGGATGTGCGTGACACACAGAACGATTACCTGTACAGGGTGCAGAAAGGCGGGTATTACGGCCACCCCAATACGCTGCGCAAAGAGTACATCCTGAACGGCGGAAACCCGACCAGCGGCACCGATCTCGGTGAGGTGGTCTGGACAGCGAACGGCCAGACCTACGGCTATCCGGTGGGCACGCCCAGGGAGCCCAACTTCAGGGGCTGGTCCTACGACTTCGGGCCCAACATCTCCCCTAACGGTGTGATCGAGTACAAGAGCAACGCCTTTGACGGCAAACTGAAGGGCAGGCTGCTGGTATGCCGCTTCAGCGGGGGGGACGATATAATGGTGCTGCAGCCGGGAGGAACCTCGAAAGACATTATCAGTGCCGTTACAGGCAGCCAGATTCCGGGCCTCCGGAAGCCATTTGCCAACCCGCTCGATATTGTGGAGGATGAGCGCACAGGCAATCTGTACCTTACTGAGTACTATGATGGCAACGGTGACGGAAAACCCTGCCTGACCTTGCTGAAAGCTGATAAACCCGCGACTACAACGGCCACAGCGCTAAGTACACAAGCCATGCGTGTAAGGCCGGAAAGCGAAGATATGGAAGATATGGAGGTGTATCCCAATCCGGCGGCAGGAGGTGCTGCGCTTCTGGTGGTTCATAACCTGCGTAGCATGGCCTTGGTTACCATTTCGCTGACAGACGCGTCAGGGCGTGTGGCACAGACCCTGACGGTAAGCGCCGACGAGCAGGGGGCTGCCAGGGCGGAGGTGGTGATCGGGAAGCTCCTGAGCCCCGGGCTCTACATCATCCAAGCACGGTCCTCGTCAGGTGAAGTCAGGTCTGGGAAACTGCTGGTACAGTAACCTCCCATAGGTCTTTCAAAGAAGTTGGCCGGATGCGAAGCAGTATATAACGCCGCTAACCAGACTACCTCATATGCCCGTAAAGCGTATGGGGAAGCGCTATATCAAAGGTGTGACAGTAGGAACACAGGAAATATATGTAGCAGTTCAGCAGGGCGTGGAAGCAGCAGGTTCCGCTGGGTTATATTCAGAGACTGAATCCGGGTGCTTTGCCTACCGGGGAAGCATATGCCATATATAGCGGGGACAGTGTTAATGTCGTTTCAGCTTTTCTAAACAGACTGCGACCGCTTTCTCTCGAAATCGACGATCAGCTTTGTCAGCAACTTCAGTTCTTTCGCCCCTTCCGAGCCAGCCGGGGCGTTTTTCAACTCCTCTAGGCGGGCGGCCACTGCATCGTACTGCTCCTGCGTTGTGATAGTGGTGTGCTCCGCGTTCATGAATCAGAAATAGAATAGGTAACACACTGCATATACGGGTATAAAAGCGATTATTTATACTTAATTTGGCAGCATTTCTACGTACCGGCCCAGGCAAGCTATATATCCTCGCGCTGCTGTGGGAGGGTTGCAGTGGAACTGGGCCATATATAACTGTGATGACAGCAATTTGCGGGAGCGTCTTGTACTATATGGATTTTATTTCTAAATAGTGGGTGCGTACCGGGACGTAAAGCCTGGCAGATGCCCAAAAACTGTTACAGTTGATATATGGCCGAAAGCAACAAAGAGACCGATGAGGTTTTCAAGGAAGAGCTGAAAGCAGCCTCAGACTTCAAGTTCAGCGCCAAGGTGGCCAGCGTATTTGACGATATGGTGAACCGCTCTGTTCCTTTTTATGGCGAAATCCAGCGGATGGTGGCGGAACTGGCGGCAGACCACGCCCAGGAGGGCACCAACGTCTACGACCTGGGCTGCTCTACCGGCACCACCCTGATCGGCATGGACACCATGATACCGCCCGACATCCGCTTTGTGGGCATCGACGACTCGCCCGAGATGCTTCAGAAATGCGACCGGAAGCTGAAAGAGGCGGGCCTGGTGAGGCCCTACGAGCTGCAGGCGGCCGATATACAGCAGGGCGCCGACATACAGAACGCCTCGGTGGTGGTGCTGTGCCTCACGCTGCAGTTCATCCGGCCCATCTACCGCGAGAGGCTGCTGAAAAGCATCGCCGAGGGCCTGGTGGCCAACGGCGTGCTGATTCTGGTGGAGAAGGTGCTGACCGAGGACACCGTCTTCAACCGCGACTTTATCAAATACTACTACAACTACAAGCGCAGGAACCACTACAGCGAGATGGAGATATCGCAGAAAAGGGAGGCGCTCGAGAACGTGCTCATCCCCTACAAGCTCAGCGAGAACGTACACATGCTGCGCGAGGCGGGCTTCGCCTCCTGCGAGACGTTCTTCAAGTGGTACAATTTCTCCGGCGTCATTGCAATCAAAAAATAAATGATATCCATCGGCAATTTCTTTTTCAAGTACCGGAACATCCTGTTCATCTTCCTGTACCTGGCCCTCTTCATCCCGTCTCCGGCCATCTTCACAAGGGAGGCATTCGGCGAGAACTACTACCTGTGGCCCATCATCCTCGGCCTGGTCATCACCGTGACGGGGCAGCTCATCCGGGGCGCCACCATCGGCCTGGCCTATATCATCCGCGGCGGCAAGGACAAGAAAGTGTATGCCGAGGAACTGGTGACGGAGGGTATCTTTAACCACTGCCGAAACCCGCTGTACGTAGGCAACATCCTGATGCTGGCCGGGGTGGGTGTCCTCTCCAACTCGCTTCTATATGTGGCGGTGTTCATCCCGCTCTTCCTGTTCATATACCAGGCCATCGTGCTGGCCGAGGAGAACTTCCTCCGAAAAAAGTTCGGGCCGCAGTTCGACGCCTACTGCTCCCGCGTCAACCGATGGCTGATAGACCCGAGAGGGCTCGGCGCCACCTTCAGCCAGATGCATTTTAACGCCCGGCGCTGGATTCTGAAAGAGTACAACACGCAGTTCGTCTGGCTGGTGGGCATCGCGCTCATCCTGTTGCTGAAGTACCCACAGCTCACCGGCTACGACATGGACCTCCGCAACATGCTCATCCCGGCGGTGATCGTTGTGCTCGGCCTGATTTACCTTTCGGTCCGGTACCTGAAAAAGTCGGGGAGGCTGGTGGCTAATTAAAGGCGAAGCCTGCCAAAAGCCAGCGCCCTCCGGTGCCGCCTGCGTCTGTGCAGGGGTATATATGAATTTTTATTGGCCTTCCGGCAGATAATGAGGCTCTTTCTCAAGGCTTTTGAATATCTTGCCCTGGCATTATAGGAGAAAGAAGAATGGTGCTGTACGACAACAGTTTGGTGAGGCTGAACTATAATCCTGCCACGGATATCCTGGATGTAGACTGTCCGGATTTCAACCCATTGATGATGACGGAGGTAAAGGAGGCGTTCAGCGTTATTGTGGAAACGGTAAAGCACTACGATGTGAAAAAGCTCCTGATCGACTCGAGCAAAGCCACCATCGACACTTCCAACCATGAGCACAAGGGGGTGCTGATAAAGTTTGCCCGCGACCTGATGGACACCCGCCTGCAGAAACTCGCCCGCGTCGGCACACAGGACTTCCTTCGGGAGAAAAATGTGAGCGAGGCGAGGGAGGAGGCCATGTTCAGCATCGCCTTCCAGAACTTTCCGGACAAAGCCGCTGCCCAGGCCTGGCTAAACATGAACTGACGCTATATATAAGTAAGAGGACGCAGGTAGCCGGTATCAGGGCACACAGCCTTTTGTATCGCGTTTATATATGATATGTGCTGCTTTTACCCTGGTACATAGCTTGCCCGTTGCGTCCGCCGCCAGCGCTTTCTGCCGCCTTTTATATATAGGCAGCTATATATAACCCGCCCGGCTCCGGCCCCTGATTGCGTGAGGCGCCTCTTGCCTTGATGCGCTGCCCAGCCTTTTGCATGCCGTCGCGGCACCTGCGGCTGCCGCTCCCAACGCCGTTCACTTTGCCGATTATCTTTGTTATATTGCTGGTGCGGAGGGCTGTTCTGCGTGCTGCCTATATACCAGGATCAGTACAAAAGCAGGCCATCTCGAACCTACTGGCTTCCTGGCACCAGACGCGGCTTACAGGCCCTGCCGGTTGCTGCAAACTTTTTCGGGAAGAGAGAATCATGCAATTTGCAAGAAGCCAGTACGTTACTTATTTGGCCATGCTAAAATATGAAGTTGCTATGTAACCTTTTCGGGGTTTTGGCAATAAGGTATAAGGTGGAAATGTTCCCTGTTGCCGGGCCTGAGACGTGCCGCCCGGACTAACTGCTTTTGCCATGACCTCCTTCTTGCCCTCAAAGCCATACCGAAGCCGACCTCCCCATGAACCCTGAAACATATTGATACTGTAATGCTCAGAGAAACGCGAAGCCTGTAGTTCACCCTTATAACCACGACCTAATGCATTTTCTTTTACAAAAGCACGTTTCCATCTGCTGGCTGCTGCTGTGCTTTCTGTTCGCGGGGCAGGCCTTTGGCCAGACTTCCGTTACCTGCACCGTGTCTATTGTGTCACAGCAGGCTTCCAATATTTGTGAGGGCGAGAGCATTGCCCTGAATGCAGTGCCGGGAGCTAACTTCACCCCTACCGGCTATCAGTGGTTCCGGGACGGGCAGGCGATAACCGGCGCCACAGCAGCCACATATAAGTCAAATATAGGCGGTATATATACCGTACAGGCAACGGGGGGAAGTTGCCAGGGCACGCCAACATCCGGTGAGTTCTCCGTGACCGTTGACCCGAAGCCGCCAAGACCCACCTTTAATATCTCCCCGACAGGCGCCATCTGCTCCGGCACCGAGGTTGCCTTCAATGTGGTGAACCCAACCGAGGATGTGATTTACGTGTGGGACTTCGGGAATGGCAACACCGTGTCCAGCACAGGCGCTGTGCCCGTCACCCAAACCTACGACACGACCGGCACCGGCACCGTTCCCTTCACCGTGCAGGTATATGGCGTGAACCGGTCAGGCTGTTCTTCCGACACCATCACGCAGACCATCAATGTGCGGCAGTTGCCGGTGGTGGCCTTTACCGAAGAGAATGACTTTCAGGTGTGCCTGCCCGACACCGTGGCCCCCGGCGACACGGCCATATATGCCACCATTACCAACGCCACGCAGGCACCCTACCTCGCCGACATCACCCGTTACTTTGTGGACTGGGGCAACGGAGAAGAGAAGGAGTACCTGGCAAACCAGTTCCCGATCAAGAACCCGACGGCCTATGACACCCTGGGCAATTACCCGATCAGCATCCGGGCCGTGAACAAAAACGGCTGCGAGGCGGTGTTCACGCAGGAGTTTAAGCTGAGCCAGGAGCCGAAAGCGAATTTCACCATAGATAAGAAAGAGCGGTTGGAAGAAGACCAGGTGCCGCCCTGTGTGCCGGTCATCATCACGCCCACCGACAGCTCTTCGGGCGGCGACCTGTCTTATACTTGGTCGGTGCAGCCAGACCAGGGCTACAGGCTGGACTCCGGCTCGCTCACCTCTCCCGAGCCCGTCTTCATCTTTGAAGAGTCCGGCGTATATACCCTTCAGTTGATTGTGGAGAACGGCTGCGGCACCGACACCACCTCGCAGAGCGTGGTCGTGGGCTGGCCACAGGTGCAGGTTCCCGCCAGTGTCACCAACTGCGGGCCTCTGACCATAGACTACAGCAGCAGCGGGGCTGGCGGGGGCGGCCTGCCAGGAGGCGGTGGCATTCCGGGAGGTGGCGGCTCTGGGGGTGGTGGCCTGTTTGTGGACAAAAACCTGGGCGAGAACGTGACAGTGACCATTTCCATCACCGGCCCGACCAGCACCACCCGCACCTTCAACTCCGACACCTTCCAGTTCAAGTACGATTTTACGACGCCCGGCACCTATACCGTGGCGGTGGAGGCCGTGAACGAGTGCGGCAGTTCCAATTCCATTTACCAGGGGCAGCCCGCGCCCACGCAGCAGGTCGTGATTCTGCAGCAGCCCACCAAGCCTACCATACCGGCGCCCGGCGCTGTCTGTGCCGGCGACACGGTGCTGCTGAAGCCTTCAGGCCCGGGGCCCATATATGCCTGGTTCGACTCGGACCTTCCGGCGGCCATCCCGATCGCTACTGGTGAGACTTTCACGACGCCGTCGCTCACAGCTGATATAACATACTATGTGGCCGCGGTGGATACGGCCAATGGCGTGATATGCATCGGGCCCAAAGCGCCCATCGCAATAGATGTGGTGCCGGGTATTACCAATAACACCATTGCCGCAGCGCAAGGCGAAACTCAGAACGTTTGTATAGGAGAAACACCGGCCCGATTAACAGGCAGCACACCCTCAGGCGGCGACACGAGCGTGCCCTATAGCTACAAATGGGAATTTAGTACCACCGGGCCTGCCAGTGAGTTTAAAGCTGCCCCCGGTGTGAACAATACGATCAACTATACCCCAACTGAGCCAGTGGAAGGCAACACCTGGTTCAGGCGCCTGGTATTCTCGGGCAGTTGCTCCACCGATTCCAGCAACGTTGTCTCCATTGTTGCCGTTGATCCGATACCCGCCAGTGCCAATACCATCGGTCCGGCGCAGCAACTCTGCGAAGGAGACACGCCAGCGCCACTTATCGGCAACCGCCCTACGGGTGGGGGCGGTGCACCTTATATATACCTGTGGGAGTTGAGCACCGAAGGCCCTGATGCAGGCTTTGTAACTGCTTCTGGTACCAGCAACGAGGAAAATTATACATTCCCGGCGGGAGCATTGAGTCAATCCAAGATCTGGATCAGGCGTGCCGTGACATCGGGTGGCTGTACCTCATATTCTGAGCCGATCACCATTACCGTCTTCCCGGCCATCGCCGATAACACCATCAGCGATAACCAGGAGGTCTGCACAGGTACTGCCCCGGAGGCGCTTACGGGTTCAGCCCCGACAGGCGGCAACGGCAAGTACATGTACCTATGGGAAAGCAGCACGACCGGGCCGGCCAGCGGCTTTGCCCCGGCAGCAGGCACCAACACAGGCCAGAGCTACACGCCCGGCAACATCACCCAAACCACCTATTACCGGCGCGTGGTATCGGCCGGGGACTGTAAGCCCAACACAAGCGGCGTGGTGACGATTAAGGTGAACGAGGGCATCCTGAACAACACCATATCCGCTGAGCAGCCCGCCGTATGCGTTGGCCAGACAACGGTTGCCTTCCGGGGCAGCACGCCGACGGGCGGCACCGGCACCTATACCTACCTTTGGGAAAGCAGCACCAGTGGCCCGGATGTGGGTTTCAACCCAGCGCCCGACGATAAAGACGGCATTAATTACACATCGCCCACGCTCACGCAAAATACCTGGTTCAGGCGCAGAGTGAGCTCTGAAGGCTGCTCGAGTGTGTCTGAGTCTGTGCAAATCACGGTTACACCGCTGCCCGAAAACCCGGTGCTGACGGTAGAGGATGCCACCGCCTGCCCCAACGGCTCCGCTACGCTTGAGGTGGCGAACACGAACGGCAATACCATCGAGTGGTATGCCGCGCCCACCGGCGGGTCGCCTGTATTTGTGGGGCCAAGCTTCACGACGCCGAACCTGCAGCAAAGCACCACTTACTATGTGCAGGCGGTAAACGCCAACAGCTGTACCAGCGCCGCGCGCACTGAAGCGACTGTTACCATTGTGGAGCCTGTGGCCAATGCCGGCGAGGATGTGACAATCATCCAGGGCCGTACAGCGGAACTGGAAGCCACCGGCGGGGTGAGTTATCTGTGGGAGCCTGCCGAGGGACTCAACGACCCTACCCTGGCCCGGCCCATCGCCTCGCCGCAGGAGACCACCACCTACACCGTTACCGTGACGACAGCCGAGGGATGTACCGCCACCGACGAGGTGACGGTCACGGTGATCCCTTCCATCATCGTGCCCAACGCCTTTACCCCGAACCGGGACCAGGTGAACGAAATCTGGGAGATTGAGAACCACGAGAATTACCCTGACATGCGGGTGGAAGTGTTCAACCGGTGGGGCAACAAAGTCTATAGCTCTTCGGCCGGCTACGGCACGCCATGGGATGGCACCTATAACGGGGAGGTGCTGCCGGTTGCCACGTATTACTACATTATTTATCTCAACAGCGCCGAAAAGCCTATTTCCGGCAGCGTGACCATTATTCGCTGATTTATGAAGAAGCCGCTTCTATTGATAATCTTTTTTGCAGCGCTGGGCATGCAGGCGCGGGCGCAGCAGCGCCCGCAGTACAGCCAGTACATGCTCAACAACTTCCTGCTGAACCCCGCCATTACCGGCATCGAGGACTATGCGGATGTGCGGGTGAGCCACCGGCGGCAGTGGGTGGGCCTGGAGGGGGCCCCGGTCACCTCCTACGTAACGGCGCACACGCCGCTCAACAAGGGTGCCTCCGGCAACAAGTACCACCGGGCGCTGGCGCACCACGGCATCGGCGCGTCCTTCTTCACAGACAAGACAGGGCCGCTCCGCACGTCCAGCGTGAGTTTCTCCTACGCCTACCACCTGCCCCTCACCACCACGCTCAACGTGTCGGCCGGGGCCTCGGCAGGCATCATCCGGAACACCGTGAACTCGGCAGAACTGGAGCTGACTAACCCGAACGACCCGCTCATTGGCGGCGGCACTATCAACAACAACGTGTTCGACCTGAACCTGGGGCTGTGGCTGTACTCCAAGAATTTTTCGGTGGGCGTTTCCGGCGCGCAACTGCTGGAGGATGTCGGCAGCTTCCAGCCGGCGGAGGGCGCGGAGGCAACCTTTGGGCTGCAGCGGCATTACTTCGTGACGGGCGCCTACCGTTTCGAGCCGACAGACTGGCTGGACGTGATTCCGTCCGTGATGCTGAAGTTGGCTGACCCAAGCCCGGCCTCAATTGATGCCAGCGTGCGCGTGCTGTACGACGAGCGCTTCTGGGTGGGCGCCTCCTACCGCCACGAAGACGCGCTGGTGGGCATGGTGGGGGTATATGTAAGTCCGCTGCTGGACATCTCCTACTCATACGACGCCACCAGCTCCAGCCTGAACAGGGTAAGTGCCGGTACGCACGAGGTAGTCATTGGCTTTAAGTTGCTGAACAACAACCGCATCATATGCCCGCAGTGGGTCTGGTAGCGGCCCCGTAGCTAAAATCTATTCTTCCGAAAGCCGCGCTGGCTCCTGTACATGGGAGCCAGCGCGGCTTTCGCCTGTATATGGCCTCTTGTAGCCTGCCTATCCCGTGCTGATATAAAACGATCCTCTGTACCGTCTGCTATAATACTGGGCCGTTTTCCCGGCGGCTCGCGCTCCTGTAACTGTATGTCTCAGGGGCGCTCCTTGCCCTGCGCATGGCTTTGCCCAGGCGGGCGGCATCAGTAGAGTATTGCTTCCAATCCTGGTTTGGGAAGGTTAGAGGAAGCGGTAAACTTTCTGCCGGCACTGACGCCTACCGCTGCCACGGGAAGGGATAATTTACGCTCCTGATAAGGTATATGGCCAAAGACAAATAACGTACTCCAGTATTGGCTGTAATAAGTTTGTTATAAGTATTATTCAATTTTGTTTTTGCATGATACAGGTCACTTTAGAGGTGTGTCGCATAAGTATATATATTTATTGGTATAATTATATTGTAAAATCAAAGGGTGGAAAAGTGAAACTTTTTATAATAGATAGTGTTTCAGCGTTTGAAGAGTTATAATAGGATTTGCAAGAGGCAGATAAGGCATATGAATTGAATAGGTGGATTTTAATAAAAATATAATAATAGGATTTCGACAAACAAAGGTTATATTTGGAGCTAGTAGCATGTAAACGGTTGATATTGTACAATATGCTTGTGCAGGCCCATAGAAACCATCTCCTAACAGGGATTTATATATAAAGAACATTTTCAGAATTATTCAATGAGAAGCTTTTCAGGAAAAGTCATACTCTTATTATTTGGCTTTTACATGGTGTCTCTTGTTGCCTTTGCCCAGGGTGTCCCTCAGCTCGGGCCCCTATATGAATTTAATGCGCTTGCTTCGCTCAAAGTGAAGAATGAGGGCGGCACCGTTGTGCACGCTAGTGTGGGCGCCTCAGACGGCCCGATAGAAGGCTTCCCGCCCGGGGAAATCCGCCGGGAGAAGCATCCCCAGACTGCCTATGCGAAACTGGCCATAGCGCAGGCGCGGGAAGTTCAGTCGCTCCTGGCCGGGTATCCTGCCACCGCCACCCTGAGCAGCGGAAACCTGGCAGGCAAAACAATCACGCCGGGTGTGTACCACATCAACGGAAACGCAACGCTTAACGGAAAGCTCACTTTTAACGGGCAGGGGCAGGACAACCCGCTGATCATCATCAAGGTGAGCGGGAAGTTGGATATTGAGCGGGCTGAGTATGAGATGCTGAACGGAGCCAGCGGCATTAACCTCTACTGGCTGGTGGAAGGAGACGTGACGGTGAACAGAGGCGCTTCGGCATTGGGCAACGTTTTCTCCGGGAGCAACATCACGCTGAATGAGGGCGCGCAGTTGCAGGGGCGCCTGGTGGCCACCGAGGGCGAAATCAGGCTGACAAACAACGTGCTCAACTTCCCGGCAGACCTGGAAATAACGCTCGGCAAAACGCCGGGCTCGAAAGGCGTCAACACCTACGACTTCGGCGAGACGATTACCTACACCATCGCCATCAAAAACAAGGGCCCTGTAAACGAGAACGGTGTCGCGGTGGCCGATATCCAGTATACGGGCGAGCTGCTGCACTATGCCTCTTCCGTGCCGGACGCCCCCTTCGACGGCAGCACCTGGTCCGTCGGGAACCTCGATTACAAGGAGGAAGCCACGCTCACCATCACCGCCCGGATAAACAAAGCCGGCTCGGGCTATCTGAGGGCGCTGGTATATGGCTACGGAATCGACGAGATACGCAGCAACAACACGGCCGACCTTAGTTTCTGCGTGCTCCTGTCGGGGACGGGGGAGATAACGGGTCCCCGGCAGGTCTGCGTGAACGAGAGCTATATATACAGCATCGCCGAGGTGGAGGGCGCCACGCGCTTTATCTGGAGCGTCCCTTCGGGATGGACCTACACCATGCTTTCGAAGACCAGCATCCAGGTGAAGGCAGGGGCAAACTCCGGCCTGGTGAAGGTAGTGGCCAGCAACACCTGTGGCGAAGGCCCTGCCAGGGTGGTCGAGGTGACATCAATGGCGGCCCCGCCAGCTAAGCCCGACGCTATAAGTGGGCCCGCCAGCCTGTGCGGCAACCAGAAAAATATCATATACAGCATAACGGCAGTGGACAGAGCGACCAGCTACACCTGGGCCGTGCCGGAAGGGTGGGTAATCCTGAAAGGCCAGGGCACCACCGAGATCACCGTAAACACTGCCGGAACCGGCGGGCAGGTGACAGTGCAGCCATCCAACTCCTGCGGCGTGGGCGAGTCGCAGCAACTGCCCGTAACCATCAGCGAGGCGGCCCCCGTCGCTGCGGCAGTTATCCGGGGCTCCTTGCAAGGCTGCGGAGGCAACACCGCCATATATACGGCAGACCCTGTGGCCGGCGCCACGGGCTACAAGTGGAGCGTGCCAGCCGGATGGGCGATTACGGCAGGGCAGGGCTCCAGCGAGATAACTGTAAGGGTAGGCACGGCCGCCGGAGACGTATCGGTGCAGGCAGAGAACTCTTGTGGCGTTGGCCCCGCCGCCAGGCTGGCCGTAAAACCTGTCACCACGGCCCCGGCGGCGCTTGGCCCTGTAACAGGGGCAACGCTGGCGTGTACCGTGGAGGAAGGGCTTATATATGCCGTGGAGCCTGTGGCAACGGCGCTGAGTTATGATTGGCGTGTACCGGCAGGCTGGGTGATTACCGCCGGGGCCGGCACACACCAGATTACCGTGAATGCCAGCGTTAACAGCGGAGAAGTGTCTGTGGCCGCCATCAACGATTGCGGCGCCACGGCCAGAAGCGTGCTGGCGGTGCAGGCCACGCCCAATGCGCCCGCCACGCCGGGGCCTATTGCCGGGGCGCAATTCGGCTGCGCCGGCAGCACCGGAACCTACAGCGTCGCGGCGGTGGCTGGGGCTACGTCCTATATATGGACCGTGCCGACAGGCTGGAGTGTTACCGCTGGCCAGGGCACCACCAGCATCCGGGCAAAAGTGGGCACGGGCAGCGGCAGCATCACCGTCAAAGCCGTGAGCGCCTGTGGCACTAGCCCTCAGAAATCCTTGTCCGTCACGCCTGCTTCTGCCACCCCCGCCAACGTGAAACTGTCAGAAGGAAGCAGCAGCGTCTGCACGGGAACCACCTTCACCATTCAGGCCCTGAATGCGGCCAATTTAGGCACCTTGGTGTGGCAAGTGCCAGCTGGTTGGGCCGTCGTGTCCGGGCAGGGCACCCCGCAACTGACGGTAAAAGCAGGCAGCACCAGCGGAACAGTGCGCCTCACGGTCACAAACGGCTGCGGCGAACTGACGGTGAGCAAAGCAGTAACGGTTTCGACGCAGCCACCCGCCGCACCGGGAGCTATCTCGGGCACGCCTTCAGCCTGTGAAAGCAGCACGCAAACGTATAGCACAGCCCCTGTAAGCGGGGCCACCTCTTATATATGGGCTGTGCCAGCCGGGTGGGTTATTGTAAAGGGCCAGGGCACGCCTGCCATCGAGGTAAAGACAGGTAAAACAGCGGGCAACATTACCGTGACAGCCGCCAATGGGTGCGGGAACAGCAGCCAAAGCGCTGTGCTGGCCGTGGTGCCGACCGTAGGCGCTCCGGCTGCCGTCGGAGCCATTCAGGGTCCGCAGGGCAGCTTCTGCCAGGGCACTGCCAACCTCTCCTACAGCATTACCGCCCTGCAGAACGCGGCTTCCTATATATGGGAGGTGCCGAGCGGCTGGGCGATTACCGCTGGGCAGGGCACCACCAGCATCAAAGTGACGGCAGGCACCACCGCAGGCGACATTAAAGTAACGGCAGCCAACGCCTGCGGTACAGGCAGCACAAAGGCCCTGCCGGTGGCGCCGCAAGTGCTGCCATCCACTCCGGTATTCGCCTCTGGTCCGCATATTCCCTGTGTGGGCGTTCCGACCGTCTACACCGTGGCGGGCGCAACTGGCGTGGACTCTTATATATGGGAGGTGCCAGCCGGATGGGTAATCCTGAAAGGGCAGGGCACAGCCAGCATCGAAGTAAAAGCCACCCACACTGCCGGAGAGATGAAGGTGACGGCCCGCAACAGTTGTGGCGGCAGCAATACCACTAAACTGGAGGTGACGCCTGCAGAGGGCCTGCCTGCTGCACCGGGTGCCGTCGAGGGGCCTGCAAATGTCTGCGTGAGCCAGTCGGTGATATATAAAGTGACTTCAGCCAGCGCCGCCGCCTCTTATGCCTGGAGCGTTCCAGCAGGTTGGGAGATTACCGCCGGACAGGGCACCGGAGCCATAACCGTAACAGCCGGAAGCGGCGCAGGCACCGTGGAGGTGGCCGCCGTCAGCGGTTGCGGCAGCGGACAGCGCGTTTCCATGCAGGTCAGCGGCGCTGCCCTGGCGGCACCTGCGCTTATCATCGACAGCAGCTCGCCCTGCACGGGGCTGGTGTATGAGGTGGCGGCAGCACCGGGCACCACGGCCTATATATGGGAGGTGCCGCCCGGCTGGACCATCACCTCCGGCGGGGGCTCCAACAAAATCACAGTTACGCCCGGCGACGGCGCGGGCGCCATTACCCTGTCGGTGAGCAACGGCGTGTGCAGCAGCGCCCCCATCAGCATCGTACCCGACAGGAACCTGGCGAAATCGGAGCTGTCGTTCCCGAACGTGTTCTCACCGAACAACGACGGCAATAACGACACCTGGGTGATCCGTAACCTGCAGAACTACCCGCAGAACGAGCTGACGGTGCTGAACCGCTGGGGCAACGAGGTATATAAAGCCAAAGGCTACAGCGGCAACTGGGACGGCGACAACCTGAGCGAGGGCACCTATTTTTATGTGGCCAGCGTGAAGATGTGCGACGGGGCAGAAAAAGTTTTCAAGGGATTTGTGACGATAGTGAGATAAGGAGATGGCCACGTTCGGGAAGAAATTAAACATAGTACTTGTACTGCTGGGGCTGGCAATGGCCCCGGCGGCCTTCGCGCAGCAGGCGCCGCAGTACAGCCAGTATATTTTTAATGAGCTGGTGATAAACCCGGCTTACGCAGGCAGCAAGCAGATATTGAACATCAACGCGACCTACCGCAGCCAGTGGACCGGCTTCGATGGCGCCCCCACCACCCAGACCATCAGCATAGACGGGCCCGCCAGGAACAAGAGCCTGGGCTGGGGGCTGCACCTGATGAACGACGAGATAGGGGTGCAGCGCCAGACAGGCGCCTACCTCAACGCCGCCTCCCGCATCAGCCTCGACCGTTTCTCAACCCTGGCGCTGGGCCTGGCGGTGGGGGCCTCGCAGTACACACTGGATGGCACCCGCCTGAGGCCGGGGAGCGAGATGCCGGATATGGCCGTACCGCAGACGCGCGTGTCGCAGCTGCTGCCGGACCTGAAGGTAGGCGTGTTCTTTAACACCGAGCGCTACTACGCCGGTTTGTCGGCGGCCAGCCTCATTCCCTTCAAAGACAGCGAGACAGATATCTCCACCCCGCGCCGCCACTATTTCCTTTCCTCCGGCTACCTGTTCGACCTGGGCCGGCATATGCACCTGAAGCCCAGCATCCTCATCAAAGAGGATTTTCGCAGCCCCACCGGCGTTGACCTGAACGTTTTTTTGCTGCTGCAGCGGGTTGTTTGGGTGGGCGCCTCTTACCGCACGGCCGTGCCCATGTTCACGAAGCAGGAGATGAAGCAACTGGACAAGCGGAACGCCCTGGCGGTGATGGCACAGGTATATGCCACGCCCCGGTTCCGGGTGGGCTACTCCTACGACATCACCCTGACGGAACTGCGGAACTACGGGAGCCATGAGGTGTCGCTCGGCTACACTTTCCTGCAAAAGAAGTACGGCCGTATCCTGACGCCCCGAAACCTATAATCTTTACAGTACATTTTTTATGAAAATCAACTTTACCCTTGCGCTGCTTTTGCTGTGGTTGATGATGGGAGGGACTGCGGCGGTGACGGCGCAGGACATGAAGCAGGCAGACAAGTATTTTCAGAATTATGAGTTCAGCCTGGCCCTCGAGGCCTATAAGACTATCCTGGAGAAAGGAGAACCCAGCCTGACGGTGGTGCAGCGCATCGCCGACAGCTACCGCATCCTCAACAACAGCCGGGAGGCCGAGTTCTGGTACGCGCAGACCATCGCCTTTCCGGGGGCAGACCCTTCCAACATCTTCCTCTATGCCGAAGCCGCTAAGCGCAACGCCAATTATGACAAGGCGAAGCAGCTGTTTCTGGACTATGGCCGCAAAGTGCCGGCGCAGGCTGCCCTGGCCCTGAAGATGGCCGCCTCCTGCGACACCGCCCTGCACTGGATGCAAAACCCCATGGCATATGAGGTGCAGAAACACCCCCAACTGAACAGCGCCGGAGCGGATTTCAGCCCCGTGAAGCTGCCGGATGGCCTGCTGTTCGCCTCTGACCGGCTGATTGCCAACCAGAAGCAGCAGACCGAGCGCAGCAACTGGACCGGCAACGGTTATATCCAGTTATATATAGCCAAGGCAACTTCCGACAGTACCTACGGCGCGCCGGTGCCGCTGCCATCGGAGGTGAACACGGAGTATCACAACGGGCCAGGCGTTTTCCTGGCGAAAGAGAACACCCTCTACTTTACCCGCACACACGTAGTAAAGCGCAGCGCCAGGCACGCCAGCACCGACCCCACCAGTTGGTTCAAGGGCAGTGACAACCGCACCCACACCAACCGGCACGGCATCTATACCGCTGAGCAGAAAGGGGAAAAATGGAATAACGTGAAGCCTTTCAAGTACAACAACACCGATGAGTTCTCCATCGGGCACCCGGCCATCACCCCCGACGGGCAGGTGCTGTACTTTGTGTCGGATATGCCGGGGGGCTTCGGGGAGACGGACATCTACTACAGCGAGCGCCAGAAAGACGGCTCGTGGGGAAAGCCCGTGAACGCGGGCAACACCATCAACACCAGCGGGCGCGAGAGCTTCGCCAGCCTGGGCGAGAACGGCACGCTGTACTTCTCCTCCGACGGGCATATGGGCATGGGCGGTCTGGATATCTTCAGAGCCGTTGGGCCGCACAAGGCCTGGACCAAGGTGGAGAACCTGAAGTATCCGCTCAACACGCCTCAGGACGACCTCGGCATACTGATGGACAGCACCGGCACGAAGGGGATGCTTTCCTCGGGCCGCCTGGGGGAGAACGGTTATGACGACATCTTCACGTTTGAGGAAGTCAGTGTGCCCTGCACGCTGATCGGCAGGACGGTGGAACGCTTCGCGGTGGCCGGCACATCCCGGAAGGTAGAGGCGCCGGTGGAGGGCGTGCTGCTGCAATTGCTGGAAGAAGGCGGCACCAAACCCCTGGAAGTGTACTCCGGCAAAGACGGCGGCTTTGTTTTCCCGGTGAAGGCGGGCACCAACTATACCATTAAGGGTTCGAAGCCGGAGTACCTGACGCAGACGCGCAGCCTCACCCCCGACTGCCGCTTCAACACCGACTCGGTGAAGGTGGAGATGATCTTTAACCGCAGCACCCCGAACAAGCCCATCGCGCTGGAGAACATCTTCTACGACCTCGACAAGTACGCCATCCGGCCCGATGCCGCCAGAGAACTGGACAAGCTGGTGCAGACGCTGAACGATAACCCCTCCATCCGCATTGAGCTGAGCTCCCACACCGACAGCCGCCAGACCAACCGCTACAACGACATGCTGTCGCAGCTACGGGCGCAGGCCGCTGTGGATTATATCATCTCCAAAGGCATCGACAGGGACAGGCTGAAAGCAAAGGGCTATGGCGAAACGAGGCTCATCAACCGCTGTGCCGACGGTGTGTCCTGCTCCGAGGCACAGCACCAGGAAAATCGCCGCACCGAGTTCACGATTCTGGAGTAGTTATATACAAGCGCGTTGTACAGAACCTCGCGGTGTCCGAAAGTCCCGCGAGCGTTTGAGATGCAGGCACTCGCGGGACCTTTGGACGCCGCGAGGTCTTCAGGCCGAAGCAGCCGCTCAGGCATGCCAGCAGAAGCAAGGGCAGCAGGCGAAGGTTTGTTTTCATAGGTTTTTGATTCTGAGAATATTATTCTAAATTATATCCTGATTTATCACCACGCCTTGCTATCTGTTTAAGTTAAATCCTGACTTGCCGGACTATAGATGAAGCTGTCCCTGAAACGGAAAAATGGCCTGCCGGAGGCAGCGGCCTGGCTGCTGGGCCTAAGCGCGCTGGCGCTGATGGACCCGGGCGGGGAGCACCTGTTCAGCTTTTGCCCCTTCAGCTGGCTGTGGGCGGAGGGGTGCTGGGGCTGCGGCCTGGGCCACGCCATTGCCTATATGTGCCGGGGCGAGTGGCGGGCATCGTGGGAGGCGCACCCGCTGGCCCTGCCTGCGGTCCTGCTGCTGCTGCGCCGCTGCGGACAACTGCTGATATGCCAAGGCAGCTCTGATAAAACACAGGCGGCAGGACATAGGGCACAGCACCTTTAAAAATATGGTAAGGAAGTGGCGCCTCTATACCATCTCACTGTACACCACCACATCAAAACCTGATATAAAACTATGGCTAATATTTTGAACCTGATGCCGGAGCTGGAGCCGGACGAGATGAGCTTCATCCAGTCGCTTGTGAATGACATGCCGGAGCAGGAGGCGCAGCAGTTTGCCAGTATTTACCGCACCCGCCGCCGGGAGCCGCAACTCGTGCTTATCACCACCCTGATCGGCTTCATCGGCCTGGCGGGTTTGCACCGCTTCGTGCTGGGGCAGATCGGGATGGGGCTGTTGTATTTCTTCACCGGCGGCCTCTGCCTCGTGGGCACCATCATCGACCTCATCAATTACAAGCGGCTTGCCTTCGAGTATAATGTGAAACAGGCGCAGCAGGTTGTCGTCATGATGCGGTACTGAGTTTAATTTTGAATGAGTGGGTGAGTGAATGAATTTTGAAAAGCACTCCTCCCATAAGTACCACAACAAAATCAATCTGCGCAATCTATATAAGTGACTTATATCCTGTATCATTGACGACGTGCCGGAAGCAATAAAAAATGTCTTGTGCCCTGCTACCTGATATGTGTGTCCTTCATGAATCCTGTTTTTCCGTTAGGGCAGCGGGGCAGCCGGCCTATATAAACAGCATGCCTTTGCATAGCGCCGGGCGGCGTTTAATTTTGCAGGGCCTGCCACAGTTCCCGGCACAGGCAGCAACCGCATACCTATATACTGAGCCTCAATGACCGATTTATACCTGTCTGATATCTACATTTACCCGATAAAGTCGCTGGGCGGCATCCGGCTGGAAGCGGCAGAGGCTGAGGCCCGAGGCCTGCGCCACGACCGCCGCTGGATGCTGGTGGATGAGAAAGGGAATTTCCTGACGCAGCGCCAGCACGCGCAGATGGCCCTGCTGCAGGTATCGCTGGAGCAGGAGGGGCTGGAGGTGCGCCACAAGCAGGGGAAACTGGAGCCGCTATATATACCGTTTGCCGCCACCGGGCGCGAGTTGCAGGTAACGGTGTGGGACGACACGGTGCCGGCCCTGGAGGTCAGTCCCGACATAAGCTCCTGGTTTACGGAGGCGCTGGGCATGGCGGCGCGCCTGGTGCATATGCCGCCCCAGACCCGCCGCCTCGTGGACACCGATTATGCCACCAACGGAGAGGTCGTGAGTTTTGCCGACGGGTATCCGTTCCTGCTCATCGGGCAGGCGGCCCTCGACGACCTGAACAGCCGCCTGGAGCAGCCCGTGCTGATGAACCAGTTCCGCCCGAGCTTGGTGTTCCGGGGTGGGGAGCCCTTCGCGGAAGACAGTTGGGACGGATTTACGATAGGCAGCCAGTTGTTTCGGGCCGTAAAGCCCTGCGCCCGCTGCGTCGTGACCACCATCAACCAGGCCACAGCCGAAAAGAGCCCCGAGCCACTCCGGACGCTGGCCATGTACCGGCAGCAGCGCAATAAAATCCTGTTCGGCCAGAACCTGCTGCCCGGCAGCGCCGGCGGCACCCTGCGCGTGGGCGATAAACTGACCGTGCTCTCCAGGAAGTGATCCTCCCATGTATCCTCCTGTGAACGCAGCCATATATAACATCCTATACCTTCATGTGCGTAGCCCTCGTGGCTGCTTCAAAAGGTGCCCCCAACCGGGTGGCGTTGAGCATTCAGGTAAACCAGGACCGCCAGAAGGACTTTTTGTTATTAAAAATATAATATACTGAATACTTGTGCTATCGGTAGCTATTGTATATTTTCCCTACGGCTTCTAACGAGGCGCTTCTCCTTCAGTTTCTCTAAATATATAAATGCCTGCACCACAGTTGTGGCCTTGCCGCTCTTTTGCCGAAGCATATGGGTGGTAGCTAAACCTGACGGGCAGACGGCGCTCTTGTTTCAGTCCAAATGTGGGCTGCTACTTTTGAATGTCATCCTTTTAGCACCATGACGGAGCCATGACTGCTTCTGTAGCGGCTAGCCGCTCTGAATCTGATTGCTTTATCAAACATAAACCCCTTCTAATTTAACAAGCTTATGAAACAGGACCTTTTCAATCGGCTTACCCCAGCCCGCTGGCTGCTGCCTGCAGCACTTGGCCTGCTGCTCGGGCTACAGGCATGCAGCAAAGACAAATTGTGCGAAGACGAGCCGTTCTGCGCCAGAGTGAACGGCAAGCTATGGTGGCCCAGCGATAACGGCGACTTTAAGGCGCGCCCGCTTACTATAAGTCTACTTTATGGTGACAGCGTTTTGGCTATTAGGGCTTCCAATGGTTCTGAGAGAATATACTTGAGCGTTAGAGACGGTAAGGTCATATCTGCTAAAGATTATACTTTAACAGATACGCTGAGCAGAGGATACTTTGACAAAAGCCTTTCATCTGATGAGTTTGAGACTGACTCTGTCAATACAGGCTTATTATCAATCACCGAGATAAACTGCTCTAAAAAGACATTAACTGGAACATTCTTCTTCAAGGCCTTCAACTCAGCTACTGGTGAGGTGGTGGAAGTGTCTAATGGGAGGTTTGACGCTTTCTACACAGAATACTAATCCGAGTAATCAGCCTTTTCAACTTTAACACAATTCATATGAAAGAAACTTGCCGGTAAAAACACGCGGCAAGGGCCGTTTGCGTAAGTTCTGTATATAGGTCATACAAACTGATATAAATCATATATACATGCGGAAAATTGTGCTTTACATTGCCGCCAGCCTCGACGGCTATATAGCCCGCCCCGACGACAGCATCGATTGGCTGGAAGACAAAGCCTATGCGCTGGAGGGGGAAGACTACGGCTACAGCGAATTCACACAGACCATCGACACCACCCTGATGGGCCACAGCACCTACAAAGTCATCCTTGGCTTTGACACGCCGTTCCCTTTACCCACCGAAACCAACTTTGTGTTCAGCCGCTCTGGCGGGCACGCCGACACAGCACAGGTGCAGTTTATAGACACCGATGCCGTGGCGTTTGTGCAGGAACTGAAGCAACAGCCGGGCAAGGCGATATGGCTGATGGGCGGCGGCCAGCTGAACACGCTCCTGCTCAACGCCCGCCTCATCGACGAGATCATCCTCACCTATATCCCCATCGTGCTGGGCGCGGGCATCCCGCTTTTTGCCGCCGGGGCGCAGGAAACGAGACTGAACGTAAGCAGCAGCAAAACCTACCCCAACGGCTTTGTGCAGGTGCGGCTAAACAGCTAAAGGCTGCCTGGCTTCAGTTCCGCGCCGGATTTGCTACCTTTGCCCCACAACAAGCAACGTCCAGCCCTTGGAGAAGCAGCTAAGAAAACAGGTTACGGCGCTGGCCCTGTACCAGATTATAGGCGGCATTTTAGGCATTCTGCTCACGCTTTGGGTTATGTTCCGGGGCGAGCTGGTGCTGACGCAGCAGGTGCTGCGCTTCTCGCTTTTTGCCGCCGCGCTGTTCATGTTCTCCATCCTGTGCGGCCGCATGCTGTTCCGCAACCCGCCGCGCGGCCTTGTGCTCTCGCTTCTCCACCAGGTGCTGCAGGTGGTTTATTTCACATTCGGGGAGTATGGGTTCCAGTACGTGGCGGGCCTGCGCATCGGCTTTGGCTTTGATATGGTCGGCTCCTGGACCTTCAAGTTCCGCGTGGCGCTCTCCTCCTTCCAGTTCGATTTTGGCAACGCCACTGGCCAGAAATTCATCGGCATCAACCTCGTCGCGCTATTCCTGATTTTCTGGATAGAGCGGCTGCTGGAACAGGGGAAGAGGTAAACGCCCCTATAGATAGTACCAGAATTCTCCGGAGCGAAAGGGGCAAGTTATATATGGCACAAGAATTTAAGCCTTGCTGCGTGGAAGCCATTGCCATATATAAATGTGCGAAAAGTTCTCTAAAATCAGAGACCCTTGTCTTGTCCAAGGCTTCCTGTTACAATTCACCCCTATAAAACTCCGCCGGCACGCCGCGAACACCGGGCTTTGCAGCGAATAGTCCGCCGCTCTCCGGGTATGCCTCCAGTTGCTCCGGGCTCAGCCCTGTCCGGGCCGTCGTGATGTAGAGCGTGTCCAGGTTCTCGCCACCAAAGGCAACAGAGGTTACCTGCAGGGCGGGCACCTCCACGCGCTGCAGTGTTTCGCCGGTGGCGGGGTGGCAGCATATCACAGCGGCGGAGCCCCACAGCGCAATCCAAAGCATCCCCTCAGTGTCGATGGCCATGCCATCCGGGGAGCCGCCCACCGCTTCCGGAACACGGATCACAATCCTCCCGTTACTGATTTCGCCGGAGGCGTCGTCGTAGTCAAAAGCCTGCACCGCCAGGGTCGGCGAATCGATGTAGTACATCGTCTTCCTGTCTGCCGACCACATCAGGCCATTGGAAATGGTGACATTGTCCGCTACCTGGTGGAAGCGCTTGTCTTTGTCCATCCGGTACAGCGCTGCGGCTCCTTCTCTGGTGTCGTAGGCCATGGTGCCTACCCAGAAGCGGCCGGAGGGGTCGGCTTTCCCGTCGTTGAAGCGAAGCAGCGGGGTATGCAGCGGTTTCGTGACAAGAGAGAGTTCGCCGGTGCCGGTATCCATGCTGTAGATGCTGTTCTGCGCGGCCATTAAAACACCTCCGCCTTCTACGGGTACTACTGTGCCGGGCTTCTCTCCTGTGGGAAGTACCTTGTCTTTGCCGGTGGCGGGGTCGTAAATGTGCAGCTCGGCCGCTTCTATATCTACCCAGTACAGTTTCTTCTCAATCGGGTGCCAGATAGCGCCCTCGCCCAAGGCGGCGCGCGCATCCAGCACCAGCTCGGCAGTCGTGTTTTGTTGTTCCATATATGATTCCTTCATAAACAGGCCAGGTGGCGGCAGATATATAGCTTCAGGTGAAAATGATGTAACGTTGCCCCGGTTCTCTACTGTTTATATATGATATAGATTTATATATGATATAGAGCCCATTGCATATTAAAAATCCTGCGTCTTAAGTCTATAAACTTACTTCTTCTTTTTCTTCGCCTTGGCTTTCGCTTTTTTGGCCTTGGAGGCTTTTATTTTCTCATCGGTTTCCTCGGCCTCCCGCAGCAGGGCTTTCCAGTCGTATGTGGCGGCGGCGCTGAAGTCGATGGTGGCCTCGTAGTCGTCCTTGTCCACCTCCAGCACCTTGATGTCTTTGGTCAGGTAAGTCTGGATCTCGTCCAGAATGGGCTTTTCCTCGGGGCTGCAGAACGACACGGCGATGCCTTTGGCGGTGCCGCGGCCGGTGCGGCCCACACGGTGTACGTAGTTCTCGGGCTGCTCCGGCAAGTCGTAGTTCACCACGTACTCCACGCTGGGGATGTCGATGCCGCGCGCGCTCACATCGGTGGCGATCAGCAGTTTCACGTCGCCTTTCTTGAACTTTTTCATGGCGTCGAGGCGGTCTTTCTGCTCTTTGTCGCCGTGGATGGTCATGCTCTGGATGCCCACGCGCTCCATCGCCTTCATCACCCGCTCGGCCCGCACCTTGGTGCGCACAAACACTAGGATTTTCTTGTCCGGATTTTCCTTCACCACGCGCTCCAGGAAGTAGCGTTTGTCGTCCATGTCCATGTACATCACCGAGTGGTCCACGTTCCTCGACACCGGGTCTTTCGGGGAGATCTGGATGCGCACCGGCTTGTTCACCAGCGAGTAGGCCAGTTCCTTGATGGTTTCGTTGATGGTGGCCGAGAAAAACAGCGTCTGGCGCTTGCGCGGGAGCTTGGTGATGAGTTGCCGGATGTCGTGGATGAAGCCCAGGTCCAGCATATGGTCGGCCTCGTCGAGCACCAGTATCTCCACGCGCTCCAGCCGGATATAGCCCTGGCTCACGAGGTCGAACAAGCGGCCCGGCGTGGCCACCAGTATGTCAATGCCCGCCTCCAGTTTCGCGATTTGCGGCCCCTGCTCCACCCCGCCATATACACAGAAGGTTTTGACGCGGGTGCCGCGGCCGATCTGCTCAAACACCTCCGTAATCTGCAGCGCCAGCTCGCGCGTCGGTACCATCACCACGCACTTGATGCCGTCCTCGCGGCGGCGGTTTTTGCCGAACTGCAGCCTGTCGAGCACCGGAATGGCGAAGGCCGCCGTCTTGCCCGTGCCGGTCTGGGCGATGGCCAGCACATCCTCCCCCTTCATGATCGGCGGAATGGCTTTGAACTGGATATCGGTCGGCTTCCGGAAGCCCAGTTTGTCCAGGCTCTTTTTTATTTCCTCGGAGATGCGGTAATCTTCGAACTTCATATTGCTGCGGTTATCGTGGCCCCTGCCTTTTCATACGGCAAAAGTGAGGCGTAAAGATAACGCTTCTTTTCGGCATCTTCTGCCTGCGCGTTCCCTGCCCCTTCGCCGCGCTCCTGCCCGAATGGGTTAGCCAGTATATATAGATAAGAGGATCCTTGTCCCATACGGCAATCTGCTTGTTCTTCCATCACCTGTTTATTCTCCCCAACCGCGAGATAGATTCCATACAGCGCCTGCACACAGCCGCCTTAGAAGAAGCTCCCGCCTATATGGACTGCAGGGGAAAAAATATAATAGTTTTGAAAACATTTCTGATAGTAAAGCTATTACACATAAAAGCGCATCATTTCATAACGCTTCTCCAGCATAAGCGCTCCTATGAACAGTAGGGGCTTAAAAACATAAAACCGGGACAACGACAGCAATGGCCACCAACATACACCTCACCCTGGATCATAACTCTTACCTGCGCGAGCCAGAGAGCACGGAACTGGGCAGAAGGATTATCTCGGAAAGCATCAGGATGATTGATGCACTGGGTTTTGAGCAATTCACTTTTAAGAAACTGGGAGCGGAAATAGGTTCTACAGAGGCCTCCGTTTACCGCTATTTCGAGAACAAGCACAAGCTGCTGGTGTATCTCGTCTCGTGGTACTGGGCCTGGGTAGACTACACGGTTACGTTCCAGACGCACAACATCGCGGACCCGCGCCAGCGCCTGCGCAGGGCGCTGTATATACTGACAAAGGCTGGGCAGGACGATGACCCGAATGTGGCCTATATAGACGAGCGCATCCTGTACCGCATTGTGGTGGCGGAGTCGTCTAAAGTGTACCACACCAAGGAGGTGGATGCCGAAAACAAAGAAGGTTACTTCCTGGAGATAAAGCGCCTCTGCCGCCGCCTGGCGCAGATGGTACTCGAAGTAAACCCGGCTTACAAATACCCGCATGCGCTCATCAGCACCGTCATGGAGGCGGCACACCAGCAAATGTACTTTGCCAGGCACCTGCCCTCGCTCACAGAGATAAAGGAGGCGCAGCATCCAGAAGAGGAGACAATGCACTTCCTGGAGCACCTGCTGTTCTCGGCCATAGATAGTACACCACAACTAAGCAAGCAGCAAACCCATGGCTAACCCCGGCAAGCAAAAGCATATAGCGCCCATGCAGCGTTTCCTGAACCTGCTCGCTATTGAGAAGCGCGAAATCATATACCTGTACGTATATGCTGTGGCGGCAGGACTCATCAGTCTGGCGCTGCCTTTGGGCATACAGAGCATCATCGGCTTTGTGTCCAGCGGGCAGATACCGGTTTCGGTGGTGGTGCTGATAGGGCTGATCGTGCTGGCCTTGCTGATCGTGGGTGGCCTGCAGGTGATGCAGCTGTGGCTGGTGGAGTACCTGCAACAGCGCATCTTTGTCAGGCACGCCTTCGACTTCGCCTACCGTATACCGCGCCTGCAGGCAGAGGCCCTGCACAAATACTACCCGCCCGAGCTGATGAACCGCTTTTTCGATGTGGTATCGCTTCAGAAAGGGCTGGCCAAGATACTGCTGGACTTCTCCACTGCTGTCATCCAAATCATTTTCGGCCTGCTCCTGCTCTCGCTTTATCATCCTTACTTTATCTTTTTAGGGATAATACTGGTGGTGGTGCTCGTCTTTATTATCTGGAGCACCGGCGAAAAAGGCGTGGAGACAAGCATAAGGGAATCGAAGTACAAGTACAAGCTGGTGGCCTGGCTGGAGGAGATGGCCCGCTCCCTGAGCACGTATAAACTGGTAGGCCACACCAACCTGCCAATGGAGCGCACCAACGGCTACGTAACCAATTATCTGAAGGTGCGGAAGGAGCATTTCAACGTCCTGATGACGCAGTACCTCAGCTTTGTGGGCTTCAAGACCTTTATCACAGGCGGGCTGCTGGTGCTGGGCTGTATCCTGGTGGTGCAGCGGGAAATCAACATCGGCCAGTTCGTAGCATCTGAAATCATCATCATCCTGATTATGACAGCAGTGGAAAAGATCATTATAAAGCTGGACACGGTGTATGATGTGCTGACAAGCCTGGACAAGATAGGCCAAGTGACAGATTTGCCTATCGAGGAAGTGAAGGGCATCAAACTGGAGGACCTTCCGCTAAAAGGCGGCTTGGGCATACAGGTACAACAACTCCGCTACCGCTACCCGCACGAAAAAAATGACGCCCTCGAAAATATCAGCTTCAACATAAAACCATCGGAGCGCGTCTGTTTGGCAGGCTGCAACAACTCCGGCAAGAGTACGCTCGTCAGCCTGTTGCTGGGCCTGTACCCCTCCTATGAAGGCAGCATCATCTACAGCGGCGTCTCGCTCCGTGACCTGCACATCGGCAACCTGCGCAGCCTGATAGGCGACAACATGTCGAAGGATCAGGTTTTTGACGGAACCCTGCTGGATAACATAACCATGGGCGGAGACCTGCCGATGCAGGACGTGCTGTGGGCGATTGACCTGGCAGGGCTCAGTGAGTTTGTGCATGCGTTGCCGGAAGGGCTGCAGTCTTACCTGGTTGGCGGGAGCCAGCGCCTGCCGGGTAGCATTGCCCGCAAAATAGTGATGGCCCGCACCTTGGTAAGGCGCCCCAAGCTGCTCATTATAGACGACTTCTGGGTAGGCATGAGCAAAAAGGAAAAGATGCACCTGATGCGCACCCTCACCAGCGAGCAGTTTGACTGGACAATGATCATCGTATCGAATGACCTGGACGTGATGGAGCTCTGCGACTGCACACTGCTGCTGCAGAACGGAAGGTTGGTGGCCTCTGGCAGCTATGAGCAGATACGCCAGCACGGGCTATTGAAGGAACTCACAGAAGTAACAGCCTAAAAAGCCATGGCAAAGACAGTAGAAGACAACAGCCAGACAGATTATATGCACCTGGAAGCGATGAAGCAGGTGCAGACACCCCGACAGGGCCGCGTGCTCACCTACTGGATTGGGGGCATTTTCCTGGTGGTGGTGCTGTGCCTCTTTTTGCCCTGGACCCAGAACATCAACTCGCAGGGTGTGCTGACAGCCCTTACGCCGCAGGACAGGCCCCAGACAGTAGAGTCCGTTATAGCAGGCCGTATTGAGCAGTGGCATCTGATGGAAGGCGCTTTTGTGAACAAAGGCGACACCATCGCCAGCCTATCCGAGATAAAAGAAAAATACATGGACCCGAACCTGCTCGTGAACATTAAAGAGCAGTTGGAGGCAAAGCAGGGGGCTGCCGTGGCAACCGGAGACAAAGCCGGGGCCATGCGGGAACAGATACAGGCGCTGCGGGAGGGCCTGGTGTTCAGCCTGCAGAAGGGCCGGAACAAGGTAGAGCAAACGCGCCTGAAGCTGCAGAGCGACAGCATGGACGTGGTGGCGCAACGCACGGAACTTCGGATTGCCGAGGAGCAGTTCGTCCGGCAGGAAAACCTGTACAACCAGGGCCTGAAGTCGCTGACGGAACTGGAGCAGCGCCGCCTGAAACTGCAGGAGGCACAGGCAAAACTTTTATCCTCGGTAAACAAGTATGACGCCTCCCGCGCAGAACTGCAGAACGCCCGGACCGAGCTGAACTCGCTGCAGGCAGCGTATGCGGATAAGATTGCGAAGGCGGAGGCAGAGCTGAATGCCACCCGCTCTTACGTACTCGGCACGCAGGCGGAGGTGGCCAAGCTACAGAGCGAGTACAACAGCACCCAGGTCAGAAGCCGGTACTACCACATCCTGGCGCCCCAGGCCGGGTACCTGGTCAGGACACTGAAAGCGGGTATCGGCGAGACGGTGAAAGAGGGCGAGGCGCTGGCAACCATTATGCCGCATAACCCACAGCTGGCAGCGGAGCTGTATGTGGATGCACTGGACCTCCCGCTGATAAAACTGGGTGATGACATGCGGCTGCAGTTTGAGGGGTGGCCCGCCTTGGTGTTCTCCGGTTGGCCCGGTGCCAGCTTCGGTACTTTCGGCGGCGAAGTGGCGGTGATAGACAACACGGGCACCAACGGCAAGTACCGCCTGCTGGTGGTGCCTGACCCGAAGCAGGAGGATTGGCCTGCCGCCCTGCGTGTCGGCTCCGGCGTGCAGGGCTGGGCAATGCTGAACACAGTGCCTATCTGGTACGAGCTCTGGCGGCTGCTGAACAACTTCCCGGCAGATTACACAGGTGCCACGGAAACAGAGGCTAAAGACAGCAAAGCACAGGCGAGCTATGAAGAATAACCATATACTTCTGTTGCTGGCGCTTGTGCTGCTTGTGTCCGGGACGCCTGCCGCCTGGGCACAGGCTCCGGTTGCTGCCCAGCCACAGGCAAAGGACTCGGCTCAGGCCCTTACGCTCCGCGACTTTCACCGCCTCATCCTGCAGCACCACCCGGTTGCCTCGCAGGCGGCCTTGCTCACAGAGCAGGCACGGCAGGAGCTGCGGATGGCGCGCGGCTCCTTTGATCCTGTTATCAGCAGTAAAGTTTACCGCAAAGAATACAACGGCAAGGAGTACTATAGCCTTTGGAGCAACACCCTGCGCATCCCCACCTGGTTTGGGCCGGAGCTGGTAGCCGGATACGAACAGACGCAGGGGCAGTACCTGAACCCGGAGAGCGGCACGCCTGATGAAGGCCTGAGCTATGCCGGCATCTCTGTGCCACTGGGCCAGGGACTGTTCATAGACGAGCGGCGCGCTATTCTCAAGCAGGCAAACCTGATGCAGGGCATTGCAGAGGCAGAGCGGATAAAGCTCATCAACAAGCTGCTGCTGCAGTCTACCAAAGACTACTGGGACTGGCTGCTGTACTTCCGGGAAGTGCAGTTGTACCAGGAGGCGCTGGAACTGGCGTCGTTCCGGCTTCAGGGAGTGCGCATACGCGTGCAGGAAGGAGACCTCGCCGCCATCGATACCGTGGAGGCCCTCGTGGCGGTACAGGAGCGGATGGTCATGCTGCAACAGGCCCAGCTGGCGTACAACAACTCCAGGCTGACGGTGGCCACGCACCTTTGGGGGCCGGACCAGGTACCGTTGGAGTTGCAGGAAACAACAGTACCAGCCTTGCTTGGCAGCGAACTCACCGCATTGCCACAGGACTCGGTGCAGCAGCTGCTGGCGATTGCCAGGGCAAACCACCCCGAGCTGCGCAAACTCATCCTGAAGGGGCGGCAACTGGAGGTAGAGCAGCGCTTTGCCGCAAATAAACTGCTGCCCAAGCTAAACGCAGAGTATAACGTGCTGCAAAGCGATTTTTACCTGAACCCTGATGTGCTGGAGCGCCAGCATCTGGGTGCGAACTACAAGTTGGGGGTGAGCTTTAGTATGCCCTTGTTTCTGCGGGAGGAGCGGGGAAAGCTGCAGCTCACCAAAGCCAAGCAGCAGGCAAACAGCCTGGAGCTGACGCAAACTGCCCGCGAAGTTGAAAACAGCCTTCTGGCTGCCTTCAACGAGTGGCTGGCACTGGAGGAACAGATAAGGCTGCAGGAGCAAATGGTAGAGAATGCCGAAACGCTCCGCAACGGGGAAGTTGTCCGCTTCGAGAACGGCGAAAGCTCCCTGTTTCTGGTGAACGCCCGCGAAGTAAAGCTCATGGAATCTCAGCTGAAGCTATATGCCCTCCGGGCAAAGTACGCCAAAGCCAAAACGATGCTCTATTGGTCAGCAGGCGAAATTCCAGTGGAGTGAATAGGTTGATGACGCTTTTAGCACAGACGTTCTAAGCACCGTTGCTGCGGACAGTATCCCGCCATAAACTGTCAGGAAAACCCACATTGAAGAGAACAAAGTCTGACTTGCCTATTCCCTTCTATCACTGTCAACTGGTTCAGGCGCATTGCATTTTACCTGTCTGCAGATTCCCCTCCGGAGGGTCAGGTTCTGTAGAACGCCTTTGCGCGCAGTATCCGTTGCGAATGCTTTTTATATATAACCCAAGAAGGCGCGGGAAATTTGCTGTCCACGCTTCGCAGCACAAATTCTGCATCGCTGGAAGGGGTTATATATAAACCAACTGACGGAACAGTAGCTCTGTATATTTCCCAGGCACGAGGATATATGGCACTTTCAAAGCACCAACAGTGTTGTGTTTGCTGCCATTTAAAATAATACACCCGTGCTGAAAAACTTCCTTACCTATACAATTTTGCTGAGCTCCCTCTTTCTGCACACCGGCTGCGAGAAAGAGGTGGTTTCGGCTGCCGCCGAAACGGCGGCAGCCGCACCTGAGAAAGACTATACCGACTACTATGTATCGTCGGAGTTGCTGGTGAGCGTGCCGCAGCAGATGCTGCAGTCCATCGCCACTTCGGAGGGCTATGCCGCTTACGCCGATCAGATCGAGTATGGCGTGTCGGTCTACAAAGTCATCTATAATACCACGTACCAGGGCAGGGGGATTAGGGCCTCCGGGCTGATATGTGTGCCGCAGCACATGGCCACGCCCGCTCCCATCCTGAGTGCGCAGCATGGCACCATCTTCCGGAAATCAGAAGCCCCGACGAACTTTACCGACCTCTCCGGGTTCGAGCTTTTTGCCGCCGCCGGTTATGTCACGCTTATCCCCGACTATATAGGTTTTGGGGAGTCGGAGGATATTTTCCATCCGTATTACGACCAGAAGCACTCTGCGCTGGCGGTGGTAGATATGATAAAGGCCGCCAAAGCCTTTGCCGGGGAGCAGCAGGTGCCTGTGAATGAACAGCTGTTCCTGATGGGCTATTCTGAGGGAGGCTACGTGACACTGGCAGCCCAGCAGGAGATTGAGACAAACCCGGCGCACGGCCTGAGGGTAACGGCCTCGGCCGCAGGCGCAGGCGGCTACGATTTAACAGCGATGCTGGCGGGTGTGGCCTCCGGGCAGGAATATTCGTACCCGTCCTACCTGGCTTACGTGCTGCAGTCCTATATCCACACCAACAACTGGAACCGGCCGCTCTCAGCGTTTTTCCAGGAGCCCTACGCCAGCAAGCTGCCATTGCTCTTTAACGGGGAGAACGGTGGCAGCGCCATCAACCGCAGCCTGACGACAAAGCCGGAGAAGCTTTTTGCCCCTGCCTTTTTCCATGGTCTCAGAGACGCAGGCAAGGAGACGACGCTGAAGCAGGCACTACAGGCCAACAGTTTCCTGGATTGGGTGCCGCAGAGCCCGACGCGCCTTTACCACGGCACGGCAGATGACATCGTGCCTTTCGAAAACTCCCGCATCACCTATGACCGTTTTATAGCGCAGGGCGCCGAACAAACCGAGCTCATCCCGATAGAGGGCGGCACCCACGGCAGCTCGTTCGTGCCGATGCTGCAAACGCTGATTCCGTGGATACAGTCGTTTGGTGAGTAAAACTGATAGCTTATCCAACCACCCCTGCCCCTCCTTATCCAAGGAGGGGAGTTTTACCTACTCCTTCTACTTTCCTGCTTATTGCATGCGGATGGCTATATATAATGAGTTTGTTGCACCTGTAGTATCTCCAACTATAGTCGTTGCAGCTTTAAACTATATTATCAGACTCCCCTCCTTGTACAAGGAGGGGCAGGGGTAGTTGAAACCGGCATTGCAGGCAGCTGTATAACGAAGCCACTTATCAGAGCCTCCCGCCCACGACCACCTTCTCCTTGTACTCCCGCTTCTGCCCGTTCAGGTCGAAAAGCTCGATGTAGAACAGGTAATAGCCGATAGCTGCTTTGGCACCGTCCTCCCGCAGGCCGTCCCATTGGAAAAAGCCGTTGGCAGCCAACAATTCGTTGCGGGCAAGCCTGCGGATTTCGCGGCCCTGGGCGTCGAAGACGGTGATGTTGGCCACAAAGCCGGTTTGTGCTGTGCTGTAGTTGATGGTGGTGAAGTCTTCGTGGCCGTCGCCGTCAGGGGAGAAAACGGGCGGCTCCACCTGAAACGACTGCCGCGCCGCCACTTCCGCCTGCGCCTGGGAATTGCGGTAGCCGGGCGTGGCTAAGCCCACGGTGCTGGCCGCCGAATGGAAATTGCTTGCCTGCGACGGTCCCTCCAGCCGCACCCGCTCCAGCGACACGCCTTTCACGTCATCTATCAGCTCAAAATGCATTTCCTCATCATAGCTGAAGCGGTCAGCCACCTGTCCATCCGGCTGCAACACCACCACTGTCCCCGCCTCGTTGGGATAAGACGGTAGGGCGCTCATCCGCAGAAAAGCCTTTTCCGGGGCGGCGGGATAGTTTGTCCGGATGTTCTCCGGATTAGTCGTGAGCACCACATATTGCCCCGGTTCCAGTATATAATGATCGGCGGTGATGGTGCGGTGGCCCGTAACGCTGTCGTTGCGGGAGTTGGCCAGTTGCCAGTTCCGGAGGTCGATGTACTTTCCGCTCCGGTTCACCAGTTCCACAAAATCAACCCCGTTGGGCCTCGGGTTGAACAGGATTTCATTGAGCACCACATCCCCCGGTTCCGGCGCAGAGGGCAAGGCAAACGCAGCCTGCTGCGGAGCACTGAGGTTGCCGGAGCAATCGGTGAGGCCGCTGGCGTTCAGGGTATATAGCTGCCGCTCCTGCAAGGTTTCGGATAGCTGCAACATCACTTCCATAAACAGCGGCCCGACCACCTCTACCTGGGTGATAGCCATATATGGGCTGAGGCTGTAGTTGCCTATATCAGTGGCCTGCGTGCTGTCGAGCCGCTCGCTGAAGCGCAGCAGTACTTGTGTGGGCGTAACAGCTGTTACACTGCTGACCACCGGGGGCGTGCTGTCGGGATTAGCGGTGGCAACGGAGTTGGGTTGTGCGGGGGTGCCGCCGCGCGGATCGGCGGAGGCTGTCCAGTTGCTGCTGCCAGCGCAGGGGTTGGTAACGTCTATCATCTCCAGGCTCCAGCCGCCTTCCTGCTTTGCGACATCTTTGTACCAGGCATCGCTGTAGCTCAGGGCATATATAAGGCTGCCGTCGGGCCGGCGCAGCTGCAAGACCTCCGCGCCGTTGTTCAACTCCGGAAAGTTGCTGACGCCAATCACGTTGCCATATATACTGAAGCGCTCTACCTGCGCGCTGGGCACCAGCACGGCATACGCTTTGGGCTGCAGCTGTACATCCGGGAAAGTGGCCGTGGAGGTGGCGTCGGAGAGGCGGATGCCCTGGAGCGAAAGCGGCTGGTCGGTGGGGTTGTATAGCTCGATGTATTCCTGCGGCGGCAGCCCCAGGGCAGGGGCTTCGTCGGCCATTATTTCGGTGATGAGCAGTTGGTTGTAGTCGGGCAGGATGGCGGGCAGCACAAAATCAAACGGCACTTCAACAGGAGCCGTCAGCACATTGCCATATAGGTCGGACAAACCCGCGATGCTCAAGGTATTTGTGCCGCCACTGAAATCCCGGCTGAAAACCAGCCGCACCGTGTTTGCCTCCGTTAGCTCCGCAATGATGGGTTTCTGGCTGCCGTTCAGGGTATAATTCGCCTCGTCCCCGGCCTGTGCCGGTTGCAGCGGCTCATTGAATCGGAGTGTCAGTTCCTGCGGGCTGATAACTTGCCGTTCGTCCGGCACGGGAGGCTGCGCGTCGGTGATGGTGAAATCGTCGAAGGAAAATTTCTGGCTGTTGGCGGAGGAGTAGTGTAGCAGCACGCCAAAGTATTCGGAGCGCTTATATATGGAATCCGTGGTGGTGCCCTGGCTGACGTAGTTTTGCCCGGTGCCGGAAAGGTCGATGTCCAGTTGCCATATATCCGCTACGCTCCGGCTGACGCGCACCCGCACTACATTACCGGTACTGCTGCCGAGGGTTTTGTCTTCGCCGTTGATGATATATACCGGGCTCTTGCCTCCATCTTTCCGGAAAAGGCTGACCTCATCCGGTGTGCCGCCGAGGCGCACGAAATAACCGCTGGTGTTGCTGCTGCCCAAATCCGCCGCATCGGAGAGGAGGTAAATATCAGCGTAGTTGCCGGAAGAAGTAGCCAGTTTCAGTTCGGCCCAGAACTCCCACACCGTACCCGTCACCGCCTGTGATGAGGTAACCAGTTGTACAGTGGTTCCTGTTACAGCCGGGCCGTTGCTTTGCAATTGGCTTTGCCCGTTGATGATGAAGCTGCTTATATCGCCTGACCAGGCGGGACTTTGGGTGAAATCGCCGTCAGAGAAGCTTTCGCGCAGTTGTGCCTGCGCGAAAAGTGGAAGAAGCAGTAATAGAACAAGTAAGGGATATCGCATAGGCCACTGCATTGTGTCAGCTTTAGCTGCCTGAGGAGTTGATGAAGCGGCAGATTTATTTTGCTGCTGCCACCTTGTCCCGCCGCTCCTTTACCTCGCGCCATGTGGTTAGGATGATGCCTTCCCGGCGGATGGTTTCCCGCAGCGCGGGGTCCAGCATCGCCAGCAGGTCGCCCTGCCGGGTAGCGCCGGAGTCTGAAATCTTCCCGAAAACTTCCGAGGGGTCTGTGCAGTGCATGATGACCATCGTCAGCCCCGGCTTCATGTTCCGCAGCGCGTCTATATACTTCTCCGTCTTCATCTGCCGCAGGTTTTCGGGGGTGGCGGGCGTTCCGGCGGGCAGCTTCCAGCCGTAGGAAGTGTTGTGCAGATCGTCGAGCACCGGCAATCCGGCATTCCATATCTGCTGGCCCACGGGCTGCGTCTGGGCCAGGATGGGCGGAGTTGGCACGGCCTGCCCTTCCATATATTTTCCTTCGCGTATCAGTTGGGCCTTGTGTTCTTCCTTGTATTGCTCCGCCAGGAAGCTGTTGTGCCCTCCCGGAAACATGACCGGTATTTTTTCTTCCACCCCCACTTTTATATAGCGCTCCATAAATTCCGGCGTGGCGAAAAGTGTGCCCATGTGCGAGTCGAGGTGCGTCGGCTCAAAGCCCATTGCGCGTGCCCGCTCCAGTTGCGCCCGAATCTCCTTTTCCACTTCATCAGCCGAGGCGCTTTCCACCACCTGCCCCACCGACGGCCACAAAGCCCCCTCCAGGTCCACCAGGCCCGGGGCGGCAGGCTTCCCGACCAGCGGCCCCCAGCGGTAGTCGCGCCACTCAGAGGTGAGCGTCAGGTGCAAACCGGCGTCTACGGAAGGGTGCTCCTTCAGGTAGCGCACGAAGCCCGGCACCCAGGGGCAGGGCATCATCACACTGACAGAGTTCGCCACGCCCTCTTCCAGCGCGCGAATGGTGCCGAGGTTGGAGTCATAAGACATGCCCGCATCGTCGATGTGCAGAATCACGACCCGGTCGCCTTTTTTCCAGCCCAGCTTTTCGGCATACGTCTGCCCTGGCGGCACTGCCGTCGGGGTTTTTGGCTTTACGCGTTGGGCAAAAGTGCCGGCAGTCGCCAGCAGGAAGATGCCAAGCAGGAGCAGCAGTGGAAATTTCTCCATAGTGCCATATTTATATATAGGTAAACCTGTGCAGTAATAGCCTGTTAACTTCAAAATGCAAAATTTAGTTGTTAAAATTATTGAGTGCTTAGTGTTCGCTGCAGCCAGCAGGAGGGCGATATTATAGATTTTGCAGGCAATGTTCGTTTCTATTGCATTCTTCTGAACAAAACTTCGTTACTTTGCGGATATTTCGCATTCTTCAGGCTGCTTCACAGCAACTTGCAGGGTGGCTGCACGCATTGCTTCCGGAACTTACGAAGCAGGAGAACGCTTGATACGGTAGCGGGCTGCGTGCGGGCATATAGCTGCCGAGACGATGCGCTATATAAGCCAGCGGCCGTTTCGGCGGTTTGAGAATCGGCACACTAATTATTTATCTATATACCTAAAAACAATGAAAGTAGCAGTTGTAGGCGCCACAGGATTGGTTGGCGGCGAAATTTTGAAAGTGCTGGAAGAACGTAATTTTCCGGTGGATGAGCTGTTGTTGGTTGCTTCAGAGAAGTCTGTTGGGAAACAGATGGAGTTTAAGGGTAAACAGATAAAGGTTATCGGGATGCAGGACGCGATTGCGGCCGCCCCGCAGATTGCGATTTTCTCAGCGGGCGGCGGCACCTCCACGGAGTGGGCCCCTAAGTTTGCCGCGGCAGGCATCACGGTGGTAGACAACTCCTCGGCCTGGCGCATGGACCCATCCAAGAAGCTGGTGGTGCCCGAGATCAACGCTGACGAGCTGACGCCGGAAGACAAGATCATCGCAAACCCGAACTGCTCGACCATCCAGATGGTGGTGGCGCTGAACAAGCTGCACGAGGAACTGCAGGCGAAGCGCATCGTGGTGAGCACCTACCAGTCGGTGACGGGCACGGGCAAAAAAGCCGTGGACCAACTCATGAACGAGCGCAACGGCAAAGACGGAGAGAAGGCTTACCCTTACACGATAGACCTGAACGTGCTGCCGCACATCGACGTGTTCCAGGACAACGGCTATACCAAGGAGGAGATGAAAATGATCCTCGAGACAAAGAAGATCATGGGCGACGACTCGATTCGCGTAACGGCCACGGCAGTGCGCATCCCGGTGATGGGTGGCCACTCGGAGTCGGTGAACGTGGAGTTTGAAAAAGATTTTTCTTTGGACGATATCTACCGCATCCTGAACGAGACAGAGGGGGTGAAAGTGGTGGACGACGTGAAGAACCTGCAGTACCCGATGCCGAAGGACGCACACGGCAAAGACGAGGTGCTGGTAGGCCGCGTGCGCCTCGACGAAACACAGCCCCGCACCGTGAACATGTGGATTGTGGCCGACAACCTGCGCAAGGGCGCGGCCACCAACGCCGTCCAGATTGCGGAGTACCTGATGAAGCACGAGCTGGTGTAGGTTTCCTGCCTTTTACGGCACACGTAGCTATATAAACAACATTTCCGGACCTGGAAAGTCTGGAAGCAAAAAAGGGGGCCAAGTGGCTCCCTTTTTATATATGGGTTATATATAGGCAGCTTTCGTTTGCTGTGTCCTGTTATACATAAACACTTCGCTGAGCCATTGAATGCCGGGAGGCGAAGGCTTGCACAAAGAAGCCCGGCCATATAGGACCGGGCTTCTTTTTATATATAACCAGTTTATATAGAGGCAGCCGCCTAAAACTCTGCGTTCTGCGGCGTGCGCGGGAAAGGAATCACGTCGCGGATGTTGCCCATGCCGGTCACGAACTGTACCATGCGCTCGAAGCCGAGGCCGAAGCCCGCGTGCGGGCAGCCCCCGAAGCGGCGGGTATCCAGGTACCACCAAAGTTCTTCTTCGTGTATGCCCACGCCTTTCATGCGCTCCACCAGCAGGTCCAGGCGCTCCTCGCGCTGCGAGCCGCCCACAATCTCGCCGATGCCCGGCGCCAGGATGTCCATGGCGGCCACGGTTTTGCCATCGTCGTTCAGGCGCATATAAAACGCCTTGATGTCCTTCGGGTAATCCGTCACGACCACCGGCTTTTTAAAGTGCTTCTCCACCAGGTAGCGCTCGTGCTCGCTCTGCAGGTCTACCCCCCAACTCACGTCGTACTGGAACTTCTTTTTCTTGTAGTGGTTCGAGTTCAGCAGGATGTCGATGGCCTCGGTGTAAGTGATGCGCTCAAAACTGTTGTTCACCACAAACTCCAGTTTCTCCAGCAGCGTCATCTCCTGGCGCTCGTGCTGCGGCTTGGCTTTGTCTTCCTCCGCCAGGCGCTGGCCCAGAAACTCGATGTCCTCGCGGTTGTGCTCCAGCGCGTAGCGGATGATGTACTTGATAAACTCCTCGGCCAGGTCGGCGGTCATCTTCAGGTCGTAGAACGCCATCTCCGGCTCAATCATCCAGAACTCGGCGAGGTGGCGCGTGGTGTTGGAGTTCTCCGCCCGGAACGTGGGGCCGAAGGTATAGATGTCGCTGAAGGCCATGGCTGCCAGCTCGCCCTCCAACTGCCCCGACACCGTCAGGTTGGTGGCCTTGCCGAAGAAATCCTCCGCGTAGTTTACCGCTCCGCTCTCAGTCAGTGGCGGGTTGATGGGGTCCAGCGTGGTTACCCGGAACATCTCCCCGGCACCCTCCGCGTCGGAGGCGGTCACGATAGGCGTGTGCATATAGACGAAGCCCTTCTCGTTGAAGAACCGGTGTACGGCAAAAGCCAGGGCGTTACGGACTCTGAATACAGCCCCGAAGGTGTTGGTGCGGAAGCGCAGGTGGGCGATCTCGCGCAGGAACTCGAGCGAGTGCGCCTTCTTCTGCAGTGGGTAGGTCTCCGGGTCGGCCTTGCCCAGCACCTCAATGCGGGTAGCCTGCACCTCATAGGCCTGCCCCTTGCCCTGCGAGGCCACCAGCTCGCCGGTCACGGCAATGGCCGCGCCGGTCGTCACGTCTTTCAGCGCTTCCTCGCTGAACTTCTCCGCTTCGGCCACCACCTGCAGGTTGTTTATCGTGGAGCCGTCGTTCACGGCGATAAAGCTCACGAACTTGTTGCCGCGCTTGGTGCGCACCCAGCCTTTCAGCAGTACTTCTTTGCCCGCCTCGGCGCCTGTCAGCAGGTCTTTTACTTTTATGCGTTGCATGTGTAAGGTTGTTATGTGCGTATCACGACGCACGTATCACGTATCACGACTTCTCAAAGCTAAAGTCGGAGTTGGTTCGACGTATGACATATAAGCAGAGATCCGGATGAAGCGGTTATATACTTTCTATAATACTTCCGAAGTCTTTCCCCTTTGTCTGAGGCTCTTTTTTCTTGATACGTGATACGTGTGTCGTGATACGCAATACGCGTCTTTCCGAAAACCTCCCAAAGTAACGATATTTTAACCTTTTTTGTAAATGCAAGTAAAATTATCCTAAATTTGGAGGTGTACCTACGGGCACTTCTTTTCTTTAAAACCTATGCAGCGACTCGATTTAAGACAACTTTTGTCCCAGAAGTTATCGCCGCAGCAGATACAATTTATCAAGCTGCTGCAGATACCTACTGTGGAGCTGGAGGCGCGCATAAAAGAGGAAATGGAGATAAACCCGGCCCTGGAAGAGGGGCGGGAAGAGCCTGCCGAGGACTTCAACGAGTCGCAGGACGAGGACTACGGCGAGGACGAATACGGCAAGAACGAGGATGTAGACATCAACGACTACCTGAACGACGACGAGATAAGCGGCTACAAGATGCAGGGCGACCGCGGCGGCGATGAGGAAGACCGGGAGATGCCAATCGCCATGACTTCCTCGCTCACCGACTCGCTGATGGACCAGCTCGGCTTCCTCGACCTCGACGACAAGCAGTATAACATCGGCATGCAGCTGATCGGCAGCATCGACCACGACGGCTATATCCGCCGCGACCTCTACGCCATCGTCAACGACCTGGCTTTCTCGCAGAACATCGAAACGACGGAGGAGGAGGTGGAGCAGGTGCTGCGCATGATCCAGACCTTCGACCCCGCCGGCATCGCCGCCCGCGATTTGCCCGAGTGCCTGCTGCTGCAGCTGGCCCGCCGCGAGCAGGACCCCACCACGCTGCTGGCCGAGCGCATCATCCACGAGGCCTTCGATGAGTTCTCGAAGAAGCATTACCAGAAGATACAGAGCAAGTTCAACATCACGGAAGACGAGCTGAAGAAGGCCGTGGACCTGATCATCAGGCTGAACCCAAAGCCGGGTGGCGCCGGTGCCGGCATGATGCGGGTGCAGTACATCATCCCTGACTTTATCCTCACCAACGACAACGGGCAACTGCAGCTCTCGCTTAACTCGCGCAACGCGCCGGACCTGCGCATCAGCCGCTCTTACGCCGAGATGTTCGACGCCTACGACAAATCAGACAAGAAGGACAAGAAACTGAAGGAGACGGTGACGTTTGTGAAGCAGAAGCTGGACGCGGCCAAGTGGTTTATCGATGCCATCAGGCAGCGCCAGAACACGCTGCTGCGCACCATGGAGGCTATCATCAAATACCAACACGACTTTTTCCTGGAGGGCGATGAGAGCGAGCTGCGCCCGATGATCCTGAAGGACATTGCCGAGGAGATCGGCATGGACATATCCACCGTGAGCCGCGTGGCCAACAGCAAGGCCGTGCAGACCGAGTTCGGTATATACCCGCTCAAGTATTTCTTCTCCGAAGGCATCGCCACCGACTCCGGCGAAGACGCCAGCAGCCGTGAGGTGAAGCACATCCTCAAGGAGATCATCGACAACGAGAACAAGCGCAAGCCGCTCTCCGACGAGAAAATAGAGAAGATGCTGAACGACAAAGGCTACAACATTGCCCGCCGTACGGTAGCCAAATACCGCGAACAGCTGAACATTCCGGTGGCGCGCCTGCGCAAGGAGCTGTAGCGCCGGTTATATATAGCAGGCTTGGCTATATAGGGTATATATGACATTCGCCTGACTGCCCTTGTTGTGTCTTTTGACCATCAGGCTGTTGGTGAGAACACGCAACAGCGGCGCATGTCTCTCAGCTATCCTTCATCCGGCAACTGCCGTTAAACTTTCAGAGACTTTATACAGCAGGAAATGAAAGTATCTTTTGAGGAGTTGCAGGCGCAGTTCGAGCGCGTGCTTTTGAAACTGAATTTTGCAGCGGAAAAAGCGGCCCTGTGCGCCCGCATATTTGCCGAGAACAGCAGGGACGGCGTGTACTCGCATGGCCTGAACCGTTTTCCGGTGTTTGTGCAGATGGTGCGGGACGGGCTGATTGCGGTAGACGCGGAGCCTGAGAGGGTGGCGCAAAACGGCGTGACGGAGCAGTGGGACGGCCACCTGGCCCCCGGTATGTATACGGCCACCAAAGCCATGGAACGCGCCATTGCGCTGGCCAAGGAAAATGGCATGGGCTGTGTGGCTGTCCGGAACACCAACCACTGGATGCGGGCCGGCACGTACGGCTGGCAGGCCGCAGACGCCGGTTGTATCGGTATATGCTCCACCAACACCATCGCCAACATGCCTCCCTGGGGCGGTACCGATCCGCGCCTGGGCAACAACCCGCTGGTGATCGCCATTCCGCGAAAGGAAGGCCATATCGTATTGGATATGGCCATGTCGCAGTTCTCGTATGGCAAGCTGCAGGAGTATGAGCTGAAGGGGAAAGAGCTGCCGGTGGCTGGCGGCTACGATGAGCACGGGCAGCTGACCATCGATCCAACCCAGATCAGAAAGACGAAGCGAACGCTGCCGATTGGTTTCTGGAAGGGCTCCGGGCTGTCGCTGGTGCTGGATGTGCTGGTGGCCTCGCTCAGCGACGGGCGCACGACAGGCGAAATCACGGTAACCGGAAGCGAGGCCGGGGTGTCGCAGCTTTTCCTGTGCATCAACGCCAACCATATAGACGAGAGCATCAGCGGGCGTATTATCCAATACACCAAAAGCAGCGGACTGCTGGATGGGGAAGGTGAGATCCGGTACCCTGGAGAGAGTTCTTTAGCCACGCGCCGCCGCAATGCAGAAGGGGGCATCCCGGTGAATGAGCACATCTGGCAGCAGGTGCTGGCGCTGTGAGAAAGGCATATACATATTCTATAGGAAGCGGTTAATTGGGCGAAATTGTAATGGTAACAGTAACAAATGTTGAAACACTTCTGTGGAACAAAATCATCAGTCTACTGAAGTCTGATAATTGGGGAGAGGCTTATAGATATGATGGTTTCGACGCACGAGTTGACTTTGACTTTATCATCCTTGAAAAAGAAGGAGAAGAGGTCTTATTTGGCTGGGATAATTGGATTGAAGGAGAGATACAATGCTCAGAGCGAAGTATTAAAACAATAGAGACACTCATTGGAAAAACTTTGAAAAAAGGTAAGCCTGTAAGTTTAAAGCCTGATGCTGTCAAGTTATATAGGCGCATGACAATAAGATAATGCTTAAAGCCAGCAGTTATTCGAGCAATAGAAAACAACTCCGCCTAATAAGGGGAGTAGGAAGGTTCATTATGCTTCATCTTAGCTGAACTAATACCGTTATCCACAGCGCGACGTGTTGATAAGTAGCCGTTTCTAAAACAAACCACAACCGCCGCCGGTATAGCTTCTTTCCGCTTAAGTTCATATATGGCTGCTACACTTACTCGTAATTCATAACTGATAGTGAATCGTACCCTTGCGCAGGTGCTGTCGGTGGCCTTCCACCCGCTGTTGCTCCCGACTTACCTTTTCGCGATTATCCTGTATTACATGCCCGTGTCTACGCTCACGCTGCCTTTCCATATAAGGTGGGTGGTGCTGGCCATGATATTCTTTACCACGTTTATCCTTCCGGGTGTGGCGGCCTACAGCATGGTGCGCCTCGGCCACCTCGACTCGGTGGAGATGGAAAGGCGCGATCAGCGTGGCCTGCCCCTGCTGTTTACGGGTGTCTGCTATGCCATCACCGCTTACCTGCTGCACCGCGAGGCAAACTTCGATGCCCTCTTTTACTTTGTGATGGGCATTATCGCCGCCTCCGTTTTCCTGACTTACCTCATCTCGCTGTTCTGGAAGATAAGCGCGCACAGCATCGGGATGGGCGGTGGCTTGGGCCTGCTGCTTGTCCTGAACTGGCTCGCCCCGGAGGCCCGCATGGTGGTGCCGATAGCGCTGGGAATCCTGCTGTCGGGGGCGGTGCTCACGGCGCGGCTGGCCCTGCATGTACACACGCCCGCACAGGTATATGCGGGCTTTGCCAGCGGGCTGCTGCTGGCGGTTGTGGCGGCTTTCGCTGGGGGGCTGTAAACCCAGCTATATAGGTGCCTTGCCGCAAGGAGGTGTTTTGTTAACTTTACGAGGCAGCCAACGGAGAAACAGGATGAACTACGCGTGCTTACTATATGAGGTAGCCAATGGAGTTGCCACCATCACCCTGAACAGGCCGGACGTTTTCAATGCGTTCAACGACCAGCAAAGCTACGACCTGCAGGATGCGCTGAAGCAGGTGGCCCGCGACGAAAGCGTGCGGGTGGTGGTGCTGACGGGTGCCGGAAAAGCCTTCTGCTCCGGTCAGGATTTGAAAGCCATCGCGGGAGCCAGCAAGCGCGACCTGTCCGAGTCGCTGGAGAAGCGGTATAACCCCATCATCAGGGCCATGCGTGACCTGCCCAAGCCTATTATATGTAAACTGAACGGAGTGGCCGCCGGGGCGGGCTGCTCACTGGCGCTTGCCTGCGATATGGTGGTTGCCTCGTCTGCGGCCAGTATGATAGAGGTGTTCGTGAACGTGGGGCTGGTGCTGGACTCCGGCTCGTCCTTCTTCCTGCCGCGCGCCGTGGGCTCGCTGAAGGCCTTTGAACTGAGCACGCTCGGCTCGAAAGTAACGGCCGAGGAGGCGCAGGAACTGGGTCTGGTGAACCGGGTGGTGGCGCCGGAGGCCCTGGATGCCGCCGTGGCCGAACTGGCTGCCCGGTACGCCACTGCCCCTACCAAAGCCATCGGCCTGATAAAAAAGATGCTGAACAAATCCTTCAGCTCCACCCTGGACGAGATGCTGGAATATGAGGCCTACTGCCAAAAGATTGCCGGAAACACGGAAGACTACCAGGAAGGCATAGCCGCTTTTAACGAGAAGCGAAAGGCGCAGTTTAAGGGAAGGTAGCAGCGAAGGCTATATATGCCTTACTTCTACATAAACGAAATCTCATATAAAAGGGAACAGCCAATGCAGCTTTTGCATTGGCTGTTCCCTTTTATATATAGCCGGTATTGTTGGCTGTATCAAAATGCGTAGCCAACCGAAAGGATAAGCTGCGGCGCGGGCACCACAAAAACGGCGGAGTTGTCTTCGGCCACCAACGCATGGCCTATGATGTTATCCGTCAGCAGCGCGCCTGCGTTTTTGGCAAGCGCGTACTTGGCACGGGCCCCCAGTGCGCCGGCCGCCTCCGCCGTCAGGTGCTCCGATAGCCTGAACTGCACCCCAAGCTGATAGCTCAGGTCCAGCGAGTTCTGGTACAGGCGGCCCACCAGGCGGTAATCCGGGTCGCCGGGCGCGTGCTCCGGCAGCCCGAAGACACCTTCTTCGAAAGCCATGAACCGATACCCGAACACAAAGCCGTGGAAGAAACCGTAGGGCTTGCCTGAGGCCTTGTTGGAGTATTTGCGCTGGCTCATCCGGATGCCCGCCCCCTGCACCCGCACGTCCTCCGGAAGCCCGCCGTCGCCCTGCAGGAAGCTCCGGTATATATAGCTGAAGGCAATCTCGTTGGAGATGCGATTCGTGCGCATCTTCTCATAGGACAGCGAGACGTCTCCCAACTGGAAGGGGTTCACCTTCAGCACGCGGTAGCGCTCCACCTCTTCCTCCTCCATGTCGTCTTCGTACCCGTCCTGCGCCTGCACTTGCGTTAGCGGCATCCACAGCAGCGCAATAACAAGCAACAGCTGCCCTACACGGTTTCTTCTCTCTCTCTCAAACATTGGTTTGTTGTACATCATGCGTATGTGGTTTACTGGTTAGCGTTATAAAATAGCGTGGCTGCCCCTGCGCCCGCTCAGCCTGCGGCAGTTCTCAGCCATATATAATAGGATTAGTTAGACCGGCTATAAGAACTCAATATTTTCTGAAACGTATAAATTATTCTGCTTGCACCCCATTTGAGAACTAAAACTACAACAGAATTATGAAAAAGATTGCATCAACATGGACCATAATAGGCGCCCTCCTGTTCGGAACGGCTGCCTGCAACCAGGAAAAAGGCGCCGTAGAAGAGGCGCAGGAAGTGAACGAGCAGCGGGTAGAAGACACCCCTATGGAAGAGCAGGTAGACGAAGCCTCTGAATTTATGACGAAGGCTGCCAGCGGTGGTATGATGGAAGTGGAATTAGGGAATCTGGCGCAGCAGAAGGCGCAGAGCCCGGATGTAAAGGACTTTGGGAAGATGATGGTGACCGACCACACCAAAGCCAACGACCAGCTGAAGCAACTGGCAGCGCAGAAGAACATCACACTGCCTGACAGCATGAGCGACAAGCATATGGACCATGTGAAGGAGTTGCGCGAAAAAGCAGGCGCTGACTTCGATGACGCCTATATGGACCTGATGGTGAGCGACCACGAAGAAGACGTGGAGCTGTTCAAGGATGCCGCCGAAGACCTCGAAGACGCTGAAATCAAGAATTTCGCTGCAACTACCGTCGCCACCCTGCAGAAGCACCTCGACCGTGCCAGACAGATCAACGACGCGCTGGATGGCGACAACACAAACGCCGGTACGCCCGCTGATCAGTAGTCAGGCAACGTTCTATATATAATTTGAGTACTAAAAGCATCTGTAAGTATTATCTTGCAGGTGCTTTTATTGTTTAACGCAACTGGCACCATGAAAAAATCTGCACTAACAGTATTATCAGCCGCGGCCCTCCTGTTCACCACCGCCTGCACCCCCGACGACAGCGTGGAACTGGCGGTGCAGCAAAGCGTGCAGCAGTTTGAGGCGGCGGGCGTGGAGGGCATGGAAAACGACGCCCTGTTTGCGGCCGAGGCCGCGAGCGCCAGCATGCTGGAGGTGCAACTCGGCGGGGCAGCCCTGGAGAAAGCCGTCAGCCCGGAGGTGAAGGAGATTGCCCAGGAGATGGTGCAGGCCAACCAGCAAATGCTGAACGAGCTGCAAGAGGTGGCTATGCAGCGCAATTTTGTGCTGCCCAGCACGCTCGGTTCGCGCCACCACGAGCTATATGAGGAGATAACCGCCAAATCGGGCATCGCCTTCGACCTGGCCTATATAGACCGCATCACAAAGCAGCACAACGAACTGATTGAGCGCTACGAAGATATGGCGGAGAACGGCCAGGTAATGGAGCTGAAACAGTATGCCTCCAAGCAGTTGCCCCTGCTGCGGCAGCACCAGCAGACAGTGGAAGAGCTGGAAGAGACGATAGACAATATATAAACAGCGGAGGCCGCTATATATAGCGGCCTCCGCTGTGAGCCAGGATTACTCCCTACGCTTCTTCGCTTTCCCGGTAGTGGCTCGTCTTCAGTTCCTCCTCCAGGAACCTGGCTGTATAGCCTTTGCCAGCCGCCGCCACCGCCTCCGGGGTACCTGTGGCCACAATCGTGCCGCCCGCTTCGCCGCCCTCCGGGCCGATGTCGATGATATGGTCTGCCACCTTGATTATATCCAGGTTATGCTCGATGATGAGCACAGTGTTGCCCTTATTGGTGAGCTTGTGCAGCACGTCCGTCAGGTGCTCAATGTCCTGGAAGTGGAGGCCGGTGGTCGGTTCGTCGAGGATATAGAGCGTCTGGCCTGTGTCTTTTTTCGACAGTTCGGTTGCCAGTTTCACGCGCTGCGCCTCGCCGCCCGACAGCGTGGTGGCCTGCTGGCCCAGCGTGATATAACCCAGGCCCACCTCGTTCAATGTCTGGATCTTGCGCAGGATGCGCGGCTGGCTGTCGAAAAAGTCCACTGCCTGCTCCACGGTCATATCCAGCACATCGGTAATGGACTTGCCCTTGAAGCGCACCTCCAGCGTTTCGCGGTTGTAGCGCTTGCCTTTGCACACCTCGCAGGGCACATACACATCTGGCAGGAAATTCATCTCGATGGTGCGCATACCGGCTCCCTCGCAGGCCTCGCAGCGCCCGCCTTTCACGTTGAAGGAGAAGCGGCCGGGAGAGTAACCCCTGATCTTCGCCTCCGGCAGCTGCGCGAACAAGGTGCGAATATCAGTGAAAACGCCGGTATAAGTGGCGGGGTTGGAGCGTGGCGTGCGGCCAATCGGCGACTGGTCCACCTCAATCACCTTGTCGATTTTATCCAGCCCCTCAATGCTCTTGTAGGGCAGCGGGTCCCGCTTCGCCCGGAAGAAGTGCGTGTTCAGGATAGGGTACAGCGTGTCGTGTATCAGCGACGACTTGCCGCTTCCCGACACGCCCGTCACGCAGATCATCTTGCCCAGCGGCAGCTCCAGCGTCACGTTTTTCAGGTTGTGGCCGGTAGCACCTTTCAGCTTCAGCACCTCGCCTGTGCCGGGCCGCTTTACACGCGGCACAGCAATGCCCCGGCGGTTGCTAAGGAAATCGGCGGTGGTGGTGCCCGCCTGCACCATTTGCTCCGGCGTGCCCGCCGTCACCACCTGGCCGCCGTGTATGCCAGCACCCGGGCCAATGTCCACCACGTAGTCGGCCTGCAGGATCATGTCTTTGTCGTGCTCCACCACGATGATGGAGTTGCCCAGGTCGCGGAGGTCTTTCAGGGCGTTGATCAGGCGCTCGTTGTCGCGCTGGTGCAGGCCGATGCTCGGCTCATCCATGATATATAAAACGCCCACCAGCTGCGTGCCGATCTGCGTGGCCAGCCGGATGCGCTGGCTCTCGCCACCCGACAGCGTGCGCACGGGGCGGTGCAGGCTCAGGTAATCCAGGCCCACGTCCAGCAGGAAGCCGATCCGCTTCCGGATCTCCTTCAGCAGCTCGCGGGCAATCACGTTCTGGCGCTCGCTCAGCCTGTCCTCCAGGCCCTCGAACCAGGCAGCCAGCTTGTTTATGTCCAGTACTGAGAGCTCCCCGATATTTTTGCCGTCGATCTTAAAGTGCAGCGACTCCTTTTTGAGGCGGTAACCGTTGCACTCCGGGCACACGGTGGTCTGGGTAAAGTCCTCTATCCAGGTGCGTATGTTGTCCGAGTCCGATTCCATCTGGCCTTTCAGGAAGTGGATGATGCCCTCAAACTCTACCGTATAGTTGCCTTTTTTCGTGCTCACCTCCAGGTCCTCGTCCAGACCATATAGCAGTATATGCAGCAGGTCTTCCGGCAGGTCTTTGATGGGAGTGGCCACAGAGGCCTTGAAGTGCTTGAACAGCGCCTCAATCTGCTTGAAAATCCAGATATCGCGGTACTCGCCCAGCGGCGCGATGCCCCCCCGGCGGATGCTCAGGCTCCTGTCCGGTATCACGGTCTCCTCAGTTATCTCCTGTATCTCTCCCAGGCCATTGCAAACCGGGCAGGCGCCGTAGGGGGAGTTGAAGGAGAAGGAGTTCGGGGCCGGATCGTCGTAGGCAATGCCGGTGGCCGGGTCCATGAGGTGGCGGGAGTAGAAGTGCGTCTGGTTCGTGTCGGGGTCCAGCGTCAGCACGGTGCCTTTGCCGTGCGTCAGGGCGTTCTGGATCGAGCCCGACAACCGGAAGCGGTCCTCCTCCTTCACCACGACCTTATCCACCACGATCTCGATGTCATGGATTTTGTAGCGGTCCACCTGCATCTTCGGTGTTATCTCCACCAGTTCGCCGTCCACGCGGGCGCGTATAAAGCCCATCTTGCGGATCTGCTGAAACAGCTCGCGGTAGTGGCCTTTGCGGCCCTTCACCACCGGGGCCAGCACCACCAGGCGCTTGTCATGGAAGTTCTCCAGAATATGGCTCACAATCTGGTCGTCGCTCTGGCGCACCATCTTGTCGCCGCTCACGTAGCTGAAGGCCTCTGCGGTGCGCGCCCAGAGCAGGCGCATAAAGTCATATATCTCCGTGATGGTGCCCACCGTGGAGCGCGGGTTGCGGCTGGTGGTTTTCTGCTCGATGGATATAACCGGCGAGAGGCCCTCTATCTTGTCCACGTCCGGGCGCTCCAGGCCACCCATAAACGAGCGGGCGTAGGCCGAGAAGGTCTCCATGTAGCGGCGCTGCCCCTCGGCATATATGGTGTCGAAGGCCAAGGAGGACTTGCCGGAGCCGCTGATGCCGGTAAACACCACCAACTGGTAGCGCGGCAGCTTAATGGAGATATTCTTCAGGTTATGTTCGCGGGCACCGTATACCTCAATCTGCTGCGCCTCGCCGGCCACGGCGGGCGGGGCGAGGGCGGTGTCGGAAGTAGCGGTGCCGTTAATGGATTGTTGCTCTTGGTTAAAAGCCATGCAGCGTGTGTGGTTTTAAATGGCAAAGGTACGAAATATCAGGCTTCTGCAGGAGCGAAACCCTAACCCATCTTAACAGAAAACAGCAGCATTTGGTTTACCGTCCGGTAAGTATCGTGAGTGGTGCGTCAGTCGATGTTGCCTTAGCGCGAGGCTTCCTTTTCGTGCAGTTCGGCGTGGTGGTGGCTGGTCTGTGCATAATCCTGGCGCTGGCGCTGTATGAGCCGCTGCTTCTGAAAATACCTGTAAAAACTGTACACCGCCAGGGCAAGTCCTACGGGCATAAGCACAAACCCAATAACCTCCATGTACTTGTGCTGCGACAGCTTGATGGCGGCAAAGGCGCCGGCCATAATGGTAATCGCCGTACGCAGGTAGGCCATCAGAGTACGCTCGTTGGCGAAGATGGTGCGCTGCACGGCCATCTGGTCGCGGATCTCGGCATTCTTCTTCTCCTGCAGCTTAAGCTTCTTCTTGAGTCTCTTTATCTTTTCTTTGTCAGGATCAGGCATCTTGTTTTTTTAAGAGGTAAATAAAAGAACACAAGTATTAAGACACAAGACATTTTATGTCATATACTATTGATTTTCAGGTATCATATCTATAGTTCTTTTGTGTATAAAGCAATTTGATTTTGTCCGGGTACTTATTAGCCTGTAGACCGGCGGGCGATTCCGCCACCGCGGCTCTTGAAAATGGCTCGTTACGGGCTGTTACATTCTGTTCCGGCTCCATGTCAGCGAAGATCAGCGGTGCGATCATATGTGGGCGGCCGGGTCTTTTTTCTGCTGCGCGGCCACCTCCGCGTGTATGGGGCTGGTGGGCGTATAGGCGGTGGTGTGCTGCGAAATGGCCTTCTGCTTCTTCGTGAACCTACCGTATCCGTAAAAGGCCACCCCAAGGCCAGAGGGAATGGCCAATACGCCCACGCCTATATATACGGGGTCTTCGAAGAGCTTGATGAACGTGAGCCCGGCCAGCACCAGCGCCATGGCTGTGCGCATATAAGCCAGAAGCGTGCGCTCGTTGGCGAGCTTGGTGCGTTCCATGGCCAGGCTGTCGCGGATCTCGATGTTCTGCTTTTCCTGGACCTTCAGGTCCTGCTTCACCCTCTTGTTTGTTTTTCTGGAAAGTAATGCCCTCATGCTCATGCAGAGATGTACGCAGGCAAAGCGGTAAAGATAGGGCGAAAAGCGGTTGTGGCGCCGCAGCACAAAAGAGAAGAGCAGCCCTGCATCGGGGCTGCTCTTTTCGGCAGGGTATATATACCGTAGCGGTATGCAGCTTAAAAGTTCGGAGACAGCAGGTACTTGCTGTAGAAGTCGTCGATAATCTTCACGGCGTCGGAGGCATCGTCCACGATATGCACCAGGTCCAGGTCTGCCGGGCTGATGTTGCTCTCTTCGTTCAGCATCACGTTCTCAATCCACTGGAACAGGCCCTCCCAGTAAGAGCGGCCCACCAGCACAATCGGGAAAGCGCCGATCTTCTTCGTCTGGATCAGGGTGATGGCCTCGAACAGCTCGTCCAGCGTGCCAAAGCCGCCCGGCATGCCGATAAAACCCTGCGCGTACTTCACAAACATCACCTTGCGCACAAAGAAGTAGTCGAAGTTGATGAGCTTGTCGGAGTCGATGTAGATGTTGTTGAACTGCTCGAACGGCAGCTGGATGTTGAGGCCCACGGACTTGCCGCCCTCGGAGTGGGCGCCTTTGTTGCCTGCCTCCATTATGCCGGGGCCGCCGCCCGTAATCACCCCGTAGCCGTGGCGCACCAGTTTGGCGGCAATCTCCTCGGCCATCTGGTAATACTTGTGTGTGCTTTTGGTGCGGGCCGAGCCGAAGATGGAAACGCAGGGGCCTATCTTCGCCAGCTTCTCGAAGCCCTCCACAAACTCAGACATCACCTTGAAGATCTGCCAGGAGTCCGCAATCTTTATCTCGTTCCAGTCTTTGTCTACAAAAGCCTGGCGTATTCTCCTGTCTTCCACCGAGGCGGGCGGGGCCGTGGACTCGCCGCTTTCGCGCAGGTCGGTAATAGAGGTAGCTTTGTTATTATTTACATCCGGGTTCAGGATGGTCTGGCCGCTGCCGGTGTTTACTGTTTCCTCGTGCAGCTTGGTTTTACTTGTCTTTCTAAGCTTCGTCATTTTTCTCGTCGTCATCTTCCGGTGCCTGCGGCACCCTGCCATAGATATGGCAGGCGTACAGCATCACAAAAATTAAGCCCCGGCTGCGCGACGCCGTGTGGGGGCGCAGCAAAAGCCGGGGATTTAACTGTATTTATTTAGAGCGGATGGCAATAACAGGGTCTAAGTTGGAGGCCAAAACGGCCGGAATGATACCGGAGAGCATGCCAATAACGGCCGATACGCCCAGCCCCAGTATAATGTTGCCCACCGACAGCGCCACTGCCATAATGTCCTGCGGGATGAGCGTGAGCAGGAACACGAGCAGGATGCCGATGCCGCCGCCCAGCAGGCTCAGGAACACCGACTCGAACAGGAACTGGAACAGGATGAAGTAGTTTTTGGCGCCAAGCGATTTCTGGATGCCGATGATGTTGGTGCGCTCCTTCACCGACACAAACATGATGTTGGCGATGCCGAAGCCGCCCACCAGTATGGCAAACCCGCCGATCACCCAGCCGCCGAGGCCCACCACCTCAAAAAAGCTGCCGATGGCCTGCGTGGCCATCTCCGGGCGGTTCAGGGCGAAGCTGTCCTCGTCGCGGGGGCGCAGTCCCCTGATGTTGCGCATCAGGCCGCGCACCTCGTACTCCAACTCCAGCAGGCCCGGGTCGTCCTCGCGGCCCTTGGCGGCGATGGTGGAGCCAAGCCCGTCGGGGCCCACGTCAAACATCTTCGCAAAGGAGCCATAGGGCACAATGCCCATCTGGTCGAAGTTTGGCATGCCGAACATATTCTCGCCCTGCTTCTCGATCACGCCAATTACCGTAAACTTCTGGCCCGCCACTTTCAGTTCCTGCCCCAGCGGGTTGCTGTGCGGGTAAAGTTTGGAGGCCACCTCGTCCCCAAGCAGCATCACGTTGCGGGCGGCTTCCACCTCCTGCGGCACAAAGTAACGGCCCTGTGCCACCGGAATCTCCGCCACTTTGTTGTACTCGTAGGTCACGCCCATCAGGTTAGCCCCGGAGTAGCTGTTGTTCTCGTGCTTGAAAGTGTTGTCGCCCTTCGTTGCGAAAATGGCCACCCCGTTGCTCATGGTGATGCGGTCTTCCAGTTGCCGGAACTCGCGCATGGTGGGTTCCGGGCGCTGGAAGTACTTCCACCAGGGGTACTCTCCGCCAAATGACCAGGGCCACTTCTGCACATATATCACTTTGTCGCCGATAAAGCTCATGCTGTCGCGCACGTTGCGCTCCAGTGAGTCGACGAGCGTGAACACCGAGATGATAGCGAAGATGCCGATGGTGACGCCAAGCAGCGACAGGAACGTGCGCAGCATGTTAGCCCGCAGCGCCTGCCACGCGAAACGGAAACTTTCTGCTATCAGGCGCAGGTATATCATAGTTTTGTTCTAAATTCAGGTTGAATCATGCAGAAGTAATTTCCTTAAAAGTAAGAATAATTCGGGCAAACTGAGTAAATTTGCGGTTTGATTTTTTGGTTTCTACAAAGCAGATGTTTATGAAACACGGCAGGCATCCTGCGTGTTCTATTATCAGAAACCAACGCAGTGAATACCGTAATAGTTGATATATGAAATTATCCGAATTTAAATTCGACCTTCCCGAAGAGTTCTTAGCCAGCCACCCCACCGAAAACCGCGACGAGTCCCGCATGATGGTGGTACACCGCGACACCGGCAAAATAGAGCACCGGGTTTTCAAAGATATCCTGGAGTACTTTGACGACGGCGACGTGATGGTGGTGAACGACACGAAGGTGTTTCCGGCCCGCCTGTACGGCAACAAAGAGAAGACTGGCGCGAAGATAGAGGTGTTTTTGCTGCGCGAACTGAACAAGGACATCCACCTGTGGGACGTGCTGGTGGACCCCGCGCGCAAGATACGCGTAGGCAACAAACTGTACTTCGGCGAGAGTGACCTGGTGGCCGAGGTGATCGACAACACCACCTCCCGCGGACGCACCATCAAGTTCCTGTTCGATGGCTCGGACGAGGAGTTCTACAAGACCATCAACGACCTGGGCGAGACGCCGCTTCCGAAGTACATCAAGCGGGAGGCGGAGCCCGAGGACCGGGAGCGCTACCAGACGGTGTACGCCAAAAACGTGGGCGCAGTGGCCGCCCCCACCGCAGGCCTGCACTTTACCAAAGAGGTGCTGAAGCGCCTGGAGATAAAAGGCGTGGACGTGGCCCCGTTGACGCTGCACGTGGGCCTGGGCACTTTCCGCCCGGTGGATGTGGAAGACCTGACCAAGCACAAAACGGACTCGGAGAACTTTATGGTGCCGGCCGAGACGGCAGAAATCGTAAACCGGGCGCTGGACAACAAGAAGCGCGTGTGCGCCATTGGTACCACCACCATGCGCGCGCTGGAGTCTTCGGTGTCGGCTAACAACCGCCTGAAAGCAAACGAAGGCTGGACAGACCGCTTCATCTTCCCGCCTTATGAGTTCAAGATCGCGAATGCCCTGATCACTAATTTCCATATGCCGGAGAGCACCCTGCTGATGATGGCGGCGGCCTTCGGTGGGTATGATTTGATCATGAAAGCCTACGAAGAGGCCGTGAAGGAAAAGTACCGCTTCTTCAGCTACGGCGATGTGATGCTGATCCTGTAACCGGAATTTTAGGACACGGCATATAGAAGCCATATATAAAACGCCTCCTGCCGCCCTGCAGGGGGCGTTTTGCTTTAAAAGCGTCCTTGAGCGAGGCTGCCAGCTATATACAGGCGGCAGCCCAAAGCCATATATACGCCAGGAGAGTTTGGTGCCCGTTCTATCCATATGGCGGGGCTTCTGCGGGAAGGCCGTGCAGGCACTTTATATATAACCCTGTGGCTGATAAGTCCGGCCTGTTTCATTTAGGCAACCGCCGGGCCCGCCATTCGGAACTCGTATACCAAACCCATATCTTTGGAGTTATGACCCATCTTCCGGAATATGCGATTATAGTGGCGGGCGGCTCCGGCAGCCGCATGCAGCAGGAACTGCCCAAGCAGTTTACAGAGGTGGCAGGCAAGCCCGTCCTGATGCACACCATCGAGCGGTTTTACCAATACAACCCGGAGGTGCGCCTGATCGTGGTGCTGCCCCAGACGCAACTTGCTGTATGGCAGGAACTGTGCCGCAGGCATCACTTTACTGTAGGCCATATAGCCGTGGCGGGGGGCGCTACGCGTTTTGCATCGGTCAAAAACGGCCTGGAGGCAGTGCAGGGCGAGGCACTGGTGGCGGTGCATGACGGCGTCAGGCCGTTTGTGGAAACAGACACTATAAAGGCTGCTTTTGAGGCGGCGGCCATATATGGCAGTGCCGTGGTGGTTGTGCCGCCGAAAGACTCTGTCCGGGAGTTGACGCAGGAGGGAAGCCGGTCGGTGCCACGGGCAAATTACAAACTGGTGCAGACGCCGCAGTGCTTTCGGGCCGGCATCCTACGGAGGGCATATGAACAGCCGGAGCAGGGGCACTTCACCGACGACGCCTCGGTGGTGGAGCAGCTTGGGGAGAAAATTGTGCTGGTGGAGGGCAGTTACCGCAACATCAAAATAACCACGCCCGAGGATCTTGTATTGGCAGAAGCCTTCGCAAGAGAAGTTTAAAATAAGGTGGAGGTAACTGGCGCACTATATCTATCTAACATAGGCCCATGTGTTCGCAGGAGTTGCCATGGTGCAAGCCTTGTACATCGGTAAGAAAACTCCCCGCCCTGGATAAGGAGGGGTTGGGGGTGGTTTGATCCGGTACTGCAAAATCTTTCATGCAGCACTGCCTTCGCTAATTTAAAGGCCTCGCAGCGTGCGCACCCTCCCCGGAGCATTTAGGGGGCTCCTGCGAGCGTCTGTCCACCCAATCTACACAATTACAATTACACCACCGGCTGCCGCCCCGCCTCCAGAAAAGCTTGGTTGGCCTGCACTGTTTCTGCTGATATAGCTTCTAAGGCCGGTTCAGGTTTGGAGAGGTTGAGAAGGAAGCCTTGCAGCGGGGGCAGGTTCTGGAGGTCGTGCGTGATGCAGAGCACCGTTTTGCCGTGCTGCTGCACCCACTGTTGCAGCAGCCGGAACACCTGGTTTTTGTAGTAGACGTCGAGCTGTTGCGTGGGTTCATCGAGCAGGCTGATTTGGGCGTCCTGCAGCATCAGTTGGGCCAGCCATACCAGTTGCTGCTCGCCGCCGGAGAGTGTGGTGAAGTCGTGGTCGGAGAGATGGGAAAGCTGCAGCTGCTGCAGGGTTTGAGCGGCCAGGGCATAGTCGGCGGCGTTGTAGTTCTCGAAGAAGCGCTTTTTCCGGAACAGTCCCATCACCACCAGGTCGTGTACGCTGATAGGGAAGGTGACCGTGTTTTTCTGGGGGAGGTAAGCGAGAAGCCCCTGCTCTGCAGGGTGGTGGAGCCGCTTCAGGTCCTGCCCCTGCACCAGCAGTTGCCCCTGGTAGGCAATCTTCTGCTGGAAAGCCCGGAAGAGTGTGGTTTTGCCGGCGCCGTTGTGCCCGATGATGGCGACAAAAGCCGGGGCTGGCACAGAAAAAGAAAGGTTGCGGATAAGAACGCGCCGTCCGTAACCCGCAACCAGATTTTTTGCTTCAATAATCAAGCTTTATCCAATTACGAATTCCTAATTACAAATTCCGAATTCCGAGTGGATTAAAGCAAGCTTAAATCACTATCCTCAATTCGTAATTCGGAATTAATAATTCGTAATTCCTTTTAATATTCGTCTTCGTTGAACATGAAATCCTCTTTGGTGGGATAGTCAGGCCATATTTCCTCGATGTTTTCATAGGGCTGGCCGTCGTCCTCCAGAGCCTGCAGGTTCTCCACAACCTCCATGGGGGCACCTGAGCGGATTGAGAAGTCGATAAGCTCATCTTTCGTGGCTGGCCAAGGTGCGTCCTCCAGGTATGATGCTAATTCAAGTGTCCAGTACATAGTATTTTCTCCTTTAAGATATTGGCTTTTTGAAACGGTTTGCAAAAGTATGAATAAAAACAAAAACAAAAATTTTTAGCAAAAATTAATTGCTTTTTTGTCTGTTTTTACCAACACAACGCAGAAGGTACGCAAATGTTCAAAAAGCGGCGAATATTTTCAGCCCTTTATTAGCTGTCAGGTGCGGTGGCCACAGGAAAGGCAGAAACAAGCAGGGCGGCAAAAAAGCCGGCACCCGCCACACCAGTGGCGGGTGCCGGCTCGGTAAATAATCTTGAGCATGCTTCGAAGCAGGGGCCTGGCGCAGTGCAGAAGATGCTATCCAGGCAATTTATATATAGGTTCGTGTATATATGGTGTGCGAACGGGCTATCGGCTGATGGCGCTCAGCTGGCTCCGGAACATCTCAATCATAGCTGTTTTGGTGCCGATCTTGCGGTTGAAGTTGCGGATCTTGCCCTGCAGCATGCTGCGGAAAGCTTCGTTGCCGGGCGTGTCGCTTAGTTTGCCCAGGTTCTCTTCCAGCACCTCCAACTCGTTTTTGTCTGACTTGATAAAATCCCGGAGCGCATTGATGCGTGCCTGCAGGTCATCGGTTTCGGAGTAAGTCTCGTTGGCGGCCTGCTGGCGCTTGCGGATGTAATGTTCCAGGCTGCTCATCTCAAACACCCGGTCACAAGCTTTGATGAAGCGCTCCCAAATCATATCCGACACTTCCGGGCTCACGGGGCCCACCTTCTTCCACTCGGCCTGCAGCTCTTTGGCGCGCTTCACGGCATCGCTGAGGCTGTGGCGCTGCAGCAGTTGCTCTCCCTCCTCTACCAGCTCTTTTTTGCGCTCGTAGTTGGTCTCGTAATACTTGCTGCGCGACTCGTTTTTCTCGTTGTTGATTTTCTTCTTCAGGCGCTCGAAAAAGTGGTTGTGCGCCTTCCGGAAGTCTGTCCACAGCCTGGTCATGGTTTTGCGCGGCAGGGTGCCGCCCACTTCCTTCCACTGGTTCTGCAAAGCTTTCAGCTTGGCGGTGGTCACTTCCCAGTCCTCGGAGTTCTGCAGGGCCACCGACTGCGAAATCAGGTCACGGTATTTGTCGTAGATGCGGTTCTGCATCTTCTTCTTGTCTTCGAAGAAGCTTTTTTTCCGCTCGAAGAAATGCTCCACTGCCGCCCTGAAGCGCTCCTCAATCTCCTCTGTCAGGTCCTTTTCCACCGGGCCGGTTTTGATCCAGGTGCCGCGCAGGTCTTTCAGTTTGTCTGTTGTCTCCTGCCAGTCAATGCTGTCGCGCAGCGCCTCGGCTTCCTGTATCAGGGCTATTTTGGAGGCGAGGTTCTTCTCGCGGTTCTGCTTGATCGTTTCGTTTATGGCTGCCTCTGCCCCGGCCAGCGTATGGTAAAGCTGCTCGAAATCGCCTAAAGCGTCGTAGCTGCCTATCTGCTCCTTCATGTGCAGCACCTTCATCAGGAACGAGCCCTTGTTCTCCGACGCCTCGATGCGCGCCAGCAGGTCGCTCACCTTGTCCCGGAACATCTCATACCGCTTCGCAAAGTACACCAGCGAGTCATCCTCCGACTCTTTCACGTCGCCCACCCGGCGGGCCGGGTAGTTCATAAAGGGCTTCAGCCACACTTGCTGCTCCTGAATAAAGCCATATTTTCTGGCTTCTTCCAATAGGTCGTTGTTTTCCATTTTACTGGATAGGGTTAAGGGTCGAAAATACAGGATAAGCCAGCAATGCGAAACTTACCCCTGGCCTACACAGGGCATCCTGTAACGTTTGTCACGGCTTTTCGGCATCAGGAGCGGCGCTGCAGGTTTACCTGAGTGCTAATATAGGCAAGAACAGGCGCTAACCAATGCAGTATTTTTACAAGTTTAAGGATTTCGGCCAATTTTGCGAAGTGCATATGCCTGAATTTTTACGATATTTGTAATTCTTTTATGGGATAAGAATCAGGCGGATAGAATTTGAGAGGGGGAGAAGCCCGAAGCCGTGTACTTGGAATAATATTAGCGAAACACTATTAACTACAGCATGAGTAACGAAACTATAATTTTCTCAATGGCCGGGGTCAGCAAGATCTACCCGCCCAAGAAGCAAGTGCTCAAAAACATATACCTGTCGTTTTTCTACGGCGCCAAAATCGGGGTGCTGGGCCTCAACGGGTCCGGTAAGTCCAGCCTGCTCAAGATCATCGCCGGTGTCGACAAGGAGTTCCAGGGCGAGGTGGTGTGGTCGCCGGGCTATACCGTCGGCTACCTGGAGCAGGAGCCGCAACTGGACCCCGCCAAAACGGTGCGCGAGGTGGTGGAAGAGGGCGTGAGTGAAGTAGTGGGGCTGCTGCGCGAGTTCGACGAAATCAACATGAAGTTTGCCGAGGAGATGACGGATGATCAGATGAACAAACTCATCGAGCGGCAGGGCGAGGTGCAGGAAAAGCTTGACCAACTGAACGCCTGGGAACTGGACAACCGCCTGGAGCGCGCGATGGACGCGCTGCGCACGCCACCGGAGGATGCTAAAATTGAAAACTTATCGGGTGGTGAGAAGCGCCGCGTGGCCCTGTGCCGCCTGCTGCTGCAGGAGCCGGACGTGCTGCTGCTCGACGAGCCGACCAACCACCTCGACGCCGAGTCGGTGGACTGGCTGGAGCAGCACCTGCAGCAGTACAAGGGCACCGTCATCGCCGTGACCCACGACCGCTACTTCCTCGACAACGTGGCCGGCTGGATTCTGGAACTGGACCGCGGTGAGGGCATTCCGTGGAAAGGCAACTACAGCAGCTGGCTGGAGCAGAAATCGAACCGCCTGGCAGCAGAGGAGAAAACAGAGAGCAAGCGGCAGAAAACGCTGCAGCGCGAGCTGGAGTGGGTGAAGATGGCCCCGAAAGCGCGCCACGCCAAGTCAAAAGCCCGCCTCAGCCAGTACGATAAACTGGTGGGAGAGGAAGCCTCCAAGAAAGAAGAAAAACTGGAGCTCTTTATTCCGGACGGCCCGCGCCTGGGTGCGCAGGTGATTGAGGCGCACCACGTAAGCAAGGCCTACGGCGATAAGCTGCTGTTCGAGGACCTTAACTTCGCGCTGCCGCAGGGCGGTATCGTGGGCATCATCGGGCCAAACGGTGCAGGCAAAACGACCTTGTTCAAGCTGATCACGGGCCAGGAGAAGCCGGACGCCGGTGACTTCACCGTGGGCTCCACCGTGCAGATCTCCTATGTAGACCAGGAGCACACGCAACTGGAGCCGAATAAGTCGGTGTTTGAGGTGATCTCGGGCGGGACAGAGCATATGATGATGGCCGGCCGCCAGGTGGTGTCGCGGGCCTACGTGAGCAAGTTCAACTTCTCGGGCGGTGACCAGGAGAAGAAAGTGGATAAGCTGTCGGGCGGGGAGCGCAACCGCGTGCACCTGGCCATGACGCTGAAAGAGGGCGGCAACCTGCTGCTGCTCGATGAGCCGACCAACGATCTGGACGTGAACGCGATCCGGGCATTGGAGGACGCGCTGGAGAACTTCGCCGGCTGCGCCGTGATCATCTCCCACGACCGCTGGTTCCTCGACCGCATCTGCACCCATATCCTCGCCTTTGAGGGCGACTCGCAGGTGTACTGGTTTGAGGGGAACTACTCGGAGTATGAGGAGAACAAGAAGAAGCGCCTGGGCGATGTCGAGCCAAAACGCATCCGTTACAAGAAGCTGGTTTAATGGTAATATAAATGAAATGGAAGCAGGCGCGAAAGCCTGCTTCTGTTACTACGGACTAACAAGAAGAGCCGCTGCCCTTATCTGCAGCGGCTCTTCTTGTTATATATGGATAATTATATATGATGTGAATACCGCAATATTGAGTCCATGACAGGTACAATTTTAACTTAAATTATAAACCTTCCAATTTGAGGAGGCAATTGAGCCTGAATTGTGCAAGAAATATATTTTCAGGTGCAAAAAGGAAAACAAAACTCCTATAGAATTCGTAGTTAAATACAATGGCAGCCAAAGGTAATTAAGTGATTTTTAACTTAAACGGGTGTCAAACATGAAGAAAATTTACTCTAACAGCGACGTTGTCGCTTACTGGCTTATTGCAGGCTACTTTACAGCTGTAGGTACTCTTGCACTAATAGTATCTTAAAAAATTAGTCCAACATGAAATGAAAAGGCCACACCTAAGCAGGGCGGCCTTTTTGCTATATACCAGTTGGCAGTATCATACCACCGCGCCTTCGCGAATTCAGCTCATCAATACGAAACCTGAAGATGTCAGCGTTCAGGAGCAGCAAATTTTCGCCAATAAATTTCTCTGTCATATAGGATTTGTTGAACTGCAGGAGGCACGTATTCCCTGCCTTCTCGTTTCAGCAGCCTTGACCCGCACCTGCCCGGGCAAGGGCCATATAGGGCACCACGCCCATCGGCAGCAGCAAATACCCGGTTTCCGGAAATCAGCGGGAGTGGTTGCCTGTGCCCATGCAGATGTTGCCGCTCTTTTGTAACTTGCCCCACGCCGGGAGGTTTTCCTTCGCCGTGGCCGGAGTTATGGGCTTTGCGGCGCATCCCGTGTTTTCCCCTGAGCTATATATAAACCCACCACTGAACCATGCCTGTTCTCTACCTGAAGCACCCCGACATTGACCGGACGCAGTGGGACGCGGTGGTGGAGCGGTCGCGGCAGCGGCAGGTGTACGCCCTGACGTGGTACCTGGATGTGGTGGCGCCGGGGTGGGAGGCAGTGGTGGAGCTGGATGCGGCAGGCGCATATATAACCGTGATGCCTGTGCCGTGGCGAAGCAGGTTCGGCATCCGCTATATCCAGCAGCCACTGTTCTGCCAGCAACTGGGCATCTATGGCCTGACCGAGACAGTAGCAGAAGCTACCTATATAGCCTTTGTGCAGGAGGTGTGCCAGCGTTTCCGGTACGTGAGCGGCTACCATTTCAATACAGCCAACAAGCTCCCCGCGGGGCTGCCGCCAGAAGTATATATAAGCCAGACCCTGACGCTGTACCTGCCCCTGAACAAGCCTTACGAACAATTATACCAAGGCTACACCCGCGACCGGAAGATGAACCTGAAGCGCGCGCAGAAGGCGGAACTGGCAATAGAGGAGAGCACGGATATAGAACCTGTTATCCGGTTTTTTAGGGAACAGGCAGCCGGACGTATATATGGCGGCGTGTCGGAAGCGGCTTATATGCAGTTGCGGCAGTTGTACGAGGCGCTGCGGCAGAGAGGCATTGCCCGGCTCTGCTACACCACCGATGCCAGCGGCCGGAAGAACGGCGGCTGCCTGTTCGTTATATGGGGCGGGCATATCGTTTATCTCTTTAACGCAGCTCCGCAGCATGGCCGCAAACAGAACGGCCGCACCCTGCTCATCAACCATATAATCCGGGAATATGCGGGGCAGGAGATGCTGCTCGACTTTGAGAGCCCCAATGAGCGGGAGCAGGATATCCTGCATTTCTACAAAAGCTTTGGTCCGGAGGCAACCCCCATTCCTGTGCTGCGGTACGACCGGCTGCCCAGCGGTGTGCGGTATATAAAGGAGGTGCGGATGCGGCTGGTCCGGAGAAGGAGGGGGTTTGCTTAGTGATTGCCTTCTTCGCGGGGCGTGTGCTGTCCGGCTTCATATTCCTTTTTCTCCATCTCCAGGCGCTGCTGCTCTTCCGCGGTGAGCGCTTCCGGGAAAGTGCTGAGGTCGGGCTGGCCGGCATCCACCCAGGCGGTGTACCAGTAGCTGGCTGTGGCCTGTATCGCCAGCCGCATCTGCCGCTCCACCTGCCCGTTCAGTTTCCGGCTGTATGTCTCCGAGAAGGCGCGGGAGTACACGCGGGTGGTCAGGTTGTTGCGCACCTCATAAGCGTATTTCTTCTCTTCGTCAAACTCCTGCGTCAATTCTTTTTCAAAGTGCAGCACCGAGTCTAATGCCGTATGGGCGCTGGCCACCAGGTCCCACGCCCGCAACTGGGGCCGCTCTATATACTGGGCCTGGCCCACAAAAAAGTCGTACTCGCCGGAGAAAAGCTCGGGCAGGCGCGTTTCCCAGAAGGCGTGGATGCCGCGCTGGCCCGTGAGCTGGCCGTTGTAGTTCTGGGTGGTGTGCAGCGGCACGCAGGCGTCGGCCACGTAATGGCCCATCTCCGTGCTGAGGCGCAGGATGCGGTCCAGGTTTCGTTCTTTGAATGCCTGCGTCAGCTGGAATTTCATCAGGCTGATGTGCCAGGGAACAATACCATATGCCTGCAGGGTGTCCTCAGAATACAGCGCCACCGCCTCGGGCCAGAAACGCGGTATTTTGTAGAGGGCGCTGTCGCCGTAGGTGTCCAGATCGATGTAGTGGCGGGCGGCCTCCCACTCCACGGCGTAGCGGCGGCGGTCGGGATTCACGGCATTCTCAGTGATGTAGCGGATATGCTTTTTGTAGAACCCAATCATCTCAGGGGGCAGCGTGAACACCGCCAGCCGGTTGATGCGCTGGTGCGCAAAGAAGCCCCAGGTGTAGCCGTGCAGGGGCAGGAGGAGAGTGAGCAGCAGCAGGATGCCTTTGGTTCTGAGTGCCATACCTGCCGTGTACGGATGCTGCCGGATAACAGGTTGCCGCGCCATAGCTGTTTTGAAGAAGCCCGACAATCCCTGGAAATAAAGGAACCCTATATAGCATGAGGTATGCCGGAAACAACACCCTCAGCCTCACATTGGGTACAAGGCGTTATGTTCTTGCAGTGGGAAGAAACTGCCTATCCGTTGCTCTATATATAGTATATTCGGTCGTTCAGTTCCGTTTATCCGCCTATATTGGGAGGATATACGGAATAACTCCGTATATATACAAGTTAGCTGCAACCTTAAAAATGAATTTAGTTCTTAAAGTTTTTTTAATTCTCCTAATCATACTCTTCATTGCTGTAGGAGGATTCTTTGTATTCCTCTATATGGCCTTTGATTCAGGGCCAATATATTCTAAAGAGGATTTAATAGTAAATTTTGAGGAAAAGGAAAAACAGATTCTTGAAGCAAAAAATTATTTTAATTCAATCGTACCAAAGGAAACTTTTGTACAGATAGAATTTGAAGATGGACAACTCGGTATATTCCACATAAAGAGGAATGGAGTCTATGATAGTAATTGGAACATATATATGGATTCAAAAAAGGTTGACTCTTTGTTACAAGTATTACATTGGAGCAAATCCGAACTTAAGACATTAAAATCAAAGCTGGACAAGGCGAATTGCGTTTCAGCAGAAAGTGGAAATCCAGTGACAATTGGCTGGCAGAGAAGTGGAATGGGAATGTATTTTTATAAAATATTTAACCAAAACTTAAATGACAGTTTGATTACTAAATATAATGACAGTTGCACTTATATTTTCTATAGAGACAACGTGGTTTTAGAATTTGGTGGCGGTGCAATTGGGCCTCAGTGTTTTCCTAGCTTCTACACAGAAAAATAAAAAAGGCAGCAGCTAACATTGTGTAAACGGCATCTCGGCCAACGGCCTTCGCCGCCGCTTACACTAACTGTTGGGCTGTATTTCAAAGAGTAGAATTACACGTCTTTTTAGTGTTAAACTTAATGCTTACCTTTGGCGTTAGTATCGTGTTAAGTAAGTATGATTATATCTTTTGGGTCAAAGGAGACTGAAAAAATCTGGAATGGAGAAAGGGTTGCAAAGCTGCCAATAGAAATCCAGACAGTTGGCAGACGCAAATTAAGGATGCTCCACAACTCTCAAGACATTGCTGACCTCCGGATTCCTCCTTCCAACAGATTAGAGAAGTTAGCAGGAAACTTGAAAGCGTTCTACAGTATCCGGATTAACAGCCAATGGAGAATCATTTTTCTATGGAACAACGGCCAGGCATCAGAAGTAGAAATTATAGATTACCACTAAGAAAAGACAATGGGACGACTACCTAATATTCATCCAGGAGAAATACTGCAAGAAGAGTTTCTTGTTCCTTTAAACATCACAGCCTACAGGCTTTCAAAGGACATTGGTATACCTCAAACCAGAATATCCGGAATCTTGAAGGGCAACAGGCGCATTACAGCAGACACAGCCCTAAGGTTAAGCTACTACTTTGGAAACTCCCCAAAGTTTTGGCTCGGACTGCAAGACGACTACGATTTGGAAGAAGAAATGGCAACAAAGCAAAAAGAGTTGGAAACGATAAAGCGCTTTGAGAAAAGTGCAGCCTAACCAGGCACATAAGCTAAACTGCGGCTATGCCTTGCCCGCTTTATGCACGAGTAACGCTGACGGTCGTTATGAAACAATACACCCTCCTAAGGACGACCAGCTAAATTGATATTATAACACTTAACAGCCAAATCAATTGGAAAATGGAGTTCAGCCCAAGCAACAACGTTGTTAAACTGTGCCTTCAGGGGATGGCCCTTGAAGAAAAAGGAAAACCTGAAGAAGCAAGCGAGCTGTTTCATCAAGCCTGGGACGAAGCGACAAACGACTTTGAAAAGTTCATGTCAGGTCATTATGTAGCCCGGCATCAAAAAAATGTGTCCGACAAATTGAAATGGCTCAAAGCGGCTTTGCAGTTTGCCTTGAAGATAAATACAGACGCTGTTAAGAGTGCTTTTCCCTCTCTATATGCAAACATTGCCAAATGCTATGAGGATTTAGGTGAATCTGATAAGGCAAGAGAGAATTATGATTTAGCAGCATCGTTTAAAGATAAACCCTCGGACAAAGGACCCTTTTATCATGGCACCAAAGCAGATTTGCAGGTGGGCGAGTTGCTGACAGCAGGGGGCAGTTCTAATTACAAAGCTGAACTCAAAATGAATCACATTTATTTCACGGCCCTGGTTAACGGGGCGGGGCTTGCTGCTGCATTGGCGAAAGGCGATGGGCGTGAACGTGTTTATATCGTTGAGCCGACCGGCAGTTTTGAGAATGACCCCAACGTGACAGACAAAAAATTCCCGGGCAACCCGACACGCTCCTATCGCTCCCAGGCACCGCTAAGAATCGTTGGCGAAGCAACGGATTGGGTAAGGCAATCACCTGGGGAACTCCAGCGATGGCGCGAAAAGTTGGCCAATAACAAAGGAGAGATTATTAATTAATTGCCAGGATGCGATATATAAACTTGGGCGAGTGCTGATAATTGGCAAACCGTCCCAGCCATCAATCAAAGCCGGAAAAAGCACCATATATAGCCGCTAAACTACGCTTCAGCAGCCTTGCGTATCGCGGCGATTTTGTCTGCGTCGGCGGTATAGTGCTCGTATTCTGACAGAGGCTGGGCGCTGGCCATGAACAGGTGCTCTCGCCGGAAAGCCATATCCCCCTCGAACTTGCTGCGGGCGGAGGTGTGGTATTCTTTAGCTCCCGTTATCGTTGCTATTTCTTTGATGTTCTGCTCGTTTATGCCCGCTCCCGGCATCACGATGAGCTTTTCGCCCGCCTGCTTCACCAGTTCCCGGATAAGCGGGGCGCCCTCGAAAGCCGATGCCTGCTGTCCGGAAGTCAGCAAGCGTGGCACCCCTAGCTGCAGCAGCTCGTCCAGCGCCTGATATGGATCAGGAGTTAAATCGAAAGCGCGGTGAAAGGTGACGCTGAGGGGTTGGGCCAGTTCCATCAGCTGGCGTGTGCGGTCTGTGTCAATGGTGCCGTCGGCTTTCAGAATGCCTATCACCACACCGTCTGCTCCCAGGTTTTTCGCCACTTCAATATCGTGCTTCATGATTTCAAATTCGAGGTGGGTGTACAGGAAATCGCCTCTTCGCGGGCGGATGAGCACGTGCAAGCCGATGTTTATATATCGGCGGGTGAGCGCGATCATGCCGGCGCTGGGCGTGGTGCCGCCCTCGGCCAGGTTGTCGCAGAGCTCTACGCGCTGCGCGCCGCCTTTCTCAGCCGCGATGGCCGCATGTGCCGAGTCGATACAGATTTCGAGTGCTTGCATGCTTTGGCCGGGCTATAGCTTGTATTTGGAGTCAATCAACTTGTTGGTCGCCTTGTCGCGCACGGCATAGTCGAAGCCTTTGTGGATGCAGTAGCCGCCGTACTCTCCCTGCTTGTTGAGGGCGATGAAGCCAACCTGCAAATCCTTCACATCCTTTTGCTTGGCGATGATCCGCTCGACCGCCAGCCTGCAGGCATCCTGCGGCGAGTTGCCCTGGCGCATCAGTTCCACCACTAAGTGGCTGCCCACCATCCGCATCACCGCTTCGCCCAGGCCCGTGGCCGTGGCGGCGCCCACTTCATTGTCCACGAACAAACCCGCCCCGATGATAGGGGAATCGCCTACGCGGCCGTGCATTTTGAAAGCGGCGCCGCTGGTGGTGCAGGCGCCCGCGAGGTCGCCGTTCGCATCCATGGCCAGCATGCCGATGGTATCGTGGTTCTCGATGTTGATAACCGGCTTGTACTTCGACTCCTTCAGCCAGTTTTTCCAGTCTTTCTCAGAAGCGGGGGTCAAAAGTTTTTCCTTCTTAAAACCCTGTGACAGCGCGAAATCCAACGCCCCCTCTCCCACCAGCATCACGTGCGGTGTCTCCTCCATCACTTTGCGGGCCACAGAAATCGGGTGCTTGATATGCTGTAGAAAAGCCACCGAGCCGCAGTTGCTGTCTTTGTCCATGATGCAGGCGTCCAGCGTTACTTTGCCTTCACGGTCCGGAAAGCCGCCATAGCCCACTGTGCGCACTTCCGGGTCTGCTTCGGGCACCCGCACGCCCGCTTCCACCGCGTCCAGTGCGCTCCCGTTCCCCGACAGGACCTTCCAGGCTGCATCGTTGGCCGGCATGCCGTGGTTCCAGGTGGAGATGACGATGGGTTTGTTTGCCGCGCCCTTGCCCAACGTGCCGGCAAATGCTTTCCCGGCCGGGTACAGGCCCGTGAGGAGGGTAGTGCCCCAGGCCGATAATTTGATGAAGTTGCGTCTGCTGTTCATGTTGTCGTTAAAAGTTTAAGGCATATAGGCAACCTCCGGCTACACATATAATGCCATTGCCCTGCCACAGGTAATTCCGGCCCCTAAAAATACAGCTTTTTGGGAGATTGCCATATAGCCGGAACCGTGGCGGCGGTATTTTCCGGCCATCCAGGACTCCCCTATATATGAAACTGCCTGCCACAGCTAAGTGGCAGGCAGTTTCATATATAACTGAGGCGTTGGCCTTAGCGCTTCTTTGCCAGCGCCGGGAATTTCATTTTGTAGTCGGCGTCCACCTCCCCTTTGGAAATCTTCGCGAGTTTGCCCTTGATGAGGCGCTTCTTCAGGCCGTTCAGGTGGTCGGTGAACAGGATGCCCTCGATGTGGTCGTACTCGTGCTGGATGACGCGGGCCGTCATGCCGTCATAGGAGTCTTCGTGCTCGTTCCACTCCTCGTCGAAGTAGCGGATCACGATGCGCTCGGGGCGGTACACCACCTCGCGCACGCCGGGGATGCTCAGGCAACCTTCCTCAAAGCCCCACTCTTCGCCCTCTTCTTCCACAATCTCCGGGTTGATGAACGCCTTCTTCACGCCCTTGCCTTTGTCCTCGTCGTCCATCATAGGCTCAGAGTCGATGACGAACAGGCGGATGCTCTTGCTGATCTGGGGGGCGGCCAGCCCGACACCGTGCGCGTGGTACATGGTCGTGAACATATCATCCACCAGTTCTTTGAGGTCCGGGTAATCCTGCGGGATGTCTTGTGCTTCTTCTTTTAAAACGGGATCGCCGTAAGCGGTAATCGGGTAAATCATATAGCTCTGCTCTCTAAATACGACTGTAAAATGATGGCGGCGCTCACGCGGTCCACGGTGGCTTTGTCCTGGCGGTCCTTCTTTTTCAGGCCGCCCGCCAGCATCGCCGCCTGGGCCATCTTCGACGTGAAGCGCTCGTCTACGGTGTGTACCGGTATGCCGGGCAGCTCCTTCTGCAGCTTGCGCACGAAGCCCACCACGTGCTGGGTGGCCTGCGTGGCCTCCCCCGACAGGCGGCGCGGCATGCCCACCACCATCGCCTCCACCGGCTCGCGCAGCACATAGGCCTTCAGGTAAGACAACACATCTTTGGCGTGAACGGTTTCTAAGGGATTGGCAATTAGCTGCAGCGGGTCCGTCACTGCCAACCCCACGCGCTTTGTCCCGTAATCAATCGCCATTATCCTGCCCATATGCATTTTCCTGAACTGCAAAGGTAGGGATTTATATGGTTTTTTGTTGAGGAACAGCCGGGCGCGGGAGCAGCCATCTATAGATAGATTTCAAACCTAAATCCTGATATAATCATCCTGATGTGATGCTTGGTACACAACGCAGTCCGGCCGGAGGCCCTATGATAACGGACACGAGCGGGGGCGCTCGAGCATATATAAACCATATTTAACAGGACTTGCGCAAAGGTATGAACAATGTGAGAAACTCCCCCTTCAAAGAGGGGCAAGAATTGAACTGCGTTAGTCCTATATAAACATGAGTTGCTGATGGGCTTCAAAAGAAGAAGAACCGGAATTTAAATTATTTGGCATCGGATTGTGTTATAGGCACAGTAGCAGGGGCAATAACCGGTTGCAGGCCGCAACTTTCGCACATGCGTACTTGTATAAATCTATTGGCCCCTCTGGATATTTATTAACTTGTGGCATCGGTTGCTGCGGTGCTTTGGTGGAGACAGGTACGCGCACATTCTTAAGCTAGATTATGGACAACGTAGAGCAAGGGGGAGAAAGGAAGCATATCCGGAACTCGCCATTTCAGGTAAAACTGCCGCTGTTTATCGGGCTGGCGCTGGCAGTGGGGGTGCTGATTGGCGCCAATACCTTTTCGCCCTCCTCCACCAACCCGCAGGACACAGCCAAAAGCTACCTCAAGTACCGCGACATCCTCAGCTATATAGACCGCGACTACGTGGACACCGTGGACATAGAGGAGCTTTCGGATTACGCCATCACCAAGATGCTGGAGAAACTGGACCCGCACACTTCCTATATACCGGCAGACGAACTGGCCATGGCGCGCTCTTACCTGGAGGGTGACTTTGAGGGCATCGGCGTGGAGTTCAACATTTTTAATGATACCATCTATGTGATTTCCCCGCTGAGCGGCGGCCCTTCCGAGGCGGCGGGCATCCAGGCCGGTGACAAAATCATCACAGTGGACGGCGAGAAGGTGGCGGGCATCGGCATCAACAACGAGGGCGTGTTCAAGCGGCTGCGCGGCCCGGAGGGCTCCAAAGTGAATCTTACCGTGAAGCGCGAGGGTACCAAAAAACTGCTTCCCTTCTCTTTGCAACGCAGCAAAATCCCGACGCAGTCTGTGGACGTGAGCTATATGGTGGACGACCGGACAGGCTATATAAAAGTCAGCCGCTTCGCGTCCGACACCTTCGAGGAATTCAAGGAGGCGCTCACCGGCCTGAAGAAAAAAGGGCTGCAGCGCCTGATACTGGACCTGCGCGGCAACCCCGGCGGCTATATGGACCACGCCATCCGGATGGCCGACGAGTTTATCTCCGGCGACAAGCTGATTGTGTATACCGACGGCAAAGGCGACAAGTATGACTCCAAAACCTTTGCCCGCACCGAGGGCGATTTTGAGAAGGGCCCGCTGATTGTGCTGCTCGACGAGGGCAGCGCCTCGGCCTCCGAGATTGTGGCCGGCGCCCTGCAGGACAACGACCGCGCCCTGATTGTGGGCCGCCGCTCTTTTGGCAAGGGCCTGGTGCAGATGCCGATTCCGCTCAACGACGGGTCCGAGCTGCGCCTCACCATCTCCCGCTACTACACGCCCAGCGGCCGCTCCATCCAGAAGCCCTATACCGAGGGTGCCGAGGAGTATGAGATGGACATCATGCACCGCTTCGAAAACGGCGAGTATTTTCACCCGGACAGCAGCCTGTTCGTGGACTCGCTGAAGTACGAGACGCTGCGCGGCCGCACCGTGTATGGCGGCGGCGGCATTATGCCCGATGTGTTTGTGCCCCAGGACACCACTGAGTTGTCGCCCTACCTGAGCCAGCTCTACAACAAGAACGTAATCCGGGAGTATACGCTGGGTTATTACCGCGACCACCGCAAGGAACTGGAGAAGCTGCCGTTTGAGAAGTTCAAAAAGAATTTCCAGGTAACGGACAAGATGCTGCAGGAGGTGGTGCAGTTGGCCAACGCCGCCGACGTGGAGTTCAAGGAGGAGGAATACGCCCGCTCCAAAGAATTGATCCGCAATAACATCAAGGCGTTTATCGCGCGCAGCATATATGGCAACAAGGGCTTCTTTCCGGTGCTGCACGAGTCGGATGAGGAGTTTCAGGAGGCGCTGAAGCACTTCAGCCAGGCGATGAGCCTGGCCAGGGGCAGAGGGTAAGGAGCGTAGTTTTGTTTTTGTTTGCGCAGAAATAAATCTGAAGGAGCGAAGGCAGCAGCCCAGTCTGAGCAGGCTTCATGTAAGGCAAATCGGCGCGGAGGAAATCTAGGCTGTAAAGAAGATTTCGGATTGCAAATCCGAAAGAGCCTGATAGTCCGGTACTCCAAGCCGCAGACCTGAAGCATATAAATGTCTGTCTTGAGAATGGCGGCTGTGGGCTTGCACGCGCTGTCTGAATTACCCAACCCTATATAGCACCACCGCATGGCGTACTACCATAAGTTAGGAGAGATCCCGCACAAGCGGCACACGCAGTTCCGGCAGCCGGACGGCAGCCTCTACAAAGAGCAGCTGGTGGGCACGCTGGGCTTCAGCGGTGTTTCCTCGCTGCTGTACCATATACACCCGCCCACCCGGATCAGCCGCATCGGGGAGCCAAAGCCCTTTGCTCCGAAAAAGGCGGAGGGCATCAAACTGGCGCCGCACCATATACGCACCCTGAGCGTGGAAACCACCGGCCCCGACTACCTCAGCGCGCGCAAGACCATGCTCTTCAACAGCGATGTGGCCATCAGCATCTGCAACCCCTCGGAGCGGGAGATGGCCTACTGCTACAAAAACGCGCAGGCCGACGAGGTGGTGTTCGTGCACGAGGGCAGCGGCGACCTGCTCACCCAGATGGGCCGCATCCCGTTCAGGCCCGGCGACTATCTGGTTATCCCGCGCACCATCATCCACAAATTCCGGTTTGACGCGGGGCAGGTGCGGCTGCTGGTCATCGAGTCGTTCAGTCCGGTGGAGACGCCGCGCCGCTACCGCAACCAGTTCGGGCAGTTGCTGGAGCACGCGCCGTTCTGCGAGCGCGACATCCGCCCGCCCCTGGAGCTGGTTACGGAGACGGAGCCGGGCGAAAGGCTGGTGCAGATTAAGAAGGAAGGCGAGTTGCACCAGTATTATTATGATTTCAGCCCGTTTGATGCCGTGGGCTGGGACGGCTATTTCTACCCCTACGCCTTCTCCATATATGATTTTGAGCCCATCACGGGCCGCATTCACCAGCCGCCGCCGGTACACCAGACTTTCGAGGCGCACAACTTCGTGATTTGCTCGTTCGTGCCCCGCCTCTTCGACTACCACCCGCTGTCCATCCCGGCGCCCTACAACCACTCCAACGTGGACTCTGACGAGGTGCTGTATTACGTGGAGGGCAACTTCATGAGCCGCAAGGGCGTGGACATCGCTTCGTTTACGGTGCATCCGGGCGGCATCCCGCACGGGCCGCACCCTGGCACGGCAGAGGCCAGTATCGGCAAAAAAGGAACAGAGGAGTACGCCGTGATGATCGACACGTTCAAGCCCTTATATATAACCGAGGACGCGGTGCCCTATATGGACCAAAATTATCCGATGAGTTGGAACGAACACGGAGACGAATCAGCACAATAACCGGGAATTTGTACCTAAAATGCGTTGGCGTTTGTAAATTTGTGGCAGGGAGAGCAGCTTAGGTGCTTCTCCCTACCACTAATTGCATTTAAATCCATTACGTTAAGCCCTTATTGTGATGAAGAAACCATTTTTTGTTGCCATACTGTTTTTTGCCCTGGTGGCCGCGGCCTGTGAGAAAATAGACGACCTGCTTACGTTTTACATCGAAGAAGAGGAAACCATTATAGTCGAGTCGCATTTTCCGATAGGTGCGCTCGTGCCGCTCACGCCCGTTACGGTCACCACCAACTCCGAAGAGACCTTTAAGAACAACAAAACCCGCGCAGAACTGGTAAAGGATGTTACACTGAACAGGCTGACGCTAAGCATTACGGAGCCAGCCACCGAGAACTTCGATTTCCTGAAAAAGATAGAGATTTATATATCGAGCGAGGGCAAAGACGAAGTAAAGATTGCGTACCTGGACGAGGTGCCGGCCAACGCCACCACGCTGAACCTGAAGTCGACGAACGCCAAGCTGGATGAATTCATCAAGGGAGAAACCTACAGCATCCGGACGAAGGCCGAGCTGGCCAAGCCTGTTTCAGAGGATATAACCATTAAGGCCGACATGCGCTTTAAAGTAACAGCTGACCCGATATAACATGCAGACTTTGCCGATGAGGATTTCTGAGAAGAACAAGCTAGAGAAGATCATCATTGTAGGTGATCGTGTGCTGATAAAGCCCAAAACCACCCGTGAGCAGACCAAGAGCGGCCTGTACCTGCCGCCGGGCGTGCAGGAGCGCGAGAAGGTGCAGGAAGGCTACATCATGCGCGTGGGCCCCGGCTATCCGATTCCGGCCGACTATGGCTTTGACGAAGAGCCCCTGGGGCAGGAGGAGGAAGAGGTGCGCTATATACCGCTCCAGGCCAAAGAAGGCGACCTGGCCATCTACCTGCAGCGAGACGCTATCGAGATAAACTACCTGGGCGAGCGTTACTTCATTGTGCCGCAGTCGGCGGTGCTGATGCTGGTGCGCGAAGAGGATTTGTAGCGCTGTGCTGTGGCCGCCCTTGCTTATGCGCTGGCCGCTTTACAAGTCAGAATTAAAAGAAAATGGCAGGCTATATATAGCCTGCCATTTTCTTTGCTGTCATATATGGTCTAGCGCCGGATGAGCAGCTTGCTGGTTTCCAGCTTATCGCCGTGCTGCACCCGCAGGAGGTATAGGCCCGATGAGTGGGTGGTCAGGTCAATCTCTGCCCTGTACTGGCCGTTAAACTGTTTGGCGGTGCCGCTATATACCTGCTTGCCCAGCAGGTCTACCACCTCAATGGCGATATCCTGCGGGCCCTGCGTCTCCAGTGTCAGGCTGAACATGCCGTTCTTGCTGGGGTTGGGGAAAGCGAGCAAATCAGCGCTCACGGCACGCTCCGAGGACTCAAAATCAAACCGCAGCGCCGCAGAGGCCTCCGATATACAGCCGTCCTTTGCCACCATCACGGTATAGAGCCCGCTTGATGTCGGGGTGTACTCGTGGGCTGTGGCGCCCTCTATTGGCCTGCCATCTGCAAACCACTGGTGGCTGCCCTCCGCAATGCTGGACACCAGCCTTTGCCCCTCGCGTGTGACAACAGGCTGTGGCAGCGGGGCGCCTTCAATCAGCGGCACTGCCACCCGCTCGCTTTCGCAGCCCAGGCCGCGCACCTTCAGGTCGTAGAAGTAGTAGTAATATTCTTCCGGCGTAGTCGAGGCGGTGTTGCCGGTGATGGCAAACACGTTCGGAATCTCAAAGGGATAGCCCTTCACGCCCACGTTGCTCCGGAAAATGGTGGCCCCGTCCTCGTAAGAGATGGCTATCCGGTAGTTGCCCGCCTCCGGCAGTTCCAGGCCGAGGTAGTAGATGGCGCCCTTGTCTGCTGCGTCGTCAGGCTGGGCGTCGGGGGCAGCCGGGCTGCGGGTGGGCCTTACCTGCAGCGTGCGCGATGATACCGGCACGCCGTCTGCATCAAAAGCCGTAAACGTGATTCTGCCGCCATGGCCTATATATAGACGGGCGGATTCCAGCACGAGTGGCGCCTGGGCCGTCACCAGCACATCCGGCGAAAACTGATTGTACCCGCCGCCGGTGGCAAACGTTTTATCGGATGGGCCAGCAGTGCCCTCAAAATCATTGTAAGCCGCATACAAAGTGCCATTCACCTGGCTTACGGGCAGTTGCACGCCGTTGCCTGCCGCCAACGGCTGCATACTGGTAGGCGAGCTATACCAGAAGATGGTGCCCTCCCCCTGGTGTGACAAGGTTAAAATAGGGTTGTCGCCACAGTAGGTAGCCGATATGCCTGCAGGTGCCGCCAGGTTCGGCTGCACGGTAAACGTGCGCTGCATCCGGTTATTGGCGCTGATGGCATCACCGGCCAGGTTCGAGAGTGCGACCAGTTCATAAGTGCTGCCTGCCCTGGTGGCAAAGTTATCCTCCAGTAGCATTTCGGCTTCCGCAAACGGCTCCAAAGTGGCGGTATATAGGCCGGTGAGTTGGGTGACTTCGGTGCCGTTTTCGCGTACGCTGATGGTGACCGGGATGTTTTTCTGCGCCACAGCGCCCAGGTTGCGGATACTGACCGCCACAGACTGCGAAGAGGTGGCGCAGAGCGAAGTGCCCAATGGTATGACAGACGTTACGGCGATGTCTTTGCCCGGCTGCGAGAACTGCAGCAGGTAGTCCTGCGTTTCGCCGCGGGCATAGCCGCCGCAGGCGCTTACGCTGGCGGCATCCTGCGTCTCCTGCAGCACTACGCGCAGGCGCACCCTATCCCCCACTACAGCGGTTGCCGGAGCCTTGATTGTACCCGTAAAAGTTGCCGTTCCGTTCAGCACATCTGATGTGGCCACCGTCTCTCCGGCGTCTGTAAACTCCCCGTCCCCATTCCAGTCGGCAAACACTTTTACTACTTTGGCGGCATCGGCGGCGCAGGAGCCCGTTACGATGCTGATGGCCTGGGCCTGGTCCGGCTCCAGGGTGAAGACGTTGCTGGTGAGGTTGCGATAGGTGGTGCAGCCCGACGCACCGGCCACTGTTTTGCCGCCGATGGCGAAGCTGGTGATTTTGGCGCCGGCCTCTGAGGCTGGGGCGCTGGCGCACACGGTGGCGCCTCCGGCACCGCTCACCAGCAGCGCGTATGCCTGCGGCCCTTTCGTGAGGGTGCCTTTGTTGCTGATGGTAATGGTGTAGGTTTCGCCGGGCACGGCGTTCTCCACCAGCACCTGCTCCACGTTGTCGCGCACGTTGTCGCCGGGTTTGGCGGCCACGTCAGGGGCGGTGGGGTCCAGCGTCCAGGGCAGATAAGTGGTGCCTTTGCCGGTAACGCGCACATCCAGGTCATTCACGAGGCGCGGAGTGCGGTTGTTCAGGGCGTTGCTGCCTATCTGGGCCACGCTGCCTTCGGGGTCTGTCCAGGAGATGGTGACACGCAGCGGACCGGCCCCCGAGGCACGCACTGTAAGCGTCTGCGGCTTGCCCTGCTCCAGCGATTTCTCCTGTATCAGGTGGGTGCCCCTGGTGTTGGTAATCATGTTGGCGGCGCTCACGGCATCCAGAAGCCCCCAGCCATATATATAATCGGGGCCCTTGGCGGTGCCTGCCTCGTCGGCGGTATGGATGGCGAGGGCTTTGAGGGTGGCGGCGCGCATCACAGCGCCGCCGTGCAGGTTAGCGTAGTGCTCCTGCAGCAGCAGGAGCGTGCCCGACACGTTCGGTGCCGACATGGAGGTGCCGCTCAGGGTGGTATAGTCGCGGTCGCTGCCAGCGGCGCTGGAAAGCACGGCCACGCCGTTCCCGACAATGTCCGGTTTGATGCGGCCGTCGTCGGTGGGGCCATAGCTGCTGAACGAGGACACCAGCACATCCTCCGGCCTGGTGTAGCCATCGGCCAGTGGGGCCACAGCCCCAACGGCCAGAATGTTTTTGGCGTTTCCCGCCGTGGAAATGGCATCGTAGCCGTCGTTGCTGCTCAGGTTGGCCGGGCGCGACTTCACCAGGGTAAATTTCCCGTCGCTGTCGCGCTGGAAGTATGGCTCGCCCACCGCAGGCCCCTGCTCCCCCCGGTTATTGCCCACAGACTTCACAATCAGGTAGTAGGGTGCATTATAGGCGATTCTGTCCCAACTGGCCGATTGCCTGTCGTAGTAGCCGAAGCGGTAATCCTCTGTTTTGCTGATGTCGGTGTCGCCCCACCACTCCCAGTACGGGTCTTCGTCAGTGCCTTTCCGCTCATCGTTGTAGCGCCACCCGGATATGGCCCCGTACGAGTGGTTCGATACCAGCAGGCTTGCCGCAGCTTTGGCCATCTCGGCCTCATCGCCGTTGAAATCATATGCTTGCAGGCTGGCGCCGTGTGCCATGCCTCTTGCCACGGGGTTCACGCCGGCGGCTATCATGGTGCCGGCCACGTGGGTGGCATGCTCGTTGTTTTCTTTGGCGTCGTCTGCCTGCTGCACGCGCCCCTTCAACTCCTGGTGTGTTGCCCTGATTTTGCCGCCGTCCCATATCGCCAGCCGGGAGACCACCGCACTGCTGGCGCCGCTCAGGCTAAGGCCCAGCGAGCCGCCCGCCCACAGCTGGTCTGTTTTGGTGGTAGCGGCGGCGCGGGCGTTGTTGTACGTGATGTAGTAAATGGGCAGGCCTTTGGCATCCAGCCCCTGCAGTGAGATATGGGTGCCGTCTTTGGAGGTGCTTTCTATTACCCAGCCCTTCCTGTGCGCCAGCTCAATTGCCCTGGCCCGGCCCGCCTTGTAGTCTTTCTCGGCAGAGACAGCTATCCGCTGCAGCGCTTCGGTATTGGCACGGATGGGGGTTTTACCTCGTTGCGCGAGCGCCGGAACGGCAGCGGCCAGCCATAGGGCGACAAGCCAGAGGCTCAATCTTCTCATAAACAAAGGTTGCGGTAACGTTACGTTCTTGTCAAGGTACTATAAAAGCGCGATAGCGGCAAAGTCGTTCCAAAACTGGGCCAGAATTTATCCGCTTCAGCAAAAGCTGTTTACCTGTTGCCCAGGCGGCTGGCGCTGTGCGAAATTATGAGTGTGAGAGGCCGCCAGGTTCGCGCTCCGGCAATGATGCGCCATATATAAGCTATGTCTTTTTTCATAAGGTTTCGTGCTTCCTTCTTGAGGCTGCAGCAATTTATCAGCACGTCGGCTCTAATTATTTCATATTATGATTCCTTTGCATATATTGAAGATTGTTATTACGCTTGCCTCACTCTATATATAATTTGTATATAACTGACCGCTATGGATACGCGCCGCGACTTTTTACAGAAGCTTACTTTTTCGGCCATTGGGCTGCCTTTTCTGAGTTTTTCCGGTTTGCCAAGTGCAGAGAGTCTGTTCCGGCAGCCTTACCAGGGGCCGGTGCTGCGGGTAGCCATCATGGGGCTGGGCAGTTACGGAACGCGGGTGGCGGAGGCCATGCAGGCCTCTAAGAAAGCGAAGCTGGTGGGGGTTATCAGCGGCACGCCCTCTAAGGTCAAAGACTGGCAGGGCAAGTACAACATCCCGGCCAAGAACTGCTACAACTACGAAAACTTCGACGCCATCAAAGACAACCCCGACATTGACGCGGTGTACGTCATCACGCCAAACGCTCTCCACCACGACCAGGTGATACGGGTGGCCAAAGCCGGGAAGCACGCTATCTGTGAAAAGCCGATGGCCATTAACGCCAAAGAGGGGCAGGAGATGATAGACGCCTGCAACAAAGCGAATGTAAAACTGCTGGTGGGCTACAGGTTGCACTTCGAGCCCAAAACGCTGGAGATTATCCGGATGCGGGAGGCCGGGGAACTGGGCAAGATTATGTTTTTCCAGGGCCTGAGCGGCTTCACGATAGGAGACCCAAACCAGTGGCGGCTGAACAAGCAACTGGCGGGCGGCGGCGCGATGATGGACATCGGGATTTACTCCATTAACGGTGCGCGCTATATGGTGGGCGAGGAGCCTGTGTGGGTGACGGCGCAGGAAACTAAAACAGACCCGGTGAAATTTAAGGAAGGCGTGGACGAGACCATCCAGTTCCAGTTGGGCTTCCCGAGCGGGGCGGTGGCCTCCTGCCTCTCGACCTACAGCATGAGCAACCTCGACCGCTTTTTCCTGAACGGCAAAGAAGGATTTGCCGAGTTGCAGCCTGCCACCGGCTACGGCCCCATCAAAGGGCGCACGCACAAGGGCGAACTGACCCAGCCGCACCAGATGCACCAGACGGTGCAGATGGACGAGATGGCGGGCATTATTCTGGAAGGTAAAAAGCCCGTGGTGCCCGTGGACGGCGAAGAGGGCCTGAAAGATCTGAAAATCATCGACGCCATCTACCAGGCCGTGAAAACAGGCAAGAAGGTGGAACTGAAAGCATAACAGACTCCACAAGGCTGTTCCGGGCAATCATCTTTTGCGGAAGCAGCAAGATGATTGTCGCTATAACTTAAACAGAACAGGAAAGGTGAAATCAGCAGAAATGTTTCCTCCTTTATCTTGGGCGGGTGCCCACCCTTTCTTAGGTAAAGTCTTTGCTACTCTTAGCGCTTCTTCATCTAAAAGTGGGTGAGCCGACTGAAGAATTCTTGCCTCTTCAAGTTTGCCTCGTTTATTGATTGTAACTGCGATAATAACTCTTCCTTCTATCTTTTCCTGCACAGCCTTGGAGGGATAGACCATGTTCTCAGAAAGGAAGGCTAAAAAGGAATCCTGCCCTCCAGGAAACTCAGGGTGCTTATCAATCTCTTTAATGCCGTATTTCTCGAATTTTTCCTCTGGAGATAAGGTAGCCAAGTATTCTCTTTTAATAATATGTTGCGTCTGCTTACCGGTAGTGTCATAGCTGAAGGTTTCTGCTACAATGTTATTTACCCAGATATTTTTCAGGGTCAGAACTCCTGTTTCAGAAAAGTAGTGAAACTCTCCCTGTCTGACTTCAGGTTTTATTGAAGAGAAGTAGCCTTTCATTTGCACGCTGCCATCCGGATAATGGTCCGTTACTTCAAAGCTATTTGCTCCCGCTACGGTACTGATTGTCCTCAGGTAAAAGCGCTCTTCTGGTGAAGTGGTTTCCTTCCACTTTTTGTCATACCAGATGCTGTCTGCCTCCTGGGCACTTACGGCAAAAGAAACTGCCAGCAGAAGGCTGAACACTGGAATTAGTTGCAGCAATTTTAGTAGAATGGTGTTGTGCATGTATGTTATTTATATTGATTTTTTCTTGATGAATAGTAGCTTACAACAGGAAGCTGTTACTCATACACCTTGCTGGTGGCGGTAGCTATGATTTGTTTTCATTATCACCGGTATCAGTCGTTATGGAGCTTAGTATCGGCAGATGGATATGGAATTTAAGCGCTATTATCCTGATTAAGATGACTGTAGATGCCGCAACCAGTTCCGTCAGGCCTGCCGGGAGGCTGAAGTGGCGGCACATGAAATAAACAACTCCTCCTGCTACACAGGCAAGCGCATATATATCCTTCCGGAACAGGAGCGGCACCTCGTTTAGCAGCACATCCCGAACGACACCCCCGACTGTGCCCGTGATAGTGCCCATGGCGATGCAAACCCAAAAGGGCAGGCCCGCCTCAAGGCTTTTGCTGATGCCAACGATTGTAAACAGCCCGAGGCCAATGGAATCAAACAAGAACAGCGTGTTGCCTAACCTGAACAGCTTGTCCTTGAACAGCAAAGTGGCGAGCAGCGCCACGCCCGTTGTCAGGAAGTATTTGCCGTCCTCCATCCAGAACGGCGTTACGTCAAGCAGCAAATCCCTGGTTGTTCCGCCTCCGATAGCCGTTACCAGGCCAATGATATAGGCGCCAAACCAGTCAATCTGCTTGCCTGATGCTAACCTGATCCCACTGATGGCAAAGGCAAAGGTCCCTGACAGGTCGATTACAGTCGTGAAATTTATCTCCAAGAAAATGCGGGTGTTTGTTTATATATCATTCTCCTGACTAAATCTACTGGATTCCGGGCGATAACTAAGTCTTTGATTGCCGCCGACGGGTTAGGGCTTTAAGAAGGGCAGTCGAGGTATATATGCTAAACCTTGTATAGATGCCTTTGCAAAACACGTCAGCCCGCCTTCACCAAACCAATGTTAGTAGTCCTGGCTTTCCTGTCTTTGTCTTCTTTGTCTTTCAATTCCATATTTCATTTTTTTCTGTCAACACAATCGGTTCCCCGTCAGTAACTACAATGGTATGTTCGTGCTGTGCCATAAAGCCACCTTTGTTTCCGACCATTGTCCAGCCATCATTTAGGGTTTCGGCATACGTTGATGTTGTTGATATAAATGTTTCAATGGCAACAACAGCGTTTTTCTTAAACCTGGTCAGGTTAAAACGGTCTTTGTAATTTGCTATTTCGCTTGGCTCTTCATGAAGGCTTCTGCCTACTCCATGTCCCGTCAGGTTCTTGATTACTTTGTAGCCGCGTTTCTTCGCTTCTGTTTCTATGAGGTGCCCTATGTCTGAAATACGGACCCCACCTTTTATATTGTAGATTGCTTTACGCAAAATCTGTTTTGAAGCGTCTATCAGTTTCTGGTGTTGATGGATGTCTTCGCCAAGCACAAATGAGTTTCCGTTGTCCGACCAAAAGCCGTTGAGTTCGGCTGAAACATCAATATTGACCAAATCGCCTTCTTTCAGTATTCTGTTGTCGGACGGAATACCGTGGCAAAATTCGTTGTTTACGCTTATACAAGTAAAACCAGGAAAACCATAGGTTAGGTACGGTGCAGATTTTGCTCCGAAATCCGACAGGACTTTTGCCCCGTAGTTGTCCAATTGTTTTGTTGTCATACCGGGTTGAGCGTAGTCTCGCATTTCCTTCAAAGTGCAGGCAACGGCTTCGCTTGCCTTTCTCATCCCGATCAGTTCCGTTTCTGTTGTTATTGACATATGCATTTTATCTGTTTGTCTGCCTGCGGTGCCTCTATACTCTGCCCACTGATTGATAGACAGCCTATATAAACATACGGTTTATTGTCGATTTCCGCAGCTAATCGCAGCCGGGCTACCGAATATACTATATATAAATGGATATATGGCTGCCTGTGAACTCAAGAAAGAGCCAAAAACATAAGCACACCGGCGAAGGGCTGATGTGCTTTGAGAGGGCAGTTTATATATAACCGAGGCTACTTCTTCAGGAATTGGGCGTACTCTTTGGCGAAGTAAGACAGGATGATGTCGGCGCCGGCGCGTTTGATGCTGGTCAGGATTTCGACCATCGCCTTTTCGCCGTCTATCCAGCCGTTCTGGGCGGCGGCCTTCACCATGGCGTACTCGCCGCTGATGTTGTAGGCGGCAATGGGCAGGTGGGAGTTGTCGCGCAGCAGCCTAATCACGTCGAGGTAGGACAGCGCAGGTTTCACCATCAGGTAGTCGGCGCCCTCGGCGGTGTCCAGCTCGGCCTCTATCAGCGCCTCGCGGCTGTTGGCGTAGTTCATCTGGTAAGTCTTTTTGTCGCCTGCCTTCGGGGCCGAGCCCAGCGCGTCGCGGAAGGGGCCGTAGAAGGCGCTGGCGTATTTGGCGGTATAGGCCATGATCGCCACCTTCTGGAAGCCGTTCTCGTCCAGCACCTGGCGGATGTGCCCGATGCGGCCGTCCATCATATCCGACGGGGCCACAATGTCGGCACCGGCCTGCGCCTGCACCAGCGCCATCTTCCCCAGCACCTCCAGGGTCTCGTCGTTCAGGATCTCGCCGTTCTCCACAATGCCGTCGTGGCCGTCGGAGTTGTAGGGGTCCATGGCTACGTCGGTGATGAGGGCCACCTCTGGGAAGTTCTTCTTTATCGCGCGGATGGCACTCGGGAAGAGGCCGTCGGGGTTATGGCTTTCGGTGGCGTACTTGTCCTTCTGCTCCTCGGGGATACTCGGGAATGGGGCGAAGGCTTTCACGCCCAGTTCCACACAGGCGGCCACCTCGTCCAGCACCGTGTCGATGGAGAAGCGGTTGATGCCGGGCATCGACTTCACTTCCATGCGCTGGTTCTGGCCGCCAATCAGGAAAAGCGGGTATATAAAATCGTGGGTGGTGAGGGTGGTTTCCTGCACCATATTGCGAATGGCCTCTGTCTGGCGGTTGCGTCTCGGTCGTCTGATCATAGCTCTATATCCTTTCAGAAATTTCAACATTGAACGGTTGCAAAGGTACGGCGAATGCCGGGGAATGGAAAGGCTGGCCGTCTGTTTTTGGGAGTGCCTTCACTTTAGTAAAGGGGGGCTTTCAGGCATCGGAATCAGGCATTTTTATATATAAAAGGCTGGCTTATAAAATCCGCCAAAAGAAAAGGCAGGGCCTGTCGGGCGCTGCCTTTTCTGGATGGTAGTCAGCGTTTCAGTATCTTCACGCTCCCGCTTCTGTCCTCTTCCTGCCACTTCAGGATATACAGACCAGCCGCCAGGTCGCCCACCTCCACCTCGACGGGCAGGTTGGCGTCCCCGAAGGTGAGGTCGGATGCCCATACCAGCCTGCCCGCCGTGTCGTAGAGCCGCGCCTCCATGGTGGCGGTGCCTTCCACGAGGTATAGCAGCGTTACGGTTTGCGTTTCTTCGTTTATCGGGTTCGGGTATACCTGCAGTTGGCGGAGCGAGGCCGGGTTAATGACGCGCACCGGTGGCGAGTAGCTGAATGAGCCGTCGTTGTACACCACGCGCAGGTGGTAGTAACCGATATCCGTAACAGGGTTGTTGTCCACAAACACATAATCCAGCAGGCCCTCCTTGGGGCCTTTTGCGGCTACGCTGCCCACATCTTCCCAGTCGGTGCCAGCGGCGCTCCGCTCCACCATATAGCTGGCAACCACCCGCTCGTTTATCGAGCTCCAGGCCACAGTGACGGCCTCCGGGCTGGTGAAGTCCGCCTGAAGCGAATATATCTCCGGAGCGAGGTTGCACCGCCCCTCGTCATTGAGCACCATCGGCGGCTTAGCACACATGTTGGGGCCGGTGCTGTTGGCCACCACCAGGTTGCCCCCGGCAATGTCGGCAGTGCTGAGGTCGCGCACCAGCACCTCAAACTCAATGGCATAGTGCATCACCGCCCGCGACAGGATAACGTGGCTCAGCTGCTGGGCATGGCCCAGTTCGTGCAGCATCACCGTCTCGAAGTCGAACTGGCGCTGAATGGGCGGCGCGGGGCCATATTGCCAGGTGATGTTGCTGTTAATCTCCATATCGAACTCCGTTACCCAGAACAGCGTGTCCTGCCCGCTGCTGCAGCCCTCGTAGCGGCTGACGGTGCGGGCCAGCACCCCCTGCCCGACAGTGGAGGCAGGTGCAAACCCGATGACGCTGATCCCGTCTTCGGCAATGGCTTCCTTGTCGGTGGGCTCGCCCAGTCGCCAGTTTACCCCCGACACGCATATCCAGGTGTTCATGGCCCGGCGAAAGCCCTCCTGCGCGGGCAGCCTGTTCTGCATGCTGGGTGCAAACCGGATGGTGTAGCCGCCCAGTCCGTCTATGTTCGTGAGGATGGGCCGGAAGGGTTTTTCCTCGAATGAAACGTTGGAGTAGGCAAACTCGATGATGATGGGAACGGAACTGAGCGTGCTGCTCTCTGCGTCTGTCACCACCTGGATAAGCCCTGAGCCTGGCGTGCCGCCCTCCTCCGAGACAGACGGTATGTACAGTTTTATCTGCTTGTCGGACCAGGAGATGTATTCCGGGGCCAGGGGGCGCACCCAGGTCTGGCCGCCGTCGTCGGCGTTCTTAAATTCTACGGCACCCTTGCCGCGTGTGCTGCCGAAGCCGGAGCCGTTGATGGTGAGCACCACGCCTGTGCCGGCGTTGGTGGTGATGGGGGAGAAACTGGAGATAGACGGGGCCTGTGCCCCGGCCTGCGCCTGCTGCTGTTTCGCTGCGGAGAGCCCTGCCTCCAGGCGCGTGTTCGGGGTGAGGGTGCGGTAGCGCTGGCCCGTTTGCTCTGTCAGGCGCTGGTACAGCGCCTGCACGCTCTCATAAGTCTCGAAAACGCCGGTGGCTTTGTTCTCGGGGATGCGGTACTGCACGAAGCCCTGCTGGCTGCCGTAGGCTTTGGTGCTGGGGTGCTGGCTGCCCGGCGTGCGCTGCAGCGCCTGCTGCGGCGCCAGGAAGAAGATGCCCTGCTGCCCCGGCTTCAGCTGCAGGGCGCTGGAGAACACGTGCTTTTTCAGGCCGATGCTGCCGCCCTCCGTTATCAGTTCCACCAGCTGGCTTTCTGTGCCTCCTTTAAAGGATTTATATACCCGGATGATGTTAGAGGTATAGATGTTCTCGTGGCGGGCGTCCCAGAACGCCTGCTGCGACACCACCTCTCCCTCCACCACCATGCCTGCGGCCTGCACGCGCTCGGCCAGCGTCAGCGGAACCATGTGCGGGTTCTCGGCGGCGCGGGTATGGAAGGCAAGAAAGAGGAACGTGAAAAGCAACAGCAGGGGCTTGCCGCGAAGTACCGCAGCGGCTGGCGTGTAAAATTTATCCATGGAGGAAGCTATAGGTCAGAAGATGGTAAAACATATAAAACATCTTAACGAAAAAAGTCCGGCGGTTTATACGTACGCGAAACAACCCTTGCCGGGATATATAGTTTTTTGTTCGGGCGGAAGTCCGTGCTATTCCGGGGCTCCCGTTCAGGCGGTGCCCTCGGAGGCATGGTTTTTCTGAGCCCGATACCCGCTGCTTTCAGGCATATGGCACCGGTGCAGTATCCTGAAGGGGGGCTCTCCGTTGCCGGTTGCAGGGTTAAGCAGGGCCAAAATTAAAAAATGCCCGCCAACAAGAAAAGCTGGCGGGCACAATGGCTGCTGGTTCGCGGTAAATCAGTCGCTCTTGCGCTGATACCTGAAATTGGAGGGAGCGTCTTCTCCCATATTCAGCAGCTTCCTGTACTTCTCATATACCTTCTTCGGCTGCTTCCTGTCGTTCACGTACAGGTCGCCGTTGTCAATCCGGATGCTCAGGCTCTCCTCGTCTTTTTTAAGGATGCCGTCTTTTACCAATTCGTCCTTTATTTTCCGGAACTGCTCTTCGTGCTTTTGCGCCATTTTACGGTGCTCCAGCGCCAGTTCCTGCTGCTGGCGGGCCAGTTCGCGGCTTTGCTGTGCGTGGCGCTGCGCCTGTTCCCGGTGCTGGTTTGCCTGCTTCTGGTATTGGTCTGTGTTCAATGCCCCGCTTTTGCGCAGCTCCTCCTCATACTTCTTCACTTCCTTCTCATAAGCCTTCAACGCCCCACTTTCGTGCAGATCTTTCTCATACTGCGCTGCCGCCTTTTCATAATCTTCGCCCCACTTCTCCATCTCTGTCTCAAACACCTTGATTGCAGCCTCATATGCCTTCAGCTCCCGCTGGTAAGCCTTCTGAGCCTTCTTGTCGCCCTCCAGGGGCGGCACGGGCGGCACAGGAGGAACGATGGCCGGAGCCGGCGGCATAGGCGGCAATGGTGGCATAGGCGGCAATGGTGGTGGAGGCGGCGGTACCAGGGTGTCGAAGCCGGAGAAGTTGAACTGGAAGTCAGAGAAATCGAACTGGTGGTCAGGGAAGTCAAACCGGGAGGCGCTGGCTTCCAGGTTACTGCTGCGGGCTTCCCTTGCTGCAGCGCGCGCCGCCCGCAGTTCCGTCGCTACTTCCTGGCGTGTTGCCCGTGGGGCATCGTTCACGGCCTGCAGGCGCTGGTTTATCAGAGACTCATATTCGTCAATATGCCTGTTCGGGATGCGCTTGCCATCTACGTACAGCTCCTTCACCCTGCCTTTCTTGTTTTTGATGATCACAATGTCGCGAGTGTTTCCGGTAGAGTCCTGCACGGCATATGAAAACGCTTCGCCACCCTCGGCTACGCCTTCAACTGCCGCAGGGGGTGTTACGGAGGCAATGCGGTGCGCCAGTTTCACGGCATCCTCCTCTTCCTGCGGCTGTAGGCCCGCCACGGCACCGAACGAGAGCACCAGCAGGCCCACCACCAGCACCAGGGCTGCGGCAAAACCCTCGGTAAACGTGGGCTTCAGCGAAGGCTGCCCCACCAGCCGTTTGATGCGGTTGAGGAGGGAGCCTCTGTTTCCTGAGAAGGCAACCGCCGTGGCCGGGGCGACAGGCAGGCGCATGGCCTCGATACCGGCGAGGGCGCGGGCATATATAAGGGTGTCGCCGCATACGGCCACGGCCATATCATCGCAGCAGTTCTCGCGCTCCGCCCGCACCACCCCCGATACCCACCAAACCGCCGGATGATAGAAGAACAGCATGTCCACCACCGACTGCAGCAGGTTCACCAGGTAGTCTTTGCGGAGGATGTGCGCCAGCTCATGCGCCAGCACAGCCTCCACCTGCGCCTGCGTCAGGCCGGTTACGGCACCCACCGGCAGCAGGATCACAGGCTTGGCAAACCCGATGGCCATGGGCACCTGCACTACCGCCGACTCCATCAACTGGATGGCCTGCCGCATGCCCATGGCCTGTGCGAGTGTCTCCGCTTTTTGCTGCCAGTACGCCCCCAGCGGCGAGGTGCTGAGGTGGCGCAGGCGCCTGGTGTAGGCCAGCCCGCCCAAAAAGCGAAGGGCCATCACCAGCATGCCCAGCATCCACAGCGTGACAAGCAGGGGCATGTGCTGTTCGAAATAGGCGGCGCCCACCTCAAAAGGCGCGGCCCAGAAAGAGGCTGGTGCCGCCGCCTGTAATTCTGTGGCGGCTACGGCCCTGGCCTGTGCGGGAGCAAGCGGCGCACCCGGATCCGGCTGGCTGTAGTAATACAGAAAAGTGCCCGCCGCCAGCAGCAGTTGCGCCAGCAGGGCGCTTCCGGCCACGGCATAGCGGGTAGCGGCGCTGTGGCGGTGCAGCAGCACCAGCAGCAGGCCCAGCAGCAGGGCCACGAAAGCGCCCTGCCACAGCGAGTGCAGCAGTGCCCAACCAAGGGCATGTGTCAGGGTCTCGGGGATGATGTTAGGGATCGGGTTCATTTCTTGCCTCCTTCCAGTTTGTCAAGTAAGTCTCTGATTTCGTCAAGTTCCGCCTTCGAGGCGTTGCTGTTGCCAAGCGCCTGCATCACCAGCTTGCTGGCCGACCCGCGGAAGGCGGCATCCAGAAAACGGTCCAGCAACTGGCGCTGCGTGCGCTCCTCCTCCAGCAGCGGGCGGTATATATGGGAGCGGCTGGTTTTATCGGCCTCCAGCATTTCCTTCTCGGTCATGATCTGCATCAGCTTCAGGGTGGTGGTGTAGCCAACCTCCTTGGTTTTGCTCAGCTCGTCGTGTACAAGGCGCACGGTGCTTGGGCCGTGCTGCCAGAGTACCTGCAGTATCTCCAGCTCCGACTCGGTGGGTTTAAGTGTCTTTTCCAATGCCATATAGTTTATAGAAGGTTAAGGTGCAGCAGAAGATGCGTTACAAGTATATACGAATCTTTTCGTAAAAAGAAATTTATGTACGATTTTTTTCGTATATATAGGTGAAGGAGGCCGGAGCAGGCGGTGGAGTGTCCATAACATGGGGCGAAGGGATATACGGGCAGGCAGTTTATATATCCCATTTAGATATAGGCGGGACTTCTATATCTAAGTGGCTTCGTTCCGGATTGGACGGCATTGGTTCGCAAACTGTCCGCGCGACAGCCGAGGGTTGAAACGCAGGAGGCTGATGTGACAATCAAAGTTCATCCTGTCCATCCTGCAAATCTTATAAATCCTGAATCTGACAAACCGGCTCGCGTAGCCCCACGAGGAGATGCCTGTATATGGAAAGAACAAGAGCTTATATACGGCCTAATGCGTGAGTGCTGATTTAATCATGATGAACTCGTTGATGTTGTCGGTGTTGATGACGCCGGCGAGTCGGCCGTTCTCCAGCACGGGGTAGAGGGGCACGCGGGTTTTCTGCAGCTCGGTATAGGCATCGGAGAGCTTGTCCTGCACATCAAACGTCCGCACCTCCGCCGACATAATCTCCGCCACAGGCAGCTGCATCTGCTCTGCTTTCACGGCCTGTATCAGTTGTGAGCGGGTGAGGGTGCCCGTCACCACGCCGTCCTGCTCCACAATGAACTCATGCTCCGAGCCCATCAGCAGCTTGTCCAGCGCCTCGCGCACGGTGGCGGTGGGGGGCAGCGTCACGAAACTGGTCATCATGCCCTCGCGCACGCGGTGGCCGCGCAGGTAGTCGAGGTGCTGTACCAGGATGTTCTCGGAATATGCCCCGAAGTACACGAAAGCGCCGATCAGGATGAGAAACGGGTTGTAGAAGAATCCGATGAAGACAAACCCTATGGCCAGCAACTGCCCCAGGTTAGCCGCGATTTGCGTGGCCCTCGGGCGGCCGAGCTTAAAGGCCAGCAGCGCGCGCAGCACCCGGCCGCCGTCCATCGGGAAGGCGGGGATGGCATTGAACAGCACCAGCACGATGTTCACGAAGAACAGCAGGTAAAAAAAGTTGGCCGGTGTGATGCGCATGAAAAACTCCTCGGTAGGCACATCGCGCAGCGAGGGCAGCACCAGCCAGAGAATAAGCGCGATTACTACGTTCACGGCGGGGCCCGCAGCCGCTATCAGCAGCTCTTGCTTCGGCTTCTCGGGCATCCGCTCCAGGCTAGCCACACCGCCGATGGGCAGCAGCGTGATGGTTTTGGTGTTGATGCCGAAGCGCTGCGCCGTTAGCGAGTGCCCCAACTCGTGCAGCACCACGCATAAGAAAACCAACAGGATAAAGGCCAGGGCAAGCAGGGTGGTCTGCAGGTCGCTGCCGCGCTGCATTTCCGTGAAAGCCACCCAGCCCAGCAGCAGCACAAACGTCCAGTGTACCAGTATTTTTATACCGGCCACGCGACCAAGGTTAAGAGACCATTTCATAGGCTAAATCATTCAGGCGTATGTATATAACGGGATACAAGTTGAAAGGCTTCAATGTTTTGCGGCGGGATGTTTGCCGTACTATATCCGGATGATATATAGCATCACCTTTTCCCGCATTTTCCCTTGAGTTGGGGGCACAACCTTCATGCTAACGTATCAAAACCGGGTATTTTCAGTATTCTTGTAAGATATATGACAGACGTACAGGCAAGAGATTTTGAGAGCGAGCTGCAGTTTCAGGCTTCGAGGAGCGGGGGCGCGGGCGGCCAGAACGTGAATAAAGTGGCCACCAAGGTAGAGTTGCGGTTTCAGGTGCAGCAGTCGGAGCTGCTGACGGAGGAGGAAAAGGCGCTGGTGCAGGAAAAGCTTGCGAACCGCATCAACAACGAGGGCTACCTGCAGGTGGTGAGCCAGACGGAACGCACGCAGCTTCGGAATAAAGAACTGTGTATCAGTCGGTTTTATGAACTGCTGCGCCAGGCCCTCACGAGGCAGAAGAAGCGCACCGCCACCAGGCCCACCCGCTCCAGCGTGAGGCAGCGCCTGGAAAGCAAAAAGCGGCAGGCCCAGAAGAAAGCCAACCGGGGCTACCGCCGCGATATATAGGGAAGGCCTCCGTGGCGCGGTTATGCTAAAATCGTATACGGCACAGGCGCAGATTTAAATTTTTGAGTGTCAGCCATATATAAACTCAGGCGGCGACCCTGCGTCCGCAATTCCCTCTCCTTCTATATGAAGCGGCTGCAAATGTGCGTTTCAGGTAAGATATTTGCACCTGCTGCCCAAACTTAGAACATCCGGACCCCTATGATAAAAAAGATATTGATGCTAGTTGGCCTGCTCTGCGGCATAAGCGTGGCAGGTGTGGCGCAGAAATACAGAACCGCGGCCGGTGTGCGCCTCGAGAGCGACCGCTTTGGCGTGACCCTGCAGCAGAAACTGCACGACAGAGGCACCCTGGAGGCCATTGCGGCGGTCGGCTCGCGCGAGTACAGCGCCACCGGCCTGTATGAGTGGCACTTCCCGCTGCTGGGCGAGCGCTTTAACTACTACCTTGGCGCAGGCGCGCACATCGGCAACCTCAAGGACAGCGGCGTTTTCACGGGGGGCGATGTCATCCTCGGCATCGAATACAAAGTGAACGGCCTGCCTTTCCTGCTCTCCGCCGACGTGAAGCCCGCCTTCCACATCCACCACGAGGACTGGATACAGCTTTCTTCGGGCGTTTCGGTGCGCTATGTGCTGGTAAAGGAGAAAAAAGAGAAGAAGCGGCTGTGGCCCTTCGGCCGGCAGAACGACAAAAACAACAGGAAGCGTGACGACAAGCCCGGCGTCCTGGACATTTTCAAAAAGCAGGAGAACTAAACCGGAAGGCAGTATTTAAAGTGCAGATGAAAAAGGAAAGCCAGGTGCTGCCGGGCTTTCCTGAAGAAGTAGCACGTGGCAGAAAACCTAACGCGGCCGGTTCCTGATTTGCAACCTGACAGCGTGCTGCGCGGCCCGCTTTCATAGTATATGGCACAAATAGCTTGTTCCGGTAGGCTTGGGTAGAGGCCCGCAGCTATTTATTGGACTCATTTTGAGTGGCAGGATGCATGTATCCTGTGTTTGCAAACACGCGCCGGGGACTAACCTCTGCCTGGCTTCCGACGTTTTTCCTTTTTACTGTCGCCGCCACCGCAACTGGCGCAACTCTTGTCCGGGAGGGACCTGGGCATCCCCAGGCTATATGGAGTTCATAGCCAGGGGGTGCGAAGGAGTTTCCTGCACCGGGGCACCAGTGGCCAGCAGTTGCTGCCGTTGTGCCACCAGGGTGCTTTGGTCGGGGGTTTTTTTGCAGGCAAAGCACAGGCATGCAAAAACTGCGAGGAGCAGCATTACAATTTTCATAGTTTTAGATGCACTAATGGCGGTAATGGTACTAAAGACAGGTGAGCGTAAGGAAGCGGGTGCGGGCGGGGCGGCGGCAGGCAGCTTAGCTGCGCGGTGCCACCACCTCCACCACCGGCAGCATGTTGCCCTGGTGCCTGTACAGGTTCAGTTCCTGCCTGACGCTGATTTCCTGCAGGTCTGCGGCAGACTTTTTGATTGTCGCTCCCAGCGCGAGAGCAATGGCGAAAAGAAGAACGATGATTTTCATAGTAGTATTTTGTTGCGTCTAATGGGTGACTGATGTCAGGTGATGCACGGTAGGCTTAGCTGCGCTCGGCAACAATTTCTACCACCGGCAGAAGGTTCGGGTAGCTATGGTACTTTCTGACCTCGTTTCTCTGCGAGATCTCTTTCATGTCATCTGCTGACTTTTTAACGTTGGCACCAAAGCCGAATACAAAAGCGAAAAGAAGGATTACGATTTTCATGGTAGTAAATTTTAAGTTTCTGTTTTATTTTTAGTCACTGTTCTGCTTAATAGATAGTCCCGCTGGTTAAAAGGTTGCTTGGGGTCCTATTTATTCTCTAACTTCTGATTGACAGAATTACATGAAGTATGCCAGAATATATAAAATGTTGTCTGTCAATATATTATATACGTTTTTAATCAGAATAGGCCTATTGGGAGTGTCCGATGCCGAACACTTTTATGTTCGCAACCGAACATAAAATATTTTTTCTTTATACTGCTGCTCCGGCGGATCATCAGAAATGACGCGTATCGGCCAAAGCAGGCGCTTTTTGCTGTAACCAAGCGGCAGGTTTAAGAATAATGGAAGAACATGAAAATCATATTTCCTAAGTTTGATAATATAGGCATGCCACTGCTGGGCATGGCCGCTGCGGCGCTGTTTGTGCTGGAGGCGAAACGGCAACTGCGGCGGCGCACGCGCCCCAAAATGGAGCGGCTGCTGGAAAACGGGAGCGTGGCGGCGGCGGCGCTGCCCGCCCTGCGGCTGTTGCTGGTGCCCGGCATGTACGCTGCCGCGCAACGGGCGCAGGCATATAACTTTGGGCTGCTGCGCTGGCTGGGGTTGCCAAAGTGGGTCCGATACGCGGCGGGGTTCCTGCTGCTCGACTACACCAACTACCTGTGGCACGTGCTGCTGCACAAGTCCGACCTGCTCTGGCGCTTCCACAACGTACACCACTCCGACCTGGACCTGGACCTCTCCACGGCCTGGCGCTTCCATATAGGCGAGAACATCGCCTCGGTGCCTTACCGCGCCACCGCCATCGCTTTAATTGGGGTGCCTGCGCCGCTGGTGCTTTTTTACGAGGTGATTTTTGAGGGCGCCGCCGCCTTTCACCACTCCAACCTGCGGCTGCCTTACCGCGCAGAGCGCCAGCTTTGCAAGTTCATCGTAACGCCGCGCATGCACGGCATCCACCACTCCATTGTGGCCCGCGAAACCAACAGCAACTTCTCCGTCATCTTCTCGTGCTGGGACCGCCTGCACCGGTCGCTGCGCCTGAACGTGCCGCAGGATGAGATTACGATTGGCGTGCCCGCCTACCGCGATCCGCAGGAGCAGTCGCCGAAGCGCCTGTTTATGCTGCCCTTTGAGCGGCAGCGGCCGTGGCAACTGCCAGACGGCACGGTGCCGGATCGGGAAGAGCGCCAGCCCCGGCAGGTGTTGCTTCCTTAGTTGCTCTGCATCAGCCATTACCGGGCCCTATAGGTTCATCTGCACCATTCCTGCCTCAACAAAGCACACCCACACCGAGTATAAGGTACATCTTTGGATGTGAACGTGACTATGGAACAGGTGAAAGGAAAATTGATTGCACTGGGCGGCGGGGATGACGAAGGCCTGATTAAACTTATCCGAAGCAAGATATGCGAACGGACGGCACATATAGAAGTGATTGCCACGGCCACGCCGCAGCCTTTGGATGCCATAAACTCGGGCAATGCTTACAAAGAAGCCTTTGAGGAACTTGGCTGCAGCAACGTGCGCTTTATGCGGATAGATGAGAACCACCCCGCCGACACCCCCGAAAACCTGCAGCGCATCGGCAGCGCCAGCGTTATCTTCTTCACCGGAGGAGACCAGGTGCGGCTGGCAAACTTCCTGAACGGCACGCAACTACTCCACATCATGCGCCACCGTTACCGCGCGGAGGACATCATTATCTCCGGCACCAGCGCGGGCGCCGCCATCATGTCTGACCGGATGATATATGATGGCTACGGGCACTATTCGCTCATCAAAGGCGAGATGAAAACCACCGAGGGCTGCTCCTTTATCAGGCATGTGTATATAGACACGCACTTTGCGGAGCGGGGCCGCTTTGGCAGGCTGGCGCACGCGGTGGCCCACGAGCCGGAGTATATCGGTGTCGGGTTGAGCGAAGAGACTGGCATCATTATCAAGGGAGGTGACCAGGTGGAGGTGTTCGGGCCCGGTGTGGTGACCATCATCGATGGCGGCGATATCCGTTTCTCGAATACCCGCGCGGTGGAAGAGAACGAGCCGATCGCGGTAGATAACCTGAAGATGCACCTGCTGGTACACGGCTACCGCTACTGCCTGCGCGAGCACCTGTTTCAGGCGGTGCCGCAGGGCGAGCGCGCCACCCCCGAGGCAGTGCCCGGCGGGTAGCGGCTGGCCCCCGTTATATATAAACTTTGCACACCGAGCACTACATGTGGCGCTCCGCCTCAGGCACGCGCTTCCGGTCTTCCTGCTGCAAATCCATGTTGATGGCGACGCCCGCCTTGGCCCCTTCTGCGGCGGCCACTATCACCATCTGCATGTCGCGGGCCGCGTCGCCGGCCACATATAAACCCGGAATATTGGACTGCTGCTTCCGGCGGGTTTTCACAACGCCCTTGCTGGTGAACTCACAGCCCAGCATTTCGCCCAAATCAGACTGCTGACGGGCGCCCTCTGAGAAAAACAGGACCTGTTGCGGAACCCGTTCGCCGTTCTTCAGCGCAATGTGCTGCAGCATGCCGTCTTCTCCCTCCAGGCGGTCAATTTTTCCTTTCACTACTTTTATCCCGTTCAGCTCCAGCAGCTCCAGGTCAGCGCGCTGCAACTTGTCGGTGCCATCGGTGAATAGCGTCACGTCGTCGCTCCAGTTTTTCATGGCCAGCGCCTGCCCGATGCCGCTGCGGTCTTTGCCATATACCGCAATGGGCTTGTCGCGGCTCTCCCAGCCGTCGCAGTAGGGGCAGTGGTGTACGCTCCTGCCGTAGAACTCCTCAAAACCTTCCACCTCCGGCCAGTTGTCCTTCAGTCCGGTGGCCAGCAGCAGCTTGCGCGAGCGGTACACAGTGCCCCCGGCGTCGTTCACCACAAACTGGCCTTTGCTGTAAGTGGCAGAGGCTACTTCTATATCCTTTATCTCAACGCTGTATTTTTCCAGCTCTGCGCGGCCCCGCTGTATAAACTCACGCGGGTTCATGCCGTCGCTGGTCAGGAAGCCGTTCATGCTCCGGGACCAGCGGTTGCGGGGCTTGCCCCCATCGAACAATAGTACCTTTCGCCTTGAGCGGCCCAGCAGCATGGCAGCGTTCAGCCCGGCTGGCCCTCCTCCTATCACTATCACATCATACATAAAATTCTCTTTCTGTTTCCGAAGATTTGTAAACGTAGGGGGGAGAAATAAGATAGCCCCTTTGCCATGAAATAGTTACACTTTAACAGGCCGCGCCACACCGTGTCCGGCGGCGCCGTATTGCGGCTGCCTTTGGCCCGCATAGCTATATATGGTATATATAAGGTGTGGCATATGTGGCGCAGGCATCGGTTTCGCCTGTTGCCAGGCAGATGATCTTAAATTCAAGTGGTACAGTTGGGGTTCTTCATTCTTGGGCCCGAACTAAAAATTATTTATAAACCGGCCTTGTGCATCCCGCCTTTCATGATATATTTGTTTACACTTTAACCGCTCTTTTATACAGCAGCATATATGAAAAACAAAATTATAGCCCTACTGGGAGGCACGTTACTCTCGGCCTCGGCCATGGCCGGCGGCTTCCAGGTGAACCTCGCCAGCCAGCGCCAGATAGGCATGGGCCACACCGGCACCGGCATTTATACCGGCACGTCCAGCATCTTCTTTAACCCCGGGGCTATGAGCTACCTGCGCGAGAACGGCGTTACGGTTGGAGTAAGCGGCATCGTCTCCAAAATTGCGTACCGGGCCCCGGAGCCGGGCGGGGCGGAGGCCCTGACGGACAGCCCCGTGGGAACTCCCTTCCAGCTATATGCAGTATATGGCATCAACGACAAACTGAAGGCCGGTTTGGGCGTGTACACCCCCTTTGGCAGTTCGGTGGTGTGGGGCGATGCGTGGAGCGGCCGTTTTGGACTGAACGAGCTCTCGCTGACGGCCGTTTTCATCCAGCCGACGCTCAGTTACCAGTTGACGGACAAGCTGGGTGTGGGTGTGGGCTTCGTGTATTCGGTGGGCGGGGTAAACCTGCAGCGCAGCATTCCGGTGCAAAACCAGCAGGGCGAATATGGCAAGGCGGAACTGGACGGCAACGCGAGCGGCCTCGGCTTCAACGCGGGTGTTTTCTTTCAGCCTACCGAAAAGTTCTCGGTGGGGCTAAGCTACCGCTCGCGCGTAGATATGAAAGTGGAGGGCGGCGATGCCACGTTCACCGTTGCCCCGTCTATCAGCGGGCGCTTCCCGGAGGGCACGCAGTTTGACGCGGAGCTTCCTCTGCCTTCCACGCTTTCCCTCGGAATCGGCTATATGCCCACCGAGGCCCTGACGCTGGCCGTGGACATTAGCCGGGTGGGCTGGAGCGCCTACGAGAGCCTGCGCTTCGACTACTCCAAAACAGTGAACGGGGCAGACTTTACAGAGAACGCCCGCAACTACGAGGATGCCTATATATACCGTGTCGGCGCTGAGTACAGGGTGAGCGAGGGCCTGGCGCTCCGGGCCGGAGCCTACCTGGACAAGACGCCCGTGCAGGATGGCTACCTGACGCCCGAGACACCGGACGCTGATTCCCGCGGGCTGTCTGTTGGGGTGGGCTATGCTGTTACCGACAACATCAGCCTCGACGCGTCTTTCCTGTACATCAACAAAAAAGAGAGAACTGACACCGGCGCGGCCTCCGGCGGCATTGCCGGCACTTACAAGTCTGTGGCCTATATACCGGGCCTGGCTGTGAACTTCACCTTTTAATTCTCCTCACGAACATGAAAAGACATCTATATAAACCAGGTGTGCTGGCGGCTCTTTTTGCTGGCGTGCTGCTTGCTGGCTGCGACCCGGAGATTGACGCACCGGCGCCAACGGCTGGGGAAACGGCTGATTTCTCTACTTACATTGCCGTGGGCAACTCCCTGACAGCAGGTTACCAGGACAATGGGTTGTACCTCGATGGCCAGTTGAATTCCTATCCGGCGATTCTGGCGGAACAGCTGCAGTTGGTGGGCGGCGGCGATTTTACGCAGCCGCTGTTCACGCAAGAGCAGAAGAATGGCTCCGGTTATCTGCGGCTGACAGGCTTCAGCGCGCAGGGCACACCCATCACTGCGCCTGTTACAGACCAGCTTGCCGTGACAAGGCCCAATGGCCTGCTCACAAAGTACACCGGACCAATACAAAACCTGGGCGTGCCTGACATCCGGGTGGCAGATATCACCTCGACAAGCTACAGTAGCGCGAACCCGTACTATGAGCGAATCACGCCTGACACTGCTCCCAACCAAACGTACCTGGAGCGTGTAGCCGCCACTGACCATACCTTCTTTAGCATGTGGTTGGGAAACAACGACGTGCTGCTTTATGCAACTTCCGGCGGTGCGTTTTCAGGCGGTGTGTTAAACTCCGATTTCCGGACGATCACACCTACAAACACCTTCGATGCAAACTATGCTGCCATGCTTAACACCTTGACTGCAGACGGGCAGGAGGGCATCGTAGGCACTATACCGGGTGTGGAGGCTGTTCCTTTCTTCACAACAGTAGGGCCAGTCTTAAAGCAATCGCTGGATGCAAACGGCATTCCGGGTTTTGTGGCCCTTACAGGAGGGGGCAGAGACCGTATTCAAGTGGCAGCAGGCCAGATCAATGCTCCCCAAAATGGCGTTTTGATTCCTCTGACGGCTTCTGCTTACGCTCCTTTGCTGGCGCAGCCTACCGGCAAGTACTGGAGAGACCTGGCCCGACAGGTAAGCCCAAGCAAAGATGCGCTGGTGGTGCGGGGAACACTTCTAAGCCTGTTGGCCGCCTACCAGATTGACACGACCCAAATGTTCGGTCTTTCGGGAGGCAACCCCTGGCCAAGCGCGCTGTTGCTCGACATGGCAGAAATATCCAATATAAAAGCTGCCACAGAGGCTTTCAACAGCATTATCAGAGCGCAGGCTGAGAACAGAGGACTGGCAATTTTTGATGCCAATCAGTTCTTTACTGCTATTCAGGGAGGATTTTCGGAAAATGGCGTCGCTTATTCTCCGGCTTATATATCCGGCAACCTGTTCTCCCTGGACGGCGTCCACCCCACGCCGAGAGGCTACGCCATCATCGCGAATGAAATGATCAAGGCCATCAACAGCAAGTACAACGCTAAAATCCCGACAGTGGATGTGACGCAGTACCGCGCGGTGCTTTTCCCGTAATCATTCTAATAAGCATAGAGCCATATATAAAAAAGCACCTCCGCATGAGGTGCTTTTTTATATATGGGGTGGCTTACTGAAGAGACCTCGCAGCGTGCGCAGCTCCTGCGAGCGTCTGGTGCGGGTTAGACGCTCGCGGGACCTTTGGACACCGCGAGGTCATTAATGCGCCTCCAGCCAGTTTTCGCCCACGCCCAGGCCTACTTCCATCGGCACGCTCAGCGGCAGGGCGTTCGTCATCAGCTCCACGATCTTCGGCGTTACGACCTCCACTTCCTCTTTCGGGGCATCAAAGAGCAGTTCGTCGTGCACCTGCAGGATCATGCGCGTCTGCAGCTTCTCCTGCTTCAGGTAATCCTGTATATGGATCATCGCGATCTTGATGATGTCAGCAGCGGTTCCCTGGATGGGGGCATTGATGGCGTTGCGCTCGGCAAAGGCGCGGATGGTCTGGTTGCGCGAGTTGATGTCGCGGAGGTAGCGGCGGCGGCCCAGCAGCGTCTCGGCATACTCCAGTTCCCGTGCCTTCTCAATGGTGCTGTCCATATACTCCTTCACCGCCGGGAACTCCTGGAAGTACGCTTCGATGATATCGGCGGCCTCGCGGCGCGGGATCGCCAGGCGCTCCGCCAGCCCGAAAGCGGAGATGCCATATATGATCCCGAAGTTCACCGTCTTGGCCTTGCGCCGCATCTCGCTGTCCACCTGCTCCAGCGGCACATGAAACACTTTGCTGGCCGTGGAGGCGTGAATGTCGATGCCGTTTTTGAAGGCTTCCTTCATGGTCGGGTCGCCGCTGAAATCGGCCATGATGCGCAGCTCAATCTGGGAGTAGTCGGCGGAGATGATCAGGTGCTTGTTGTTGCGGGGCACAAAGGCCTTGCGGATCTCGCGGCCGCGCTCCGTCCGGATCGGGATGTTCTGCAGGTTCGGGTTGGTGGAACTGAGGCGGCCGGTGGCGGTGACGGCCTGGTTAAAGGAGGTGTGCACGCGGCCGTCGAGGTGGCAGACGAGTTGCGGCAGCGCATCCACGTACGTCGATTTGAGCTTCGTCAGCTCGCGGTGCTCCAGTATGAGGCGCACGATCTCGTGCTCTGCGGCCATCTTTGAGAGGATCTCTTCGCCGGTGGCGTACTGGCCGGTCTTTGTTTTCTTGAGCTTGCTTTTGCCGTGCAGTTCCAGTTTGTCAAAAAGTATCTCACCCAGCTGCTTCGGCGAGCCGATGTTGAACTGCTCGCCGGCTATATCAAATATGCGCTTCTCCAGCCCTATAATTTCAGATTCCAGTTGAATAGATATATCAGCCAGCGCATCCGAGTCGATGCTGATGCCCTCCTTCTCCATGTCAGCGATGACCTGCACCAGCGGCGTCTCCACATCCCAGAACAGCTTCATCAGGCCCTGCTCCTGCAGCAGCGGCTCAAAGTACTGCTTTAGCTGCAGCGTCACGTCGGCGTCTTCGCAGGCGTAGTCTTTTACCTCCTCCGGCTCCAGGTCGGCCATGGTTTTCTGGTTCTTTCCTTTCGGACCGATCAGGTCGGTGATGGGCACAGGGGAGTAGTTGAGGTACGTTTCGGCCAGCACATCCATGTTGTGGCGCATCTCGGGCTCCAGCAGGTAATGCGCCAGCATGGTGTCGAAAATCGGCCCCTGCACCTCCACGTCGTAGTTCTTCATCACCAGGATGTCGTACTTGATGTTCTGGCCGACCATGGCGATGTTCGGGTTCTCCAGCACGGGCTTAAACTCGGCCACGATGCGCTTCGCCTCCTGCTGGTCGTCGGCGGGCACAGGCACATAATACGCCTCACCAGGGATGTAGCAGAACGACATGCCCACGAGCCGGGCGGTGATGGCGTCTATGCTGGTGGTCTCTGTGTCGAAGGAAATCTCGTCCTGCTTCAGCAGGTACTTTACAAGGCGCTGGCGCAGCTCCGGTGTGTCGATGAGGTGATAGCTGTGGATGGTGGAGTTGATGGTTTGCATGGCAGCCGGAGCCTCCCCGGAGGCCGCTATGTCTGTTTCCTCTACAGCTGCGACGGCGGCAGCGCCAAACAGCGAGGTCTGGCTCTGGTCAGCGGCCTTGCCTTTGCGTGCCGGTTTTGCAGCCGGCGCCGAAACAGCCGAGGCCAGGCTTTGCCCCAGCACGCGCTGCGCCAGCTGCCGGAACTCCAACTCCGCGAAGAGTTCGGCAATTCGTTCTTCGTTCGGGCCGTCGTAATGCAGGGCTTCCGCGCTGAAATCAAGCGGCACGTTGCAGTGAATCGTCGCCAGTTCTTTCGACATCATCCCCTGGTCCGCGAAGTTCACCACATTCTCTTTCTGCTTTCCCTTCAGTTGCTCCGCGTTGGCAATCAGATTCTCCACGGAGCCAAAGCGCTGTATCAGCGCCTTGGCTGTTTTCTCGCCAATGCCCGGTATGCCCGGGATGTTGTCCACGGCGTCGCCCTGCAGGCCCAGTATATCGATTACCTGCTCCACACGTTCGATTTCCCACTTGTCCAGCACTTTCTGCACGTCCCACACCTCCACGGCGTTGCCCAAAAAAGCAGGCTTATACAGGAAAACGTGCTCCGTCACGAGTTGGCAATAGTCCTTGTCGGGCGTCATCATATAGACATCGAAGCCCTCCTTCTCTGCCTTGCACGCCATGGTGCCAATGATATCGTCGGCCTCATAGCCGTCCAGGATCAGCACCGGAATGTTGAAGGCCTCCACAATCTTCTTGCAGTAGGGGATGGCGATGGAGATGTCCTCGGGCTGTGCCTGGCGGTTGGCTTTGTAGTCGGCGAAGTTGTCGTGTCGGAAGGTTTTTGCTGCCGTGTCGAACGCCACGCCTATATGGGTGGGCCGCTCCTTTTGCAGCACCTCCACCAGCGTATTGGTGAAGCCAAGGGCGGCGCCTGTGTTCATGCCTTTGGAGTTAATGCGCGGGTTCTTGCTGAAGGCAAAGTGCGCGCGGTATATAAGTGCCAGGGCATCCAGCAGGAACAGTTTTTTACGTGGTTCGCTCATGGTATAAAGATAGGTAATTTTTCAGCAACAGGAGCAGGTGCGGGGGCAGGGGCTGTATGGAAAAGGCGAGCCCGCGTAGTGCAGCTACACCCGTTGCACATTGTGTTGCCAGCTGCCACAACGTGTAGAAAGTTTCCACAAGCATAACCTTCTTTGTGGCGGTTTAAGTGATGTGCTTCGGTTGTATAGTGCTGTGTTTTAAAAGGTTATATATGAAAGGAGGTTTCTGGCATAATTATCTCTTGCCGGATCGGCAGCATATAAATTTGAAAAACCTGAAAAGAGGGAATGAAAAAAACGGGTGTTCTGGTAATTGCGGTTATTGGTCTGGGATTATTTTTTACGGAAGCCAAAGCCCAGCTCATTAATTCCTCCTCAACGCAGCAGCCGGCAGTGGCAGAGCAGGCGCGGCCGGATGCGGAGAGGCGGCAAATCCTGGAAAAGGAACTGCCTGCCGGGGTTCGGAAAGCCCTGAAAAGTGACGTGTTGACAGTCTGGAAAGTAAGGGAGGTGTATCTGGTGACAACCGGTGCGGCAGACGCGCAGGCCGGAGCCATATATGAAATATATTTCACCAATCCTGATCAGATGCGGGCTATTGCCCGTTTCGACGGAGAGGGGAATACAGTGCAGCCCACGGAAAACCATAGTGCGCACAACTAACGAAACCGGAAAAAGGGAAAACTTGACGCATTGGCAGCTGCAGGCACAAAAGTGGCGGCGAAGGTAAAAGGGACCGGTTTAAAAGTCTCTGCGTATATGGTGCGAGCGCCATATATGCGCTTCCTTCAGAGGATGACAAAATGAAGCTTGCGTAACATCAGTTAAGTTCCCGGACAAAATTAACTTGCACTATAGCCATAAAATCACCATATATATAAGCTGCCTGAAAATCAATACTATATAGCATAGAAAGTCTTGCATCTTGATACTTTTGTCCTTTTACTCATAGGTTATTAGTGAGAGGTTTTCTGTTGGCGCAGATATTTTTTCAGAGGGGAAGCTTCCGTTGGCGCGGAGGCTTTTTTTGTTTATAGGGCCCGTGGCAGCCGTTCCGGCGCCGCATTATACCGCCGCCGCAGGCAGCAGATAAATAAGTAGCGGGCAAGTGTAGAACAATCGGTGTATCTTTGTCGTTACTTAAGTGCTTTTGCCGCTACGTGACATGGCGGTACTTTAGTTACACAAATTTATGCCTAAGATATTATTAATTGATGATGACCCCTCGTTCTGCATGATGCTGAAGGCCTTTCTGCAAAGGCAGCAGTATGAAGTGGAAACTGCTTTTACAGCCAATGATGGGCTGCGTTTGCTCAAGTCGTCTTCTTTTAACCTGGTGCTGACGGATTTCCGGCTGCCTGACAAGGATGGGCTGGAACTGCTGCCCCAGATAAAGGTGCTGGCGGAGGACGTACCCGTTATCCTGATGACGCACTACGCCGACATCCGCACCGCCGTGCGGGCAATCAAGATGGGGGCCTTTGAGTACATCACCAAGCCCATCAACCCGGACGAGACCCTGCTGGTGATACAGAACGCCCTCCACAAGAAAACCGAAGACAGTGCAGATGCAGCGCCGGAAGCAGCAACCCGCCTCCCCAGGTTTGTGATGGGCAAAAGCCGCGAGGCGGCCCATATAGAAGAGTTTATATCCCTGGTTGCCCCTACCTACCTCTCTGTGATCATAGAAGGCGAGAGCGGCACCGGCAAGGAGTACGTGGCCCGCATGATCCATGAGCGCAGCAAACGGCAGCACATGCCTTTTGTGGCGATAGATTGCGGCGCGCTTTCCCGTGAACTGGCCGGGAGCGAACTGTTCGGTTACCTGAAGGGGGCCTTTACCGGGGCCATGAAAGACACGCAGGGACAATTTGAGGCAGCCGAAGGCGGCACCATTTTTTTGGATGAGATTGGCAACCTGCCTTACGAGGTGCAGGTGAAACTGCTGCGCGCGCTGCAGGAGCGCAAGGTGCGGAAGATAGGCAGCACCACCGACACAGACGTGGACGTGCGGGTGCTGGCAGCCACCAACGAGGACCTGCAGCAGGCCGTGGCCAACGGGCAGTTTCGAGAGGACCTGTACCACCGCCTGAACGAGTTTAAGATAAACGTGCCGCCGCTGCGCGAGCGCGATGATGACGTGCTCCTGTTTGCCAACCACTTCATGCAGCAGGCTAACCAGGAGATGGACAGGAACGTGGCGGGATTTGACGAGGCGGCGGAAGAGGTGCTGCTGACCTATACCTGGCCCGGCAACCTGCGCGAGTTGAAGAATGTGGTGAAGCGGGCGGTGCTGCTGGCCAAAGGCAATTTAATTACCACACAGGACTTCCCCGCTGAGATTGTGACGTTCACACCTGCCCTTACCGAGCCCGCCAGGGTAAACGGAGTGACTGCCGCATATGCCGGTATAGATGCATATGATACGGATTTGAAGAGCATCAACGAGCGCAACGAGAAGGAGATGATACTGCAGATGCTGGAGCGCGTGAAATACAACAAGTCGAAAGCAGCGCGCCTGCTCAACATCGACCGCAAAACGCTTTACAACAAACTGAAGCTGTACGATATCGAGGCTTAGCTAAAGCTGAGGCACTGCACGCAGCGCTTCTGTTTCCTCCTGCAGTGCGGCCAGCACCTGTTGTGTGTTCCGAGCCGCGCGGGCTACCACCTCCGCTAAGTCCCCCTGCTCCACTTTACCGGTGTGCAGCACCTGCTCCAGTTTCAGCAGGTCCGGCGTCACGCTGTGCGCCTTCAGGTGCTTAAAGGCCGTCAGCATCTTGTGGGCTACGCCTGCAGCCTTTGGCCACTGCTCCTGCCTGGCGGCAGAGGTCAGTTCCTGCAGGTTCCGGTGCTGGTCTGCCAGCAATACCTCGAGCACGGCAGCCAGTGTTTCTTCATCAGGCCCCGTGAAAAGGCGCATCTCACTCAGGTCATACAGCCGCTCTGCTGCTGCGGGAGGAGAAAGCAAAAGCGCGGGCGCTGCGCCCGCTACAGTTGGCTGCGGCTCTTCTGCCTCGGCTGCAACCAGTGTGCCCGGCAAGGCTTCGGCCAGTTTCTGGTGCAACTCCTGCTCCGTAAAGGGCTTCAGCAGGTGCCCGGAAATGGCGGAGTTCTTGAAAAAGTCTTCCTCGTTGCTCAGGATATTTGCCGTCAGCGCCAGTATCGGCACCTCTTTGTCGTGCTTGCGGATATTGCGGGCCACCGTTTTTCCACTCATGCCTGGCAACTGTATGTCGGTCAGCACCACGTCGAACCGATGGCTGCGCACTTGCTCGATGGCCTCCATGCCGTCGTTCGCCAGGTGCACCTTCATGCCCCATCTCGACAGGATAAGATCGCAGAGTTTACGGCTGTAGGCATCATCATCAATCACCAACACTCTAACGCCCTGGAAGGTGGCTGCTAATGGAGCGACGGTGTCAGCAGGCACCGGCAACTCGCCTTTTGCCACCTGCAGTGGCAGCACCGAGGTAAAGGTAGTGCCCTGCCCATGCACGCTTTGTACCGACAGCGTCCCGCCCTGCATCTCCACCAGCTTCTTGCTGATGGAAAGGCCCAAACCGGTGCCGCCGTATTTCCGGAGGATAGAACTGTCGGCTTGGTTAAACTCCCCAAACACATGCTGTATGCGCTCTTCCGGAATGCCGATGCCGGTATCGGACACGGCGATGCTCACCACCACGCGGGTGCGCCGGATGGTTTTAAGGCGCACGCTCACCAGCACCTGCCCCTCATGCGTAAACTTGATGGCATTGTCCACGAGGTTGAAAAGCACCTGCTTCAGGCGAAGGGCGTCTCCCTGCAGCACATCCGGAATGGTCTCGTCTGTGCGTGTCAGGAAATGGATGCGTTTAGTGGAGGCTTTCAGCGCGAAGGCGTGTTCCAGCTGCTTCAGCAACTGCTTCAGGCTGAATACGGTATGGCTGATGTGCAGCTTGCCCGCTTCTATCTTCGAAAGGTCCAGCACATCGTTGACGATGTGCAGCAGGTGCTCGCCTGCGCCGTTCACAGCCTCCAGGTGCTCTTGTTGCTGCGGCAGCAGGGGCGTGTGGCGCAGTTGCTGCGAGAAGCCCAGAATCACGTTCAGGGGCGTGCGCATCTCATGGCTCATGTTCGCCACAAAGGCCTCTTTGGCGCGGGCTAACTGTATGGCTTCCTTCTGGGCATATATGAGCCGGGCCTTGTAGTTGTTGCTGCGGGTAATGTCGCGCAGAATCACCAGTATAAACGCCACGCCGGCCCCGAGCCCGAGCACGCCTATCAGGAGCAGCACCATGGAGGTTTCCTTTGCCACGGCCCGCGCCTGCTGCGATTTCTGTTGTATCTGCTCCTGCTCGTTGCGCTCCAGCCGGTACATCATGTCGCGCACCTGGTCCATGATGTGCTTGTCCTGCTGCAGCAGGGCCAGTTCCTTGGCCTGCAGCTGTTCCTTCTTGCGGTCAGACTCGCGCTGCACGTTATGGAGGATGCGGCGCACTTTCGCCAGCGGTGCCACAGGCGTGGCGGTGGCGTTGGTGTCTATTCTTATTTCCTGTGTCACGTTAAGCTGCGGCACGATTACTTTGGGCGGCGGCAGCATCTTTTCTTCTTTCTTCTCCTTCCGGGAGAAAATTTTGCTCAGGAAGCCCCGCTTGGGCTCTTTATATACCTCATACTCCCGCTGCAGTTGCTGGATGCTGTCTTCTGCCGTCTCTCCTGTGTTCAGCGTGAGCCTGTCGGAGATGGTGGTGGTGGTATGCTGCTTGATGGTGGTGGCCAGCGGTTGCTCCTCTACGGTGGAGGCAATCTGGCGCATGGCCTTGTCTGAGTAATCAAGCGATTGCTGCTCCTTCTTCAAGGCAACGTACTGCTCCAGGCTTTTCTGCTTGTCCTGCAAGAGCGACGATATGGAATCCAGCTGGGCCAGTTCCTGCGGGGTGTGCTGCATCAGGAACTGCAGCGAGTCTATCTGGTTTTCAATGGTATCGAGGTGGGCCAGGTAATTCCGGAAGTGGTCTTCCTGCATCGTCAGCGTGTACGCCCTGATGGAACTCTCGGCGGTGGAGATGGTGGCCAGCGTGTACTGCATCTCTGCCAGCTTCCTGTTCGGGCGGGAAAGCACATCTACGGAGCCGAGCAGTTTGGTGAAACTGGTATAGGTCAGGTTGATGGCGGCCAGCACAATGCCCAGTGCCAGCACAAAGCCGACAATCACTTTCGATTTAGTGCTGTCTCCGAATATTTTCATGTGTTGAGTCCTCTGCTTCTAAAGAGGCTTGGAAGCTTCAAAGTTCCTATAACGCCAAAAATGCTGAAATGATTACGCGCCCGCAACAGGAACAACCTAATAAATTATTTTGCTTGCAGCATTATCAGATAAAATAAAAATAAACAAAGACCGTAGCTTTTCGTATAGCTGAATTCATATATACCTATCTCTGCTGCTGCGCCGGTTTTGAAACTGCAGCCTGCCAGCGGAGCAACAGCCTGAGCATCATTTTATATATAAAGTATATGGCGGGAATTGCAAGAAAGGCGCTGGCGCTGGTCTTATGTCTGCTTTGCACAGCAGGATGGGCGCAGGACATCAGTGTTGGGCAGAACAGCGGGAAGGATACCGTGGGGAGAACGGCGCAGGAAAGCGCTGACACAGCACAGTACCGGCACCCGGGCAATACTGGTGAGATTGCCTATGCCATGCCCCGCGAGGAGACCGAGGAGGCAAGGCGAAGGTACTGGGCTGAACCGGCGGACGCTCCCGAACTTGTATATAAAGAGGGCGTGAGCAGCCCCGACAACCTCCGCCTGCTGGCGCTGCAGGCAAAACTCGACGCCAAAAGTTACTACAAGGCAAAAGGCGTTTTCTGGACTACCCTGGGCTCCACTGTCCTGCATCCGGTGGCAGGGCTGGCGACTGGGTCTGTACTATCGGCCGTGCCCCCCAACACAGCCTCTGACCAGAACCCGAACCGCTACCTGATGAAAGACACTGTTTACCAGGAGGCTTACCAAAGGCAGGCCCACCGCCGCAAAGCAGGCAGGGCGGCCGCGGGCTTCGGCGTGGGTGCGGTTGTATTGGGTATTCTGTCTTTTGCAGCCGTGGGCGGTATATAGGAATCTATCGGGCAGCGAAAACGGCAGCGGGGGCGGCATGATTTTCTTTCATGCCGCCCCCGCTGCCGTTCGCCAGGCACTGGTACTACCAACTGCTGCTGGCGCCACCGCCTCCGAAGGAGCCGCCGCCGAAGCCTCCAAAGCCGCCGCCTCCGCCGCCGCCAAACATGCCGCCGCCAAACATGCCGCCGCCCGTGCGGAAAGAGCCGAACCCGCCGGGAATGAAGACCGGCCCCCCGAACGTGCGGGAATATCTCCTGCCGCCCCGGCCACCGCCTCCCCTCCTCGAAAACAGGAAGACAACCAGGATGACGATTATGATGATGAACAGCCAGGACGGGCCACCCTCACCTTCGCCGCCCTGGGCGGTAGGGTCAGCCTGGTAGGCGCCGCTGGCAAGCCCGATGATCAGGTTGGTGGCATCGTTTAGACCCTTGTAATACGCGCCCTGCTGGAAGTTCGGCTTCAGCGTGTTTTCCGTGATGCGCTTGGCGAGTGCGTCAGGTATATAGGCCTCCATCCCGTATCCCGTCTGGATAGCCACGCGGCGCTCGTCTTTCGCCACCAGTATAATCAGGCCGTTGTCGTTTTCGCTGCTGCCCACGCCCCAGCGCTCGCCCAGTTCAGCGGCATACTGGTTCGCGTCGTAGCCCCCGATGGAGGTGATGGTGACGATGGCAATCTGGGTGGAGGTGGTGTCGTAGTAGTTGACCAGTTTCTGCTCCAGCGCCTGCTCCTCCTCAGCGCTCAGCATGTCCGCCATATCGTTGACGAGGCGCGGCGGGTCAGGCCGCGGCGGAAAATCACCGTCCTGGGCTAAAGCCGTGAGGCAAAAGGGAAAAAGGAGCAGAAATAGAAAGAGGTGCTTCATAGAAAGGTTTTAATCGCCGAACGAGATGTCGTCTCTCAGTTCGTTGGTGTCTCCTGCCGGGTTGTAGGGGAAGTGCGTTTTCAGTTGCTCACCAGCCATCCGGATGCCCGTTGCCAGGCCCTCGGCGTACTTTCCCTGTTTGAAATGCCTGATGACCTCAGCGGTGATGTCCTCCCAGTAACGCTCGGGCACAATGGCGTTGATGCCCGCGTCGCCCAGCACTGCGAACTGGTGGTCGTCGAGGGCCACGTAAAACAGCACGCCGTTGCGCAGTTTGGTCTGGTGCATATGCAGGTCCGCGAAAACCTCCGTGGCCCGGTCCAGCACATCTCCCTCACAGTTGCTTTCCACATGCACCCGAATCTCCCCCGACGTGTTCTGTTCCGCCTCGGCAATGGCGGCCATAATCTGCTTCTCGTCGTCTGGGGTAATGGTGTCTTTTGGCATAAACTTGATTGTTGGGAGTTGATTGCTGATTGGCGGGGCTGCCTAAAGGGCAGCCCCGCCAATCAGCAATCAACAATTAAAACTCTACCGTCGGGGCGGTCTGGGCGCCGGCCTCGGCCTCGAAGTAGCCTTTTTGCTCGAAATCAAACATGCCGGCTATCATGTTGCGTGGGAAGGAGCGGATATAGGAGTTATAATCCTGCACCGCCTCGTTAAACTTGCGCCGCTCCACGGAGATGCGGTTCTCGGTGCCCTCCAGTTGCGCCTGCAACTCCAGGAAGTTCTGATTGGCCTTCAACTCCGGATAGCGTTCCACCGACACCAGCAGGCGGCTCAAAGCGCCGCTCAGTTCGCCCTGCGCGGCCTGGAAGCGCTCAATGTTCTCAGGTGTCAGGTTGTCGGGGCTGATGTTCACGCTGGTTGCCTTGGCGCGCGCCTCTATCACCTGCGTCAGGGTTTCCTGCTCAAAGTTGGCGGCCCCTTTCACGGTGTTCACCAGGTTGGGTATCAGGTCAGCGCGGCGCTGGTAAGCATTCTGGACGTTGGCCCATTGCGCCTCCACGCTCTCGTCTTTCGCCACCATAGAGTTGTAGCCGCACGACGATTGCGACGCCAGTACTATAAATCCGATCAGGTAAAAAAATAGTCTTTTCATAAGTGGGTGTGCGTGTGTTTCTTTATATATGATACATTACGTACCGCACGGCGGGCGGTATGAGTACGAAGTTAAGAAAGGTACGTTAAGCCGGGCAGTAAAAGAAGCAGAAAATGAGATCTGCCGCTCCTCTCCTGTTCGGGGTTGCGTGGCAAACCTGTCGGCTACAGCCCCGCCGAAGTATATATACAGGTAGCCGCGCCAATTGTTTGCGGCGCAAAATCTCTTGCGCCTGGCAGCGCGGCAGTTGTTGAAGTTACAGGCTTCTTTTGATATATTGCAGGAAATGTATCGTGTATGAAAGCAATCATCCCCGTAGCAGGCGTCGGCACAAGGCTCAGGCCCCACACGCACACGCAGCCGAAGTCGCTGGTGCCTGTGGCAGACAACACTATCCTGGGCCATATCATTGACAAACTGCTGGGGGCGGGCGTCGAGCAGTTCGTGTTCGTGATCGGCTATCTGGGCGAGAAGGTGGAGAGCTACGTACGCACCAAGTACCCGCAGATAAAGCCCGAGTTTGTGGTGCAGGAGCCGCGCGAAGGCCTTGGCCACGCCCTGTGGGTGGCCCGCCACACGTACGAGCAGGAAGAGAGCGTGCTGATTATGCTGGGCGATGCCATCGTGGATGTGGACCTGCAGGCCGTTATTGCGGCGCCTTACTCGGTGCTGGGGGTGAAGAAGGTAGCCAAGCCCTCGCTTTTCGGCGTGACGGAGGTGGGCAACGACGAGTTCATCACCCGGCTGGTGGAGAAGCCGAAAATCCCGAAGTCGAACTTTGCGCTGGTGGGGCTCTACAAGATTGTGCAGCCGCAGAAGCTGATTGAGTCGCTGGCTTATATCATCTCAGAGGATATCCGCACGCAGGGCGAGTTCCAGCTGACGGACGCGCTGATGCACATGGTGAAGAAAGGCGAGAAGATGGTGACCTGGAGCGTGGACCACTGGTTTGACTGCGGCCGCAAAGAGACGCTGCTGGAGGCGAACGCCACCCTGCTGAACCGCCAGAAACTCCGGGCGAAGAACCAGGACAACCACTACCCGGGCTGCATCATCATTCCGCCGGTGAGCATCGGCAGCGACTGTGCCATCTACAACTCCATCATCGGCCCGAACGTGGCCATCGGCGACAACGCCACCATCGAGAACTGCATCCTGAGCAACTCCATCATCGGCTCCTTCTCCGAGCTGCGCTATGCCGTCATGCGCGATTCCATCATTGGCAGCGACGCCTCCTTCAAAGGCTTCAGCCACAGCCTTAACATCGGCGACAGCACCGAGATCAATTTCGGGCAGTAGCTTAGAGACCTCGCAGCGTGCGCAGCTCCTGCGAGTGTCTGGTTTAAAAATGATTTTATATATAGCTACACTTTGTAGCTCAGACGCTCGCGGGACCTTCGGACACCGCGAGGTCTTTACAAAAACGTCAGTTCCTTCAGCTGGTCCAGCATCCAGCCGGTGAGGCTGTAGCGGGGGCGGGTGGCCACCAGCACCTCGTGCGGAATCAGGTCGGCGCGGAAGCAGGCGAGGCGGCCCGCAATCGGCAGGATATCCACTTCTTCCTCTGTTCCGTCAGCCTTGGGCAGATATAAACGCAGGTTGCCGCCGTGCTCTGGTAGCCATTCTTCGTTCAGGTAACAGATAAAGGAAAGCTTGCGGTGGTCGTTGGTCTTGAACTGGTCGATGTGGCGCTTGTACACCGTGCCCGGCGGATATACCGTGAAGTGGAACTCGTAGTCTTTCAGGCCCAGAAAGCAGGTGCGGTTTATATAGCGCATCACCTCGTCCATGCGGTTGAGGAACACCTGCGTGGGCGGCAGCGCGTGCTGCGGCTCAATCCAGCGGATATAATCGCCGCGCACCTGCTTATCCACCAGAAACTGGTCAGAGGAGCCAATGCCTGCTTTTTTAAACGTGCCCTGCTCCTGGTGGTGCGTCAGCACCGCCAGCAGGTCCCGCACCTCCTGCGCCTCCAGAAAATTATCCACAATGGCATAGCCTTTGTCTGATAGCCTGTCGGCAATCTGCTCAAACTTCTGCAGCAGTCTCTCGTCTTCCAGTTCTTCCATCATATACCTCTTGCCGGTTGTTTCATGCAGATGCTTATACTCTTCTTTGCATAGCTTTGGCTGGCGCAGCCGCAAAAAAGCTGACAAATGTAAGGCGGATACTGACAGCTTGGGTGGGTGTGCAGGAAAGAATTTGTGTGGATATATAAGATTGAGGAAGAGCGCTATAACAGGGGTTGCCATATATGCCGCTTCTGAAATCAGGACATAAATGCGTATATTAGCTGATTCGATTTCATTCATTTTAAACAAAACAACGGGCGTAGTCCTTATGAAGAAGACAACTGTACTGCTGCTGGCTGGCGGCCTCACGGCTGTGTCGGCTTGCAAACCGGCCCAAAACGAAACAACTGCTACTGGCATGACAACGGAAAACACCGAAACGGCTGCCGCCACTACGGCTGAGGCAGCGCTGGATTTAGATTACCCCAACACCAAAAAAGTGGACCAGATAGACAATTACTTCGGCACCCAGGTAGCCGACCCGTACCGCTGGCTGGAGACGCACAACGAGGAAGTGGAGGAGTGGATTGAGGCGCAGAACGAGGTGACGCAGGAGTACCTCAGCAGCATCGACTTCCGCGACGAGATAAAGGCGCGCCTGACCGAGATATGGGATTACCCGAAATATGGCGCACCGTTCAAGGAAAACGGCAAGTACTACTTCTCGAAGAACGACGGTCTGCAGAACCAGAGCGTTATCTACGTGCAGGAGACGCTGGACGCGGAGCCGAGAGTGTTCTTCGACCCCAACAAGCTGTCGGCGGACGGCACGGTGGCGCTCACCGCCTTTGATTTCTCGCAGGATGGCCGCTATGTGGCCTACGGCACCTCCAGCGGCGGCTCCGACTGGAACACCTACCACATAATGGAGGCGGCCACCGGCAAAAAGCTGGACGACCAGCTGGAGTGGGTGAAGTTCTCCGGCCCCAGCTGGTACAAAGACGGCTTCTTCTACAGCCGCTACGATGTCCCCACCGAAGGCAACAAGCTGGCCAACAAGAACGAGTTCCACAAGGTGTATTACCACAAAGTGGGCACGCCGCAAAGCCAGGACCAACTCATATATGAAGACAAGCAGCACCCGCTCCGCAACTTCTACGGCCAGACCACCGACGACGAGCGCTTCCTGGTGCTGAACGTGTCGGAGGGAGCCAGCGGGGCCAACGCGCTTTACTACAAAGACCTGCAGGATCCGAAAAGCACCATCAAACCCATTGTTGATAACTTTGAGAGTGAGTACAACGTGGTGGACAACATCGGCGACAAGCTGCTGGTGATGACGAACAAGAACGCGCCGCGCTACCGCCTCGTGCTCATCGACCCAAAAAAGCCGCAGGAAGCGAACTGGAAGACGGTGGTGCCTGAGAATGAAAATGTCATCACGGGCGTGTCGATGGTCGGGGGCCGCATCATTGTCACTTATATGAAAGACGCCACCAGCCAGGTGGTGGTATTCGATAACACCGGCAAAAAGATGAACTCCGTGGAACTGCCGGGCCTCGGCACGGTGAGCGGCTTCAACGGCGAGAAAGAAGACACCGAAGTGTTCTTCACCTTCACCTCCTTCACGCACCCGCCCACCATTTACCGCTACGACGTGCCGAACAACAAGGTGACGCTCTTCCGCAAAACCGAGGTGAACGTGGACACAGACGCCTATGAAACGAAGCAGGTGTTCTATACCTCCAAAGACGGTACCAAGGTGCCGATGTTCATCGTCCACAAAAAAGGGCTGGAACTGAACGGCCAGAACCCGACGTACCTATATGCCTATGGCGGCTTTAACATTTCGCTGACGCCGAGCTTCAGTATCGCCAACATGCTGTGGCTGGAGAACGGCGGCGTATATGCCATGCCGAACCTGCGCGGCGGCGGCGAGTACGGCGAGGAGTGGCACAACGCAGGCATGACGCCGAACAAGCAGAACGTGTTCGACGACTTTATCGCGGCCGCTGAGTACCTGATTGATCAGAAATACACTTCCTCAGAGAAACTGGCGGTGGCCGGTGGCTCTAACGGCGGCTTGCTGGTGGGCGCCTTTATGACGCAGCGCCCGGAACTGGCGAAAGTAGCGATCCCGGCTGTAGGGGTCATGGACATGCTGCGCTTCCACAAGTTCACGATTGGCTGGGCGTGGGTGCCGGAGTACGGCTCTTCGGACAATGAGGAGCAGTTCAGAAATTTATATGCTTTCTCACCGCTGCACAACATCAAGGAAGGCGTGGCATACCCGGCCACGCTGGTGAAAACCGCCGACCATGACGACCGCGTAGTGCCGGCACACTCGTTCAAATTCATCTCCGAATTGCAGGCGAAAGGCGCGCCCGTCAACCCTTACCTGATACGAATAGACGTGCGCGCAGGGCACGGTGCCGGCAAGCCCACCTCGCTCGTGATACAGGAGTACGCTGACACCTACGCCTTTATATATCAGAACATGGGCGTCAATCCCTATCCGGCGCAGTAAAGTACCTGACCGCTCTGTATAGACGCAATATTTTGCGTCTCCTGCCTAGTGAGCAAAAAGTTAAGACGCAAAATATTGCGTCTATACAGTGTGAAAATAAAAAAGCCGTACTGCCTGTTTCAGGTGGCGCGGCTTTTTTGTGACGGGGTATATGGACTATGTTAAAGTTCTATGAATAGCTGGATAGAAATTTTGAAATATATATAATATCGTATATTTATGAGCTATAGTAGACTCTTCTTAAAACAAGCGCATGGAAACAACAGAAAACCGCTACGAGCTGCCAGAGCAGGAACTTATACTGGATAAAGCCTCCCGAGAACTTCTTCTTTCAATATCTTATTGGAGCAAAGTGCTATCGGCTATAAGCTTCCTCGTTTTTGGGGTAAAGCTCTTCATAATCCTAAATAGATCGCTATGGCACATAAGTGGTGTTTCACATGAAGCAGATGCTTTACTTAAGCTGGCTTTTGATATCATAGTTTTTCTATTGGGCCTGCTTTTGCTCCTTTTTTCTATTAACGTAAACAAAGCCTTAAAAACGAATCATCAACCATTCCTTATTAATGCATTAGCCAATTTGAACTCAGTCTTCAAAATAGTAGGTGTAGTTGTGGTGATAATAGTTTTAGCTCGTATTATAAGGCCGTTTATTTTTGAAGATATAGTCTATTATATGTTCTAATAGTAAACATCAAGGCGCAAGTGGTCACTTGCGTAGTAGCTGCTACGATTCTTACGTACCTTTGCACACTACCAAACCTACAGCTATGAAAGCAGTTGGAGGCAGCAGCCAGTTTACCGTGCGCGCAAGCGAGATAGACTACCGAGGGCAGGCCACGCTGCCCGCCCTGGTCAGCTATATGCACGAAGCCGCCTGGGACAATACCGTGGCGCTCGGCATCTCGCTATATGACCTGCTACAGCACGACATGACCTGGGTGCTGCAGCGGATGCGCGTGGAGATGTTCCGCTACCCCGGGCACAGCGAAAAGGTAACCGTGGAGACGTGGGCCTCGGGGAGGGAGCGCATCTTCCTGCACCGCGACTTCCGGATATACAGCGCCGAACGCGAGCTGCTGGGCCAGGCGACGAGCGTCTGGCTGGTGATGGACATGGTGAAGCGCCAGTTGGTGTCGTTGCCGGGGTTTATCACGGACCTGGAGGTGGTGCCCACACAGGAGCCGCTGCCCTTTGCCAAAGGCAAGCTGCCGCCACTGCAGGAGGCTATATATGAGCAGCAAATACCGGTGCGCTGGCACGACATCGACCTGAACCGCCACGTCACCAACACCCGTTACCTGCAGTGGGCCCTCGACACGCTGCCGCTGGAGGTGCTGGAGCAGAAACAGCTGCGCGAGGTGGATATCATCTTCCGCGCCGAGGCCTTGCTGGGCGACACGGTGGTTTCTGCGGTGGCACCCGGCGATGAGCAGGATGCGTATCTGCATCAACTCAGCAGCCAGGAAACCGGCAAAGAACTGGTGCAGGCGATGACAAAGTGGAGAAGTTAGAGAGTAGAAAGTAGAAAGTCAGGAACTGAATCAACAGTTTAACCATATAGCCATTTAACAATCAACAACAAACAATCAACAACCAAAATGGAGGTAGCAATAAGAAGAGGAAACCGGGATGACCTGCCGCAGGTGCATGCCCTGATCCGGGAACTGGCCGAGTTTGAGCGCGCGCCGCAGGAGGTAACCAACACGCTGGAGGACATGGAACTGGACGGCTTCGGCGAAAACCCCATCTACAAGTTCTTCGTGGCCGAGTCGGCGGAGGGCATTGTGGGCATTGCGCTGTATTACATCGGCTACTCTACCTGGAAAGGGAAAATGCTTTTTCTGGAGGATTTGATCGTGACGGAGAAACTGCGCCGTGCGGGCATTGGGCGCAAGTTGTTCAAGGCGGTGGCGCAGGAGGCGAAAGAAATCCGGGCGAAGCGCTTCCGGTGGCAGGTGCTGGAGTGGAACGAGCCGGCCATTGCCTTCTACAAAAAGATCGGGGCCAGTCTGGACGGTGAGTGGTTCAACTGCAACATGACCGAAGAGCAGATTCAGCAATACGTCGGTTAAGAGCCCAGCTATATATAGGTTTTATATTTAAAAGAAGTGCCGCTCTATAGAGGGGTATATAGCGGCGCTTCGGCGTAGTGGCCTTTTTCTGGCGCGGGTTTGCAATTTCCTTCCTGGCCCGTATCGCTACAGTGAAGAACGTGAGGATTGGCGAAGCTTCGGAGAGGGCATGCGCCAGACACCTCAAATCTCTCCTGAAAGGATACGGGACAAGGATGGCTGGCAACCCGTGCCTTCCAGCAAGCTATATATGCCTCAGTAATTTCTATGACTGGTTGGTGCGCTCCACATCTGCCGCCACCACCTCCAGCATCGAGCTGAAGATGACAAACTTGCCTTCGAAGCGCTGCTGATGCCTGCGCTGCAACTCCGGGGCGTGGTCGCGCTGGTACTCCTCCAAGTCCACCATGCTGCGGCAATAGTACTGCACGGCGTAGGTGGTGCCCCCGTTGTCTAATTCATTCAGGAGGCGGGCAATCTGGTTGCTCAGGAAAAAGCCTGTCCCCATCACGGCGGGTATATGCTCCTCCTTCATCCACTGCAGCCATTCCGGGGCCACACTGTTGTCGACGCTTACAGTTTCGTTGTACAAGATCATATGCAAAAATACGCATTTTATCGCGCCGAGGGTGGCTGTCCGGGAGTTTTGTTATATAGACAGAGTACGGCACACATCCCCGGCGGCTGCCTCAGGAGCGGCGGCATATTCGGTGGAGGCGAAGTGTTGGGCTGTTTCGTGCCGCCGTTCCGCGTTCTGCCCCTCGTCGGGCACAGCGGAAGAGAACAGCACCAGGAAGAAGAACAGGATCGCCAGCAACACCAGATCGGCCTCGTCAGAAGGAGAGAGTTTCGCCATAGGACATCAGATTGATAGGGTTCGATCTATATATGATCATACTATGCACAAGCCCGATTGGTTGCCCTTATCAGCGGCCACCGTGAAGTTACCGGCCTATATAGCACAAGCCTGAGGAAGGGTGCCCTCTATATAGGCTGCCTCAGAAACGGAGCCTTCTGTTGGGTGTGGCTATACCGGCTCCAGGAAGTTCAGGTCTTTGGAGTAGGTTTCTTCCAGCGACAGGATAGCGGCCACGGCAACGGCCAGGCAGACTGCCCCCAGCGCCATGGCCGTGGGCACCAGCCCCAGGCTCCCCCGCAGCGCCTCGAAGGCCAGCGTGAGCGGCACCACCGCCCCCCGCACAAAGTTGGGCACCGTGGTGGTGACGGTCGCCCGGATGTTGGTGCCGAACTGCTCGGCCGCAATCGTCACAAACACGGCCCAATAGCCGCTGGCCACGCCCAAAGCCACGCACAACAGGTAAAAGGCGTCTAAAGACAGGCCGCTGCTGAGCAGGTAAAGCAGCACGAACACACCCGTCAGCAGCAGAAAGGCGAGCACAATGTTGCGCCTGCTCTTCAGGCGCTGGCTCAGGTAGCCGCTCAGAAAGTCACCGAGTACCAGGCCGAGGTAGCAGAACGAGACGGCCTTGGCCGCCGACACGGTTTCCGCCATGCCCATCGCCACACCAAACTCTGGCGAGAAGGTGATGAGGACGCCCACCACATACCAGATGGGCACGCCTATCAGGATGCATTTCAGGTACTTCCAGAAGCGCTTGCCGTTGGAGAACAGGCTCAGGAAATTTCCACGTGTAACATGCGCGGCGCTCTTTACATGCTCGAACATGCCCGACTCATATACCCCGATGCGCAGGAACAGCAGCAGGAAGCCTAAGCCCCCACCAATAAAATAAGCGGAGCGCCAGCCAAACAACTCGCCCACGAAACCCGCCAGAATTGCGCCGGTTATGCCGATGGTGGCCACAATCATGGTGCCGTAGCCGCGCTTCTCCTTCGGCAGCACCTCGCTCACCAGTGTAATGCCGGCGCCCAACTCTCCGGCCAGGCCCAGGCCCGCCACAAACCGCAGGAGCGCATACATTGGGATGGTGGTGACAAACCCGTTCATGATGTTGGCGACGGAGTACAGGAAAATAGATCCGAACAGCACCGACAGCCGCCCCCGCTTATCGCCCAGGATGCCCCAGGCCACGCCGCCGATCAGCATCCCGAGCATCTGCATGTTCAGCAGCATCACGCCCTCCTCCAGCAGCGCCGCCTGGTCTGTAACGCCCAGATCGCGCAGGCTGGGGATGCGCACAATGCTGAAGAGCACCAGATCATATATATCCACAAAGTAGCCCAGCGCCGCCACAATGACGGAGGTGTTGAGGAGGATGTTCCCTTTGGCAGGTGTCGGTTCGGCAGCCATATATAGTATTTTGTGAGCCCGTAAGATAGCTTTTGTAACGAAACTTGCAAAGAGGGGCAGCGCCTGCGGAAAGTTGTGGCGGGGGTATTTATATATCAGAAAGTATATAGTATATTCGGTAGTTCAGTTACGGTTATCCAGCTATATTGGGAGGCAAACGGAATAAGCTACCTACGTTTAGCCGCGCGTTAATCTGCCCGTTCCACACGAAAACACACCACTGTTAACCATATATCACAATACCACATTCCATGCCTGAACTAAAGAAGAAATTGCAGCTAAGGGCTGCCACCGAACTACTGCTCCTGCATGCGCCGGAGGAGATGGCAACAGCCCTAACAGAGGAAGGCGTGGCGGTGGTGCGTGCCGGTGAAGCGCCTGCCACGGGTGCTTACGAGGCGGTGCTGCTGTTTGTGCAGCGCAGGCAGCAACTGGAGCAGGAGGTGCCACAGGCCACGGCCCTGCTAAAACTAGGCGGATTGCTGTGGATCGCCTACCCTAAAAAATCATCCGGAATAGAAACAGACCTCACCCGCGACGAGGGCTGGCGCACAATGGCGGAGCTGGGGTATGAGCCAGTGCGGCAGGTGGCGTTAAATGCTATATGGTCGGCGCTGCGCTTCCGGCACCGCTCCGAGCGAAAAACGGCCTCCACCTTCGGGGTTGACACCCCGGGCATCGACCGGAAAACCAAAACCGTCGTTGTGCCCGACGATTTGCAGCAGGCGCTGGAGGAGGCGGGGCTTTCGGAGCGGTTCAGCCAACTGGCGTTTACGCACCGGAAGGAGCACGTGGTGGCGGTGCTGGAAGCGAAGCGGCCGGAGACCAGGGCCAGCCGCATCCGCAAAATAGTGCAGCAACTTAGCCTGAGGCAGCAGGCATAACAAAAAAGGAGGCGCCCTATATACGGCGCCTCCTTTTGATATATAGGTGATGCTATTATTATATTACGGCTGAATCACCGCCGGAAATTGAATCTCCACATCAGTCTCGCCTTTCGTCACGTCGCTGGTGCTGCCTTTCAGGCCTTCCTGGTGCTTCAGGGTTACCTGTAATTTGCCCGCGCTCTCCCCGCCGGTTGTTAAGGTGCCTGCCAGACCAATCGGCCGGTTGTTCTTGTCCATGTCTGTCTTCTCAACAGTTACGTCCAGGCCGCCAAGCGCGCTGTAAAACAGCTCGTGCGCCTCGCCTTCCGCCAGCACTTCCGCTGTAATGTCCACAGGCGGCGTCTTGCTGTCGTCAGACAAGGTTACCGTGAAGCTATAGGTGGTGTTCGGCGCTAAATCCAATGCCCCGATTTCGGGAGGGGTGCCGCCGTCGCCATCCGGGTCGCTATATATGGCGGTCACGTTCTGCCCTTTGCCGTCCGGCACCAGGCTCAGCGTCACGGTCGTAATCAGTTCCTGTTCTACCACTAGCTCGGGTTTTGGCTCCTCGTCTTTGCAGGAGGTGCCGGCAAATAGCAAAGAACCCAGCATGAGGGCGGAGAAATAAGGCTTCAATAGATTTTTCATATAGATAGTGTAAGTAAGATTTAAGTTAAGAAACGGTACACCCGTACGCGTTGTCTGCGCAATTATTGATTTGTCAGAACCCGCTAAAGTCCAGTGGCACCCTGATGCGGAACAGCAACAAGCGGCCCGCCTCGTCAGAAAAATAGCGGAAGCGGTTCAGATAGTCCCGGTACGTGCTGTTGAGCAGGTTGTTACCCGTGACGCCAAACTCCACCGGCTGGCTGCCTATATGCACCGTGGCGCCCGCCCCGGCCTGCAGCAGGAAATAAGCATCCGGCGGCGGGGCAAAGTCTTCTTCTGTTCGCGTAGGCACGCGCGTTTGCTCCGCCATATAGGTGCCCCCCAGGGATATATAAGCATCGGAGAAACGGCTTCCCTCACCGCTTTGGGCAAACTCGTAGCGCAGACTGTTGTCGAACCTGTCGGCCGGAATGTTGATGAGATAGTCTCCGGCAGTCGTGTTTCGGGCCCGCACCACAGATGCTTTCGAGTCGAGTATCAGGTTCGGGAGCAGGTTGTATTGCAGGCTCAGGTCGATGCCTTTGAACGTGGCGTCGGTCTGCCTGTAGCGGAAAGCCGGGAAAGCGCCGCGAACCGTCAGTATCGGCTCAGGCTCCGACGACAGGTAGATATAATGGTTGATGACGTTGTAGTACAGGCTTAGCTGGCCGTTGAGCCGGGCATTGCCAAAATAATTCACAGACGTCTCGAAGTTATATGCCTGCTCCGATACCAGGCCCGGGTCGCCTATCTCGTAGGTGGCGGCGCTGTGGTGTACGCCGTTGCTGAAAAGCTCGTTCACGCTCGGCGCCCGCCAGGCCGAGGTGGCACTCAGCCCAAAGGTGAGGTGGTAGCCCACATCGTACAAAGCCCCCAGCGTGCCCGACACATTATTGAAATCAAACGCCGGTTTCTGCAGCGTTCCGCTCGTGTCGAATTGCATGACTCGTAGCTGCCTGTAGTCGTAGCGCAGGCCCGCCTCCAACTGCAGCCTGTCTTTCCGCCATTTTTCGATGACAAAGGCACCGGCGGTTATGGCTGTAAAATAAGGCAGGAAGGCGCTGTACTTGTAGGTGTTCTGCTGGTAGGTGGTGCTCACGCCCACCGAGCCACTGAAGTTTCCGAGCGGGTTATGCTCCCAGATGGATTCGGTGGTGTGCGTGTTCAGGTTGAGGTACAGGGCCGGGTTACCGGAGTTCACGTTGTGCAAATCATACTCCTCGCGCCTGTTGCGCTGCCAGCCATATATAAACTCCAGCCGCCCCGCCTGGCCTGTCTGCAGGTACAGTTTCGCCTTCAGCAGGTCGTGCTGCACCTGCTGGTAAGGCCGCCCAATGTCGTAGGTGAAGCCCACGGTGTCGGCCCCGGCGGGCCTGCCGCGCTCAATGGCGTACCGCAGGTCCGTCAGGTTGCCGATGTGCGAGGCCCGGAGAATACCGAGTTTGGTGTTGAACTGGCTGTAAAACAGCTCCCCGCCAAACTTCTCCTTCCGGTAACCAAGCGCACCCGAGAAGTTCTGCTCCCCAAAACCCGTGTTATCCAGGTAATAATCCGGCGTCCGGGTGTTGCCTGCTTTTTTGACGGTGCCTTGCAGCCGCCAGCTCAGCGGCGGTATGTTGGCAGAATTTCCCTCCACGGTGGCGGAGGCAGCCAGCTGGCGGTTGTTGGTGCTCCCGAGCAGGTTCACCTCGCCGCCCACGCCCGGTGAGGTCGGCAGGGCCTTTGGCTCCACCAGCACCACACCGCCAATGGCATCGGCTCCGTAGCGCACGCCAGCGGCACCCTTTATCACCTTCATCTCCGTGGCCACAAACGGGTCTATCTCCGGAGCGTGCTCCGAACCCCACTGCTGCCCCTCCTGCCGCACCCCGTTGTTGAGCAGCAGCACGCGGTTGCTGTGCATGCCGTGTATCACGGGCTTGGAGATGGTGGGGCCGGTTTGGATGGTGGAGACGCCGGGGATGCCCTTCAGCGACCCGGCCAGCGACAGGCCCCGCGTCTCCTCCAACTCCTGCCCCGTCAGCGTCTGCGACGACTGTGCCTGCTCCTGCAATCTGTTACCGCTTACTTCCACGGTGTTGAGGGTTTGGGGCGAAGCGTGCAGCTGCAAATCTCTTACCGAGGAGGCGGTGAGCCTGAAGGTGTAGCTTTCCGGCTCGTAGCCCACGTACGTCACCTGCAGGGTGTAAGTGCCCTGGCACAGGTGGTGGAAATGATAGTTTCCGTATTCGTCCGCTATCGAGGCTTGGTGCAGTTGCGGAATAGACACCGTGGCGCCAACAAGCGTAGCGCGGGAGTCGTGGTCCAGCACCTTGCCGGAAAGCGTCAGGCCACAGTCCTGGTCCGGGACCATTTCTGCGCTCAGGTTGATGCCGGGAGGCGGCTGGAACTGGGCCAGCGCCGGCGCCAGCAAAGCCATATAGGTAAGAAGCAGCAGTGGTATGTACTGCAGGTTTTTATATAGAAACACGGCTTGGATTTTAGCTGAACACGCAGCAGCCATATAACAAGGATAGCTGCCATGCCCGCTGAATATATAGCAAACGGCCACGCCAAAGGTGCAGCAATGCAGAAACGGGCTTGTGTGTAAAAAGATAGATGGCACCTGTGCCTGCTTTATATATAAATCAGCAGGAAACGAAGGTGCGGGTGGGCTGAATCTAAGCCTGCGGCGGACCGCGCAGGTAGCGGGAGGTAAGCGGAGAGGTGAGGCAACTGCCTGTATAAAAAGCGGTATAGGCCGTGGAATGAACAACCGGTGTAAAGTCAAGCGACGTCAGGCTGCCCTGGAAAGGTGCCCCGAACACATCCTCCACGGCGCAATGCTTGTGCTTGATGCCCACCTGCGCCTTATTAGTATCGGTGTGGTCGGTATGCACGGTGTGGGTGTGCGCGTGCAGCTCCAGCACCAGGGCGTCCGGTACCATGGCCCTGCAGAAAAGCAGCAACAGCAACAGGGCGATATGTCTCAGGAATCGGGTCACCTTATATATACTGGGACAAAGGTAAGATAAATTCCACAATGTTGCATTTACGCACTTGTTGTTTCGCTGTTCCGCGGAAGCAAAGGCTATATATAAACGGCCCTTTGGATACAATCTTGCCGACTTTCCGGCGCCTTGCTGACAACCTGTCACAGTAACGGGCGCTGCTGGCTGTGTGGAACAGGATTTGAAAGCAGCTTTGCCAGATGTATCCGTCTGCAGAAAAGAATTTTCAAAAATAGAAGGTATAAACATGGAAGAAAGAGGTAATATTTCGATTCACACCGAGAATATTTTCCCCATCATCAAAAAGTTTCTGTACTCCGACCACGAGATTTTCCTGCGGGAGCTGGTGAGCAACGCGGTGGATGCCACGCAGAAAATGAAGCGGCTGGCGTCTGTGGGCGAGTATAAAGGCGAGCTGGGCGAGCTGAAGGTAAAAGTGGCGGTAGACAAAGAGGCCCGCACCATCACCATCTCCGACAACGGCATCGGCATGACGGCCGAGGAAATCAAGAAGTACATCAACCAGATTGCCTTTTCGGGGGCCGCCGAGTTTGTGGAGCGCTTCAAAGACTCCGGCGAGAAAGACCAGATCATCGGGCAGTTCGGTCTGGGCTTCTACTCAGCCTTTATGGTGGCCGACCGCGTGGAGATTATCACGAAATCATACCAGGAAGGGGCGGAGGCGGCCCACTGGACCTGCGACGGCAGCACCGAGTTCGCCATTATCCCCTCGCAGAAAGAAGACCGCGGCACGAACGTCATCCTGAACGTTGCCCCTGACTCAGACGAATTCCTGGAGGCCGCGCGCATCCGCACCATCCTGAACAAGTACTGCAAGTTCCTGCCGGTGCCGGTGGAGTTTGAGGGCGAGGTAATCAACAACCCGAACCCCATCTGGACCAAGCAGCCGTCGGAACTGACGGACGAGGACTACAAGAACTTTTACAAGGAGCTGTATCCGTTTTCGGAGCCGCCGCTGTTCTGGATTCACCTGAACGTGGACTACCCGTTTAACCTGACGGGCATCCTGTACTTCCCGAAAATCAAGAACGACTTTGAACTGCAGCGCAACAAAATCCAGCTCTACTCCCGCCAGGTGTTCATCACCGACGAGGTGAAGGACGTGGTGCCCGAGTTCCTGATGCTGCTGCACGGCATCATCGACTCGCCGGACATTCCGCTGAACGTGAGCCGCTCTTTCCTGCAGGCCGACTCCAGCGTAAAGAAAATCAACACCTATATCACCAAGAAGGTGGCTGACAAGCTGAACGAGAACTTCAAAAAAGACCGTGCTGCTTTTGAGACCATCTGGAACGACATCAACGTGTTTGTGAAGTACGGCATGCTCTCCGACGACAAGTTCTATGAGAAAGCCAAAGACTTCGTGCTGCTGCAGAACACCGAGGGCAAGTACTATACCATCGAAGAATACAAGGCGCTGGTGCAGGCCAACCAGCAGAACAAGAACGACCAGCTGGTGCTGCTCTATACCACCGACGCCGACAAGCAGCACGCTTTCGTGGAGGCTGCCCGCAGCCGCAGCTACGATGTGCTGCAGATGGACTCGCTGATTGACAGCCACTTTATCGGGCTGCTGGAGCAGAAGCTGGAGAAGGTGACCCTGAAGCGCGTGGACTCCGAGACTATTGACAAGCTGATTGAGCGCGACGAGACAAAGGAAAGTGTGCTGAGCGACAAGGAGAAGGAAGACCTGAAAGCCATATATGAGCAGGCCATCAGCAACCAGCATATGATTGTGGAGGTGGCCCCGCTTTCTCCGGACGATGCCCCGGTGGTGATTACGATGCCGGAGTTTATGCGCCGCATGAAGGATATGAGCAAGACCGGCGGAGGCGGCATGATGTTTATGGGCGACATGCCGGACACCTACAATGTGACCGTGAACGCCAACCATCCGCTGAACCAGCGCGTGCTGAACACCGGGGGCGATACCAAAACCGCCGTGGCCCGTCAGGCCTTCGACTTGGCGCTGCTGTCGCAGAACATGCTCTCCGGCGCGGCCCTCACCACCTTCGTGAAGCGCAGCTTCGAGCTGATGACGAAAGAATAGTACCCTTATATTATACCAACAGTTTTAAGGCAGCGCCCCGAGGGTGCTGCCTTTTTTGCTCTTGGGATGCCAGCAGATGAAACTTACCGGCCGCAGGCAAAGTTATAGGGGCAGTTTGTGTATTAGGTGCCTATATGAAATGTATGCATCTTTGCGTTTGTATTTTGATTGTTAGTTGCTGATTGTTTGGGTAATGGTTAAATGGCTTTATGGTTAAATTGTTATCCGATAATTATATATAGCTGAACTAACAATTTAACGGTTTAACCATTTGTTAAACGGATAATATATAGCTGAACCAACCATTGAACAATTCAGTTATTCAAAATTCAGTTATTCAAAATTAGAAATGCGTCATCCTTTACTTTTAGTGTTAACCTTTGTGGCAGGTGCAGGCATGCTGTTTTTGGGCGGGTGCAGCGAGCCCAAGTGGAACAGCGACTATAACCTGAACCAGGCGCGCCTGAAAGGGGACCCCGGTGCCGGGCTGCTTGCCTCCGGCGATACCATTAATGTGGAGGTGGAGGAGCGGAAGGCGCTGGAGAAGTCGGACCTGCAGGAAGGGGGGAAGCGCAAGAAGAAACGGTACAGCAAACGTTACTTTCTGGGCCAGAAGGTGAAGCGTGGCTTCATTAAATCGGGGAGAGGCGCGCGGGAAACACTGGAAACCTTCAGCTATCTGGAGGAGTACCAGGCGCCCAACCCCTACGCGCCCCTGAAGTACCTGTACGATGCCAGAAAGCGCAAGCTGTACCGCACCAGCAGCGACGAGGTGGACCAGGGCCGCTACAAAGTGCTGCACGGGCCTTACGAGAAAAAGGTGGACGGGCAGGTAGTGGAGGAAGGCTATTTTTATATCGGCACCAAGCACCTGCGCTGGGAAAAGTACAGGCCCGACGAGGAAGGCACCCTGGTGGACAAAGACCATTTCGACAAGGGCTTCGTGCGCGACGCGGTGGTCAGCTATTACGGCGACACCAAGAAAATAAAGGAGGTTATACCGTATGAATACGGCGAGGTGCAGGGCACCTACTACCGCTTCTATGAGAACGGGCAGGTGCAGTGGTCGGGGCAGTACGCCAAGGGCCGCAAAGTGGGCACCTGGATTAATTACTACGACTTCCGGGGCCGCCGCCATTACGAGTACCAGTACCCCGAAACGCCCTATGAAGCGCCTTTTGAGCCGTACCTGGTGAAAGAATATGACCGGCATGGCACCCTCATATATGAGAAAGACAAGCTGGACAAGCGCTCGCAGGCCCAGCGCTAATGAAAGGCGTCCTCTATATGATGCACGGTTAGCGGCGCGGTGAGGGTGATGGAGATGATGTCGAACCGGACCTCGTGCTGCCAGCCCGTTTCTGCTATATAGGCCTCCGCTGCGCCTAGCAGCAGCGCCTCCTTCCTGGAATCAACTGCCTCTTCCGGATATCCGTACCTATCAGTACCCCTGGTTTTGACTTCAACAAAAACCAGCAGGTTCTCTTTCTGTGCAATTATATCTACTTCTGCGCGCCTGTGCCTGTAGTTTTTCCGCACAATGCTGTAGCCTTGTTGCTGCAGAAATGCCGTTGCGCGGCTTTCGCCGGCCTGGCCGGTGCGGATGTGGGCGTTTGTTTGAGAAGCCATGAATTATCCGGTACTTTGCACCAGTCTGAGATGAAATGATTGTTCATTAAAATTAAAGACGGATTATGAAGCAACTTGTTGAGGGTTTCGCGCAACAACTGCGGGACGCCATGGACATCGGGGAGAAGGCTACGGTTACTTTCCCAAATACTATATATAACAATGTGGTGATTGCGGGCATGGGCGGCTCCGGCATTGGCGGCGACATCATCCAATCATACGTGGCCGATAAGCTGGAGGTGCCCGTGGTAGTGAGCAAAGGCTATACGCTGCCGGCATTTGTGGGGCTGGGCACGCTGTTTATCGCCTCCTCCTTCTCCGGGAACACAGAAGAGACTATCTCCGGCGTAAGAGCCGCCATGAACAGCGACGCCACGGTTGGCTTCGTAACCTCCGGCGGCGAGCTGCTGCGCATCGCGCAGGAAGAAGGCATGCCACACCTTGTTATACCCGGCAAGTCGAAGCAGCCGCGGGCCTGCCTGGGCTACTCCGTGGTGGAGATGCTGTACCTGCTGCACTACGCGGGCCTGCTGGACGACACCTTCAAAACCGAGCTGCGGCAGAGCATCAGCCTGCTGGAGGAAGAGGCCGGTAGTATCAAGGTGCAGGCAAGCGCCCTGGCCAATAACTTCCACAACAGGCTGCCCGTGCTTTACGTCAGCAACGCACTGGAGCCAGTGGCCGTGCGCTTTCAGCAGCAGCTCAACGAAAACGCCAAGCACCTGTGCCATGTCAATACTTTCCCGGAGATGAACCACAACGAGATTGTGGCCTGGCAGCACCCGGAAGGTATATATGGGCAACTGGCGGTCCTGCTTATTAGGACGGCCTACGACCATCCGCGCGTGCGCCTGCGCATGGATTTGTCGAAGAAGATATTTGAAAGGAAGGTGCAGGACGTGCTGGAGATTGAGGCGCTGGGAGCCACTTACCTGGAGCAGGCCCTCTACCTCATCCACCTGTTCGACTGGGTGTCGGTGTACCTCGCAGCACTCAACAACGAGAACCCCGACACCATTGCCAACATTGATTACCTGAAAAGTGAGCTCTCAAAAAGATAACGTGGATAAAAATACAGAGATAAAGTTCGGGCACCTCGGCCTGATAGACTATCAGGAGGCGTGGGAGTACCAGGAAAAGATTTTCAACAGCATTCTGGAGCTAAAGGCGCAAAACCGGAAGGCTGAAGGCAGCGCGCAGCAACCCACGCCCAACTACCTGCTGTTCTGCTCGCACCCGCACGTGTACACACTGGGCAAGAGCGGCCACGAGGCGCACCTGCTCCTGAGTGAGGAGGGGCTGAAGGAGAAGGGCGCGACTTATTATAAAATAAACCGGGGCGGCGACATCACCTACCACGGCCCCGGCCAGCTGGTCGGCTACCCTATCCTGGACCTGGAGAACTTCTTTACCGACATACACAAGTACCTGCGCTATTTAGAGGAGGCTGTGATCCGGACATTGGCGGAATACAGGGTGGAGGCGGGCCGCATACCGGGGCTCACGGGCGTCTGGCTCGACCACGAGCGGCAACTCAACCCACGCAAGATATGCGCCATGGGCGTGAAGTGCAGCCGCTGGGTCACCATGCACGGCTTTGCCCTCAACATCAACACCGATTTGGATTACTTCAACAACATCGTGCCCTGCGGCATCTCCGATAAGCAGGTAACCTCGCTGGCTAAGGAACTGGGGCATGAGGTGGATATGGCGGAAGTGGAGGAAAAACTACAGCAACACCTGGCGCAGCAGTTCGGCGCCACCATCATAACAGCGGCACATGAAGAAAGACATTGACTTTGGCACGGTGGAGGGCATCGCGGTGGCGATAGCCTTATCCCACAGCGAGACGGGGGAACCGGTTTGGAACGTATACCTGCTCAACAACAACGCTTTTGCCATTGAGAACGTGCTGGTTACCTCCAAAGGCTATGGCCTTCAGGGTGATAAGGAGGTGAAAACGTCGGTGCTGCGGCATATGTTCGAGCGCGTGGAAGGCAAGAGTTACGTGCAGGTCGAGCCGATTGACCCCGCCATCTTCCATATCAATAACGAGTATTGGGTGAGCTACTATGTCGGCAGGCAGATATATGACAAGAAGTTTGTGTTTGTGCCCGACGCCATACAGGAGGAAAACCTGATAGAGATTGGCCTGCTGCAACTGCGCGGGGTGCTCCATTCGTAGATGAGGCTCCCGGCGGAGGCGTACAGACCGCAAATGCACAAAATATTGTGTTTTTAAAGGAATTTTGCCCGTATATTTGCCTGATAGTTAGCCGTTGGCAAAGCGGCGTGTGCTGTTGTTTAATATGTGGAAGAAGTAAAGCCCCTTCTTTGCCCCAGTCCTTGAGCTTATGGATCAGAGAATCTTACCCCTCATACTCGCCTTCAGTTGGGCTTTCCTTATTGCCATCTTCGCTGTTCCATCCATCATCCGGGTGGCGCACCTCAAGAACATCCTGGACAGGCCAAACGTGCGCACAGTGCATGAAGAACTGACCCCGCGCCTGGGCGGGCTGGCCATGTTTGCGGGCTTTATGTCGGCGCTCACCATCTTCTCCAGCCTGACCAACGGGGTGCAGCAGTTGCTGGCGGGTTGCATCATCCTGTTCTTTATCGGCCTCAAAGATGATCTTATTTCCATCTCGGCCCTCAAAAAATTCGCGGTGCAGCTTCTGGCCACGGGCATCGTCATGTTTATGGCGGATATCCGCATCACCAGCTTCCAGGGTATTTTCGGCATCGGGGAGCTGCAGATAGGCATGAGCTACGGCTTCACGTTTCTGGTAATCATTGGCATCACCAACGCCATCAACCTGATAGACGGGCTCGACGGGCTGGCCGGAACCATTGTGCTGATCATTGCCGGCACCTTCGGCATATACTTTTACCAGTTCGGGGGCACCTCTTACGGGAACTACGCGGCGGTGGCTTTCTGCCTGATTGGGGGGCTGCTGGGCTTCCTGCGCTACAATTTTCACAAGGCCACCATTTTTATGGGCGACACCGGTTCGCTGCTCTGCGGCTTCATCGTGTCGGTGCTGGCCATCCAGTTCATCGAGATGCGGCCGGAGCCTGCCTCCCCGGCCGTTGCCCTGGGCATTCTCTTCGTGCCGCTCTTCGACACCATCCGTATTTCCATTATCCGCATCATGAAGGGAAAGTCTCCATTCATACCGGACAAAAACCATATACACCACCGGCTGCTGGCCATGGGCTTCAGCCAGATCAGCACCGTGTTTGTGCTTGCCCTCATTAATATACTGGTCATCGCGTTTGTGGTGAGCTTCGGGAGTTGGGGCAATCTGGAGATACTGCTGTCGTTGCTGTGCTTCTCGGTGGTGTTGAGTATTGTGTTAGGGGTTTACAAATCACGTAGTGCGCAAAGTGTCTCGAGTGCTAAAGCAAAAGCATAGCCGCTGCTTCCTCCTGCTATATATCCTTGCGTGGCTTGCCGCTGGGCAGGTGTGCGCCCAGGTGTTGCCGCTTGAGCAGAGAAACACCCTGACGCCCTACTGGCTGGTGCAGGGGGAGGGGGCGCAACTGGTGCCCTATGTGGCGGGCAGGCACGGCAGCCACAAGGCCCTGCACCAGTGGCTGTCGGTGGCGCAGGGGCAGCCTTTCACGATAGGCTTTGCCGCACCCAAGGACCTTTGCCTCTTCCTCAATAACCAGCTTATCTTTAAAGCAGATTTTCCGGCAAACTACACCATAGACCTTGCCAGCTACAGCAAGGGCCTGGAGCCAGTGGAGGGCAGGTTTCTGCTGACGGTGTGGCACCCGGAGCAGCAGCCGAACATCAACTCGTTCCGGAGCCAGCCACTCGACACCACGCGCCTGCAGCAGGCAAGCCAGCGGCCTTTCTCGGGGCGGGTGCGAGAGCACGTGAATCAGAACACCTTTATCCTGTTTATGCTGGTGATCGGGTTGCTCTACGGCGCGCTGCGCACCAACTTCCCGAGCGACTTCAGCGGCCTGTTCCGGCTTGACTCCTTCATGCGCACCAATGCACTGGAGGAAGGCGTTATGGCAAGGCCTATCCGGTCACTGTCCAGCCTGCTTTTCCTGATGGCCTTCTCGCTGACGCTGGCGCTGCTGATCGCGGCCATCCACACCAACGTGCAGCAGATTCAGCTGGTCAGTCAGTTCTTCCCGGTTTCTGAGGCCGACATTACCACCAAAGTGCTGTTTTACGCCGTGCTTATTTTTATGGTGATCCTGCTGAAGTACCTTTTTCTGAAGATCATGGGGTTCATCTTCGGACTGGAGCAGGTGGTGCGGTTGCAGTACCGAGAGTTTGTCCGGTCTATCCTGTTTCTGGGCATCTTCCTGCCGCTCGTGATGCTGCTCTACCTGGCGCTGAACACCATGATGCCGGGCACCATCCTGCTCGTGTCGAACCTGGCTGTTTCGATGGTGCTGATTGTCACGCTGATGCGGGTGTTTGCTGTGGTAAATAAAAAGGCTCCTGTACTAAATCTGCATTTATTTTCATACCTTTGCGCCACAGAGGTGATCCCGCTGGCCATCATGCTGAAGTTTATCGTTTTTAACTTTTAATTTCACTAATTGGCGATCGAGGCGGGAATGATGGCTGAAGTGTTTTTGATAACCGTATTAAGTGACTATGGCTGAAAACAACGCAAAGGGCAGTGCAAACCCCGAAAGGTACAAAGTCCCGATCAAGACAATCCTGGTGACGCAACCACAGCCCACAACCGATAATTCGCCCTACCTGTCTATAGCTGAAAAGTATGATATAAAAGTTGACTTCAGGGCGTTCATCGAGGTAGAGCCGGTGCCCTTCAAAGAGTTCAGAAAGGACAAGGTCGACATCCTGTCGCACACGGCCGTGATTTTCACGAGCCGCAACGCCGTGGACCACTTCTTCAGGATATGCCAGGAGAGCAAGATCGAGATGCCTGCCGACATGAAGTACTTCTGCATTTCGGACCAGACGGCGTATTACCTGCAAAAGTACATCACGCTGCGCAAGCGCAAGCTGTTTGTGGGCGAGAAAACAGCCAAAGACCTTTTTGAGGTGATCAAGAAGCACAAGAACGAGAACTACCTGTTCCCCTGCTCCAACATCCGCAAAGAGGATATCCCGGAGTTTCTGACCGCCAACAAGATCAAGCACACGGAAGCCATCATTTACAAAACCGTGGCCGCCGACCTGTCTGACCTGGACGATGTGACGTATGATTGCATCGCCTTCTTCAGCCCGTCGGGCATCAGTTCGCTCTTTATCAACTTCCCGGACTTCAGGCAGAACAACACCCGGATTGCCGCCTTCGGCCCCACCACAGCCAAGGCTGTGCGCGACGCCGGCCTGGAACTGGACATAGAGGCGCCGATGCCCAACGCCCCGTCTATGACGGGTGCCATTGAGGTATATATACAGAACCAACTGCAGCATCTAAAAAAGTAGGCGGATACGTAACTTTTATTTCGCAATTACATAGTTATAAAACGCAAATGCGCGCGCTGCACCACGGCAGGCGGCACTTGCGTTTTAGTGTTTAATAACTATATTTGGACTGTGGCACCCCTTGCAGGCGCCGCCCCTTACTTTGCCTCGTTGCCACGGCCTATGAAGAAACTTCTGCCTGTTTTGTTGCTGCTGCTTCTGTGCGCACCAGTTGTGGTACTGGCGCAGCAACAGCCGCAGTTCACCCATTACGGGTTCAACGGCATGTATATCAGCCCTGCCTATGCCGGTATCACCAACAGGCCCGAGTTCACCTCTATATACCGATATCAGTGGCTGGGGTATGATGCCTCGTTTGATGACGGCGGCGCCCCCAGAACCCTTTTGCTGACGGCCCATACCCCCGTGCGCCTGCTGCACGGCGGCGTGGGCCTGAACCTGATGCGCGACCAGATTGGCAACACCACCCTCCTTTCGGCGGCCCTTTCCTACTCTTACCATATTAATGTAGGCGAGACCGGGCGGTTGGGCATAGGCGTGCAGGGCAACCTGAACAACTACAAGAAGGGCAACTACAGGGCGATAGACGACAACGACCCCAGTGTGCCCTATAACAGCTCCGACACAAAATTCGACCTGGGCGCGGGCCTCTGGTACGAGTCTCCAACGTTTTATGCCGGCGGCGGCATCAACAACCTGCGGCACGCCAAGTACGAGTTTGCCGACTCCACAAATACCGGAAAAGGAACATTATTGGGCGAGAACCATATATACGTTACAGCAGGCTACCGCCTGCCCGTCACTACAGAGATAACAATTACGCCTACCCTGTTGCTGAAGCACGATACCGAGTCCTTTTCCTTTGATGTGGGTGGCCAGGTATCTTATTTAGAAAAATATTGGGTAGGATTGAATTATCGGTATCAGGAAGCTGTTAGTGCGCTTGTGGGAGTGTCCCTGTTCCAGGACAAGGCGCTTCGGGTGGGTTATGGCTTAGATGTGACAACGTTCCATGCTGACGCCAAAGCAGCTACTTCGCATGAAGTAATGCTCAATTACCGCCTCCCAGAGCCAATTATCAGGTTTAAGCCGCCTGTTAGAACTCCCCGCTATTACTTTGCAAAATAGTTATACCCGTCAACTCCAATTAATTGTACTGTTTAGGGAGAGAATGCCCTCCGCCTCCGGAAATTATTATTATTTAGATAATAATAATCAACTCTTTAACACGTTCAGAAATAATAAATGCGGGTATATGTAAATTGTTTTTTTATTGATTCTATTTCATATATATTTGCTGCGCCTGCTAGGTGTGCTATAACAGATAAATGAAACTTTTACTTCTTTTGATTTCGTCATGAACAAACTACTTAAGCTGTCTTCATTTGCGTTGGCGGTGACACTGCTTGCAAGCTGCGGAATGGGGCGTGGGCCACAGGGCGACCTGGTAGGTGTTGAGGAGCGTCCGGAGTACAACCCGCAGGCCGTGCCATATGGCATGGTTATCTGCCCCGGGGGTACTTTCCATATGGGGCAGGCAGATCAGGACATAGCAGCTTCTATGGTAAACCTGAACAAGCAAGTGACAATCAGTGGCTTCTATATGGACGAAACTGAGATCACGAACAACGAGTACCGCCAGTTTATCGATGTGATGCTGCAGGATTCGCTGGATGTGCTGGGGGAGGAATTCGTGATGACGCAGCTATATCCCGACACCTCTGTCTGGGTAAAAGACTATACCTACCACATGGGCGATCCCTTGATGGAGTACTATTTCTCACACCCCGCCTTCGATGACTATCCGGTGGTAGGGGTGGACTGGTTCGCCGCCAAATATTTCAGCGAGTGGCGCACCAAGCATAAGAACCAGGCCAACACAGAAGACGGCATGGCGCCGATGCCGGAGTTCCGCCTGCCGACAGAGGCAGAGTGGGAGTATGCTGCCAGAGGCGGCCGCGATATGGCGGTGTACCCCTGGGGCGGCCCCTACCTGCGCAACGCGAAAGGCTGCCTGCTGGCCAACTTTAAGCCGGGCCGCGGCGACTACTACAGCGATGGCTTTACTTACACGGCCCCTGTAGCGCAGTTCTTCCCGAACGACTTCGGCCTGTACGACATGTCGGGCAACGTGGCCGAGTGGTGCTCTGACGCATACGCCGAGGCCAGTGTGCCGATCACCTGGGACCTGAACCCGGTATATGACGTAGATGCCGAGCCGCGCAAAGTGGTGAGAGGCGGTTCCTGGAAAGACATCGCGTACTTCCTGGAGACGGGCACACGCAACTTCGAATACCAGGATTCAGCCCGGTCTTACATCGGTTTCAGAAACGCCATGATTTACCTCGGGCGTTCATCAGGCAACGAATTCAGATAGCATCAAAAACAAACAGAATAAATCAACCCTTTTCAATCAATCCCTTTTTTAACGTTCACAATTAATCAGAAAACAAAATGAGCAAAGCTAAAAGCCGCAATTTCCTATTCGACGTGTTGATGCCTAAAATCTATGGTCTTGGCGCTGCTGTCGTAATCGTAGGTGCATTGTTCAAGATTCAGCACTGGGACGGTGCGAACGAAATGCTTATAGTGGGTCTGCTTACGGAAGCGGTTATCTTCGCACTGAGTGCCTTCCAGCCGCAGCCGCACGAGCCGGACTGGGCCAGGGTGTACCCGCAACTGGCAGATGATTACGCCGGTGAAGGCCTGGTCCCTGCCCATGCCGCCAGCGGCCCTTCCATCACAGGCAAGCTGGATGAGATGATGCGCAACGCGGACATCACGCCGGAGTCTATCAACACGCTGGGTCTTGGCCTGAGCAGGCTGAGCGATACTACTGCTCAGTTGGCCGACCTGAGCCAGGCAACCGCCGCAACAGACGAGTACAACACGCGTGTGAGAGCGGCCTCTAACCAGTTAGGCGAAATCACCAAGTCATATGCCACTACGGCAGACGCCCTGGCGCAGATGGCCGGCACTACTGTGGATGCACAGGAGTACCATAGCCAGGTACAGAGCATGACCAGGAACCTGGGCGCCCTGAACGCTGTTTACGAAATGGAGCTGCAGGATGCGAACAGCCACCTGAAAGCGATGAACAAGTTCTACGGCAACCTGAGCATGGCCATGGAAAACCTGACCGACGCCAGCAAAGATACTGCCCAGTTCAAGGAAGAAGTCTCCCGCCTGACGCATAACCTGCACAACCTGAACACGGTGTACGGCAACATGCTGACAGCCATGAGAGGCTAAGGCCGGAGTTGCATATCCTATAATCAACAAGAAAACAACATTTTTATATAGTATAAAATGGCTGGAGGAAAAGAGACGCCAAGGCAAAAGATGATCGGTATGATGTACCTCGTACTGACCGCGATGCTTGCCTTAAACGTGAGCTCGGCTATCCTGTTAAAGTTCCATTTCCTCGATTCGAGTTTGCAGGAAGTGAACAAGAAAACAATAACGGATAATGCCGGGGTCGTATCAAACATCAGAGCTGCTATTGCAGAAAACAAGAGCCCGTCTGCCAACGACCAGCGGGTGCTGGCCGACGCACAGAAGGTGCGTGAGCAAACGGCCCAAATGGTAGACTACATTATAGGCATCCGGGAAACCCTGATTGAAAGAACAGGGGGTAAGAATCCGGAAGGAGGCTATGCCAACCTGGAGGGAAATGATATTGTAGCGAACACCATGATTGGTGCCGCGAACAAGAACAACGGCCTGGCATATGAGTTGAAGGACAAACTGAACGAGTATGCCAAGTTCCTGAAGCAGTACAACCCGAACATGCCGGATAAGCTGGCCCTGGAAGGCTCGGAAGACCCGGTGGCCAGTCAGGACCCGGCGCAGAAGAACAAGGACTTCGCCGAGCTGAACTTCGAGGAGACGCCGATGGTAGCCGCTTTGGCTGTGCTTTCCCAGAAAGAGAGCGAGATCCTGAAGTATGAAGCCGATGCGCTGCAGAAGCTTGCCGCCAAGGTAGGTGCCGATATCATCAAGTTTGAGAAGATTTTTGCCATGGCGCGTGCGGAATCCAAGACCGTTGCGGCCGGCACAAAATACAAAGCAGATATGTTTATCGCCGCCTCTTCTGACAACATCGTTCCCAAAATGACATTCCAGGGCAAGCCGGTGAAGGTAGAGAATGGTGTAGGGCAAATAGAGTTTGTGGCCTCTGCCTCTAACTATGATGCAGACGGCAACTCTAAGCAAACCTGGAAGGGGATGATTACCATCAACCAGAACGGCGAGGAGAAAACCTTCCCTGTTACGGAAGACTACGTGGTGGCCAAGCCGGTCATTCAGGTGCAGTCTGCTGCAGTGCAGGCCCTGTATTTCCAGTGCGCGAACGAGCTCAACATCCAGGTGCCTGCTTTGGGCGCGGTATATGACCCAAGCTTCAATGCCAGTGGCGGCTCTGCCATAAAAGGCGCTAAGAAAGGTGAGGTAACCATTATCCCGACGGCTACGGAGGTGACCATTAACGTAAGCAGCGGTGGAAACGCCATCGGCAAAGAAACATTCCAGGTGCGCCCGATACCAAAGCCAGAAGTGGTAGCGTTAGTAAATGGCAAGCCGGTAGATGTGAAGCGTGGCGTGCCTGCGGCTTCTTTCCGCGCTGTGAAATTAGAAGCTGTGGCAGACGAAGGCTTTAAGCAGTTGCTGCCGAACGATGCGCGCTTCAGGGTGACCAAATGGACGGCCTACCTGGTGCGCAACAACCAGCCGATAGCGCAGGAAGATATCTCCGGGCCGGACGCCAACCTGACCAGTTTCGCCTCCAAGGCAAACAAAGGCGACAGGGTGGTGCTGGAAGTGAAGGATGTAAAACGCCTGAACTACCAGGGCAATGCCGTGGATGCAAAGGTGTCCGTTGCGCCGTTCAACATTCCGTTAATCTAATAACAGAAGCTTACAAGGAGTATGAAACTAATAAAAGCAATAGGTGTAGCCGCTGGTTTGATGCTGTCTGTGGGTGCTATGGCGCAACAGGTGTCTAACACAACCGCCAGCAACCCATCCGCAAGACCGATTCCGGAGTCTGATATCCTGTTCAAGAAAACAGTCTGGCGCAAAATAGATTTGCGTGAGAAGCAGAACAAGCCCATGTTTTCTGAAAACAGAGAAATCACCAAGATCATCATCAATGCGGTGAAAAGCGGTGAACTGACGGCTTATAAAAACGACTCCATCACCACGCCGCTGACGCGGGAAGAGTTCATCGCGAACATGACGCCGCAGGAATCGGGCAGCCAGCTGAGCGAGGAAGAAATTGCCGCCGGTTTTGGGGAGGCGCAGGAGGAGGCAGCGGAAGATGCCTGGGGTGATGCCCTCGGTCAAGACGCCGGTACAGAATCAACTGCTCCCGTAAGCACCGAGTATTTCCCGAAGCAGTTGTACCTGCTGGAGATGAAGGAGAACGCGGTGTTCGACAAGAAGCGCTCCCGCATGTACCACGACATCCAGACTATCAGCATCAAGGTGCCTTCCACGCTTAACCCGCTGGGCTTTGAGCAGAACGTCGGTTCTTTCAGGATGGATGACCTTGTGCGCGTGTTCCGCAACAACCCGGAGATGGCTATCTGGTACAACGCCCAAAACGACGCCCAGCACAAGAATCTGGCCGATGCGTTTGACCTGTGGCTGTTCAACTCTTACATCACCAAGATATCTAACCCCGGCGACAGAGCCCTGGCCGATATATATGGCGGCGGCGAAAAAGCCCTGCTCGCGGCACAGGAAGCTGCTGAGGCGCTGATTGAATATGAATACAGCCTCTGGAGCTACTAAGCCCGGAGCAAAATCATATATAAAAGAGAAGGGGAGACGCAACTGCGTCTCCCCTTCTCTTTTATATATGAGCCATATATGGCTCATATATAAAAGGAGTATCAAATGAGTTTATATATAATTAGACCACCCCTGCCCCCAATGCCGTCAACTTAAGAGCGACTAGATGGAATTGTCATTTCGAACGCTTATATACCGCCAGTTTGAGCGCAGCGGTAACTGGTGGTATATATGGCAGCAAATTTATAAATGCGAAAATAGCCTTAGGGTAACGTCTTGACAAATTGGCCTCATATATAGCCATATATAACCATATGTGCGCTGTTGCTAAATTTGCGGCATGAATTAAGTAATTGCTTATAAGATGAGGCTCGGAGGGGTGTGAGATCAAAGAGACCGAAAACTTGTACAGCACTAACCCAGCCGCAGCAATCTAGCTATTCAGCTACCGCATCGGGCGCATCGTGGAAGTAACGGTAGAGAATTGCCGCTTTCGTCTTGCCTACCTCATTTGCCAGTTCCTCCTGCGTCAGTTCTTTCAGCTTCTTCACCGATTTGTACTTCAAAAGTAGCGCTTCGGCGGTTTTGGGGCCGAGGCCTTTTACATCCGTCAGTTCCGTGCGGAGGGTGCCAGCATCGCGCTTGCTGCGGTGGAACGTGATGGCGAAGCGGTGCGCCTCGTTGCGCAGCCGCTGAATCAGCTTCAGCGACTCTGACTTCTTGTCTATATATAAAGGCAGCGAATCGCCGGGGTAAAATATTTCCTCCAGCCGCTTGGCAATGCCCACCACAGCTACCTTGCCATATATATCCAGGTCTTTCAGCGCCTTTACGGCCATGCTCAGCTGCCCCTTGCCCCCATCGATGATGATGAGTTGCGGCAAGGGCTGGTTCTCGTTCAGCAGGCGTTTGTAGCGCCGGGTCACAATCTCGTACATCGACTCAAAGTCGTTGGGGCCCACCACCGTTTTGATGTTGAAGTGGCGGTAGTCTTTCTTGCTCGGCTTGCCATTTTTGAAACAGACCATGGAGGCCACCGGGTTGTCGCCCTGAAAGTTGGAGTTGTCGAAGCACTCGATTTGCCGGGGCAGCTCCGTCAGGCGCAGGTCTTTCTTCAGCGTCTCCAGCACGCGCAGCTCCCGCTTCTCGCTCAACTCCTTGTTCTGCTCCTGGCGCCCCTCCCGCTCTTTGCGCAGGTACAGGGCATTCTTGAGCGAGAGGTTCAGCAGCTTCCTCTTATCACCAATCTGGGGGTAAGTGACGGTGATGTTGTCGAGCGGGAGTGTCAGCTCAATGTTGGTGATCACCTCGCGGGAGGTGCTTTCAAACTCCTGGCGCAGCTGCACCACCACAGAGGCAAGAATATCCGCGTCGGCCTCATCCAGCTTCTTCTGTATCTCCAGCGACTGCGTCAGGATGATGGAGCCGTTCATCACCTTCAGGTAGTTGATGAAGGCACAGTCTTCGTTGCTGGTGATGGTGAAGACGTCGATGTTGGTGAGCGTGTTGGAGACAACCGTGGACTTTACCTGGAAATCGTCCAGCATGTCCAGCTTCTGCTTGTACTGGTGCGCCAGCTCATACTGATATTCGGCAGCGGCGGCGGCCATATTTTCCTTAAAATAGTTCTTGGCGACTGTCAGGTTGCCGGACAGGATATTGCGAATCTGCAAGATGGCGGCGTTATATTCCGTCTCGTCCACCAGGCCTTCGCAGGGGCCCTTGCAGTTGCCGATATGGTACTCCAGGCAAACCTTGAACTTACCAGCCGCCACATTCTCCGGCGACAGGTTATAGGTGCAGGTGCGGAGCGGGTACAACGTCCGGATCAAATCCAGCACCACGTTCATAGTCGTGACGCTGGGGTAGGGACCAAAGTAGCGGGAGCCGTCGTTGATCTTGTTGCGGGTGCTAATGACGCGCGGGAAGCGCTCGTTCACGATGCATATATAGGGGTATGTCTTCCCGTCCTTCAGCAGGATGTTGTACTTGGGCTGGTACTGCTTGATAAGGTTGTTCTCCAGCAGGAAGGCGTCGGCCTCAGTGTCCACAATGGTAAACGCAATGTCCCTGACCTGGGACACGAGCTTCAGCGTTTTCTTGTTGTGCTGGGCAGAGCGATTGAAATAGGAAGAAACCCGCTTCCGGATGTCCACCGCCTTGCCTACATAGATGATGAAGCCGTTGTCGTCAAAAAACTTGTAGATGCCGGGCTTGTGCGGCAGGTGCGCTATTTCCTCTCTCAGCTTCTCGTCTGCGGGCATACAGGGTCCGGGTTATATCTCAGCGTCCAGGTCAATCTCCGTTGGCAGGTCCAGGAACTCGTGCTGGTCGGCGGAGTCAGGCTGAATGAACTGGTTGTACTTCTCACAGTCTAATTCTACTGATAGCGGCGTGGAAGGTTTAGGGAACGGTTCTTTCGACACATCCAGCGCCTCGTCGCTGTACACCTTCTGCATAAACGCGCCATATATAGGCATGGCCAGTCTGCCGCCCTGCCCCTCCTTCATAGTCCGGAAGTGAATGGAACGGTCTTCGCCGCCCACCCAGGTGCCGGCGACCAGATCCGGGGTGATACCCATAAACCAGGCATCGGAATAGTTCTGGGTGGTGCCCGTTTTGGCCCCTATCTCGTTTTTCAGGCCGTTGCGGTAACGCAGGCCATAATAGGCCGTGCCTCCCGGCTCTGCGGCTGCTTTCAGCATGTGTACCATCATATAGGCCGTCTCCTCGCTCAGGGCCTCCACGGTTTTGGGCAGGTGCTCATATATAACATTGCCGTGCTTGTCTTCGATGCGGGTAATGTACGTAGGCTCTGTCCAGGTGCCACCGTTCACGAAAGTGCCGTAGGCACCTACCATGTCGTAGAGGCTCACATCGCTGGTGCCGAGGGCCAGCGACGGGGTGGGGTCGAGCGGGGTGGTGATACCCATTTTCTTGGCCGTCTGCACCAGCTTCTCGGGGCCCAGTTTGTTTACCAGGAAAGCAGATATGGAGTTCACAGACTCGGCAAGGGCCTTGCGCAGGGTGAATATCTCACCGCTGTACTTGTTGTCGGCATTGTTGGGGCACCACATGGTGCCGTCCGGCAGGGGCACGCACACCTGCGCGTCAATCACCTCGTAGCAGGGGTAATAGCCGTTTTCGATGGCGGTGGTATACAGGAACGGCTTGAAAGTGGAGCCCGGCTGCCGGGCGCCCTGCTTCACATGGTCGTACTTGAAGTGCTTGTAGTTGATGCCGCCCACCCAGGCTTTTATATGGCCAGTCTGTGGCTCCATGGCCATAAAACCCGCCTGCAGGAAGTGCTTGTAGTGCTTCAGCGAGTCCATGGGGCTCATCATCACCTCTTTTTCACCATCCCACGTAAAGATGGTCATGGGCACCTTCTTGTTGAGGTAGTAGTTGATAGAGTCCTCGTTGTCTCCGAACTGCTCCTGCAGGTCGCGGTAGCGGGAGGTGCGCCGGATGGCCCGCTGTGCGAAGCCCTTTATCTCCTGGTTCGACTCGTCCACCCACGGGTTGCGGCCCTCCCAGTGCGCGAAGAAGGCTTTCTGGCGGTCTTTCATATGCTCGGCCAGCGCCTGCTCCGCGTATTTCTGCATCCGCGAGTCGATGGTGGTATATATCCGCAGGCCGTCGCCATACAGGTCATAGCCGTTCTCGCGGCCCCACTGGCGCAGGAACTTGCTGGCCTCGGTCCGGAAGTAAGGCGCCAGGCCAACATTTTGGTTCTCCACGTTGTAGTCCAGCTCGATGTCCTGTGTTTTCAGCGTGTCGTACGTTGCCCGCTCCAGAAAACCGTATTTCACCATCTGCGACAGCACCACGTTGCGGCGTTGCTTGGAGTTTTCGGGATTGAACCTGGGGCTGTAATAAGTCGGGTTCTTGAACAGGCCCACCAGCACCGCCGACTCCTGCACCTCCAGGTCTTTGGGCTTTTTGTTGAAGAAGGTCTTGGCGGCCGACTCAATGCCGAAGGCGTTGCTGCCAAACTCGAAGATATTGAGGTACATCACCAGAATCTCGCGCTTGGTGTAGGATTGCTCCAGCTTCACGGCCATCAGCCACTCTTTGGTCTTGTGGATGAGGGTGCGCAGGCCCGGCACGTTGTTCAGCAGGCCGCCGTTCAGTTCGTCCCCGCGCGTCCTGAAAAGGTTTTTTGCCACCTGCTGTGTCAGGGTGCTGCCGCCGCCCTTTGACTGGCCTATCGCAAGCGAGGCGGCCACGCGCGCCATCGCCTCGGGGTCTATGCCCGAGTGCTCCTCAAAGCGGATATCCTCTGTCGCTATCAGGGCATTCACCAGATTGTCGGGCAGGTCCTCGTACTGCACCGGCGTGCGGTTCTCGCGGAAGTAGCTTCCCAACTCTACGTTATCGGCGGAATACAGGATGGAGGCGATTTCACTCTTCGGGTTTTCCAGCGCGCGCGTGTTGGGCAACTCCCCGAACAGGTTCAGGAAATTGATGCTGACGGCATACAGATACAGGATGAAGGCTGCGAGCCCACCAACAAAGAACAGCCAGAGCGTAGAGACGATGCCGGAGTAAACTTTACTGGAGGTGGAGGGTGCGGGTGTCTTTTGACGCGTAGCCATGTGCTTAATAATTATTTTTAAAGAAGGCCAGGTAGGCCTCCAAATCTTTTTTCTGCAGGAACTTCCGGTAGTTGGCGGATGAGATGACAAAGGTAGTGAAATCTACGCCTCTTATCCTGCCAACAGGGGCCTGTGGGCCTTTTTGTTTCACGTTGTAAGACAAGGCCAGTTCCGGGTCGCTGAAGGCCTTTACCAGCAGCATCGTTTTGCCCTCTGCCATCGCAACAGAGTCTATGCTCAGTTTCTCGTTCCTGTAATAGGTACTGTTATATTGCTCATACTTCTTCAGCACATCTTTGAAAGCAGACTCGGCCGCAGGGTACACCAGCACAAAGTAATAAGCAGAATCGGCTGCTGCCTCGTAAGCCAGCGGGTCTGCCGCAGGCGTTGCCGTTACGATCGCCACGCCTGCTGAGTCAGCGGTCGTGGCGGCTGCAGGTTGCGCAGGGGCAGCGGTAGCCGCACTGTCTGGTGGTGGTGTTGCCGCCTGTGGTTGCGCCTCAGCCTGCTGCTGTGGCTTTGGTGTCGGCGCGGCTGCAGGAGGCAACTGGGGTGTAGCCTTTGCTGCCGACGCGGTAATGGAAGCAAGTTCCGTGCTAACTTTTTGCTCAGGCGTGAGGGCAACCTCGCTTTTGGGCTCTTTGGGGGCAGGCGCTGCCGGGGCGTCGCTGCGCAGCAGGTTCTTCTGCTCCAGCTCGCTATATATAGCCAGCAATTGGTCTGCCTGCGGCTGTAGCGGGCTGCCGGGGTAGTTTTTCCGGAACCGCTCCAACTGCTGGCGCAACACCTCCGGCTTCTGGGTGCGCGCCGTCACCATCACCTCTAAAAACGAGACTTTGTCTTTGATGTCGTTGAGCGGGTACTGGCTGGTGACCTGGTTGAGAAGCGCGGTGGCCTGCGCATACTCCTGCGCATCGTAAAAGCTGAAGGCGGAATCATACAGCGCCCTGGCCTTCAGGTTATCTGCCGCGTTCTTCGTCAGGAACTCAGAATCGTCGAGCAGGCGGGCGTACGAAGTGTTCGGGAACTCCTGCTTCACCTTGTTGTAATACACCTGCTGTTGCGCCACATTGCCTGCTTTGCCATATAGCAGGTACAGGCTGTAGTATACCTCCGCCGTATGCTCCGACTTCGGGAAACGCTGCAGCAGCTTTAAGTAGGTTTGCTCGGCCTGTGCCGTGTCGTTCAGGTTCTGGGCATATATCTTTGCCAGCCGGAACAGCGCCTCCTCCACCTGTTTTTCGGAGCGCTGCATGTCGGCTGTTGTCAACGGGATGTTCTGCAGGTACGTCTGCACCTGGGCGGCGGCCATTTCCTCCGGCGGGATTTGGGCCTGTGCCGTATCCTGGGCAGGGGCTTGGGCTATAGCGGCGGCGGGCTGTTCCCCGGTTTCGCCGCGGCTGCGGTAGCGCCAGAAATCCTGCAGCGGCCTGTCGCCCCACCGGCGCACGAACTCCGCGCGGGCCGAGGCCATGGCAGCCTGGTTGTCGAAATACCAGACGCCGCCGGGTTCGGTAGCCGTTCCGAAGGCATCGCCGTTCTGGCTGCGCCTGTTGTTGCGCGATGGCTGCGCCTGGGCAAGCTGCTGCTGCTCCTGCTGGCGGGCAAGTTCCTGCTGCCGCGCCTCTTCCTCGCGCTGCACCAGCGCCTGCACAAACGCCAGCCGCTCTTGCTCACTCATGCGGGCCAGGCGCTGCAGGCTGTCCTGTGTTTGTATGGTGCCGTACTGTTTCGCGAAGTCAGACAGTATATCACGTTGCTCCACCACCGTCTCATACTCCGGTGCCCGCTGTGGGTACACCTGCACGGCGCTGTCGTAGTAGGCGGCGGCCAGGTCATATTTCTGCAGGTTGTCGAAGTATATCTCGCCCGCCGCCACATAGCTGTAGCCTTTCTGGTTGGCCAGGCTCCCCGGCGTCTTCAGCGACTGCTGCAGCAGTTCCAGGGCCTTGTCGTAATTCTGCTGTCGGAGCTCGAACTGCGCCATCTCGTAATAAATCCGGTCGCGGTACTCCAGGTTCTTCTCGTCCTTCAGCAGCTTTTCGTAGTAGCCCGCGATGCGCTCCCTGTCCTGCTCATCCGACAACTCCGACACCTGCCCCAGGTTCAGGCGGCTGAAGAAGCCCAGGTCGTAGGGCGGGTTGCGGCGCAGTATTTTGCTGTATTGTTCGTAAGCCTCTTTCTTCTGGTTTTTGAGCTGGTAGAGCTGCGCCAGCATAAAACGTACCCGCGACTCATGGTCCTTGTCGTCGAAGTTGGGGAGCGAGAGAGCCAGGTTCTCCATCACCTGAGCGGTGTCGGCCTGCTGGCGGTAGTAATGCGCGCGTGCCAGGTACAACTCCCGGGCATTTTCCTTGTTCAGGCGCTCCTTACGAAGATACTCCGACACCTGCTGCGCATTCTCCATCTCCCCGAGCTGCATGAAGCTGCGCATCAGCCACACCAGCGCCTCGTGGCGGTCATCTTCGTCTTTGCTGATGGCGCTCACATATTTGAAGGTGCGCACCGCCTCCGCGAAGTTCAGCTGGTAAAAGTTGGCTTTTCCTATCTGGATATAGCTGTTGTCAATCCACTTGCTGTTTTTGTGGTACTGGATGGGGTGCGAGGCTTTTTTCTTGATGTCCTCCAGGTCGGCCTCGAAGGCCTTGGCCGTGGTGGTGTCGATGGCGGGGTAGATGGGCAGCACCTGATTGTAGTCGTACTGCGTTTGCTCCTGCAGGGCTTCCTCCATCAGGCGCATTTTCTCCCTTGCCAGGAAAAAACCGTTGTAGCGCGCGGTGGTATTGTGGTAGGCCTTGCTGAGCGGGTTGTTGCGCTCAGCCGAGCATGCCGCCAGCAGCAGACCTGCCAGAATAAAGAGTAAGTGCAGCGTTCTTCTGTTCAAGGTAGTAGCGTGTGCAGGATGTTGAGGCACTATATATATAAGGTGTAAACGTAGCGGCGCAAGCTTTCAGTATGAGTGTGGCGGCGGCTCATGAGCACGCCGGAAACCTGAGCCTGCCCCTATATGCCAGGCACCTCCTGCAAAAATACAACATTCTGCCAATAGTTGGGCAAGCGGCTGTTTTGCAGCCTGCTATTGAACTATACAAAATTCTAAATGGTTTCAGGCGGAGCCGCAATTTCGCAATGCCGCTTTTGTGACCGCGCGGCAGAGATGACTTTAAAATGCTTACCTTTGTAAAAGGCTGTAACACATGGACCAAACGCCAGACCAGAAACCAAAGCCCTCGCGCGAGGACAGCGTGAAGCCCTACCTGAAGTACTCCGGCCTCGCCTTCCAGATGATTGGGGCGATGGTGCTGGCTGCCTTTGCAGGAGGGAAACTGGACGCTTATTTCCAGACGGAGAACCCGTGGTTTACCATCGTGCTGCTGGTGCTGGCCGTGGTGGCCTCCATGGTGCTGGTTATTCTATCACTCAATAAAAAATAGCTTACGTGAATTTTCTTCGAAACTTGTCGGTGTTCTCAGGAGTTGTGGGCCTTGGCATCGGCGCCCTGTCGTATTTTACGGCCGATGCGCTGGTGCATGCGTACGTGTGGTACATCCTGGCGTTCTTTGTGCTGGTCACAGCGGGCACCTTCTATATCACCCGGCTCGGCATCAGTTACGACCAGGATAACTTCCAACTTTACTACTTCGGGTCTATGGGCTTCCGGATGATGCTGAGCATCGGCGTCGTGTTTATATATGTGTACCTGTTCTCCGAAAACGAGCTGCAGTTCGTGCTGAACTTCTTCGCATTATATTTTCTCTTTACCGGATTTGAAATTTACAGCTTATTGGCTAACTTGCGGCCCAATTTGAAAAAGCAGAACCAAGTGTAAGGCACCGCTTTATGGACTCTGTTGCTAAATCTCTATTGATGAAGAAGTTAATTGTTTTGCTGCTGTGCTTTTTTACCCTTCCGGCCTTTGCGGCTGAGGCCCCGGCCGAAGAAGGTGGTGAGTTCAGCCCTGGAGACATGATCATGCACCACATTGCGGATGCGCACAAGTGGGAGTTTGCACACGGCCTGGAGCTGTACCTGCCGGTCATCCTGTGGGACAACGGACAACTGCAGGTCTTTTCCTCCAGCAACTTCTTTGATGAGCATGGCGGAGAAGTGCCCTACAACGGATATGTGCTGGACCACGGCCATATATACAAAGCCGATGCGGCAGGGGAGCCGGTGGAGGGATACAGTGGCCTGTACGACCTTTCGCTAACCAAGAACGTGGCCTCCATGCTGTTGAGCGTGGCGCTGATGCTCATTATCTTCTTCGTGATTGCGGCCCGTTACAAAAAGAACGAGGGCCGGGCGCCGAGCGGCATTCAGTCGTTCTTTGAGCCCATCATCATTTTTATCCGCGACGACATCGCCAAAGCGAACATCGGCCCCAAATACGAGCGCTACATGCCGTTTCTGCTCACCATCTTTTTCTTTATCTGGTTCAATAACCTGCTGGGGCTTACGCCCGGGGGAGCCAACCTGACCGGCAACATCGCTGTCACGATGGTGCTGGCCGTCATGACACTGCTCATCACCGTGTTTAGCGGCAACAAGGGGTACTGGTCGCATATCTTCTCCACGCCGGGTGTTCCGGTATGGCTGGCCCCTATCATGATTCCGGTGGAGCTTATCGGCATTATCACCAAGCCCTTCTCACTGATGGTCCGGCTTTTTGCCAACATCACCGCGGGCCACATTGTTATCCTTTCGCTGTTCAGCCTTATCTTTATCTTTGAGAGCCTTGCGGTGGCCCCGCTGAGCATTGCCTTTGCCATCTTCATGAACTTCCTGGAGCTGTTCGTGGGCCTGCTGCAGGCCTATATCTTCACGCTGCTTTCTGCCATGTATTTTGGCGGGGCCGTGGAAGAACACGACCATGTGGAGGACATGGGCTACGGGGACGGAGGCCATTAAATCTGAATTTCTTTTTTTTAACTATATATAACTATAATTATGCTATTAGCAATTCTGCTTCAAGCTCTGTCAGAAGGCGCAGGTTTCGCGATCATGGGTGCCGGTATCGGTGCCGGTCTAGTGGCCCTTGGCGCTGGTTTGGGTATTGGTAGAATCGGTGGCTCCGCCATGGAATCTATCGCTCGTCAGCCTGAGGCTGGTGGCAAAATCCAGACTGCCATGATTATCGCTGCTGCCCTTATCGAAGGCGTTGCGCTGTTCGGTGTGGTGGTTTGCCTGCTGATCTCTTTCAAAGGCTAGCAATAGTTTTTGCAGGTCTCTCGTCCGGACGAATGGTCCGGACGATGAGATCTAACCTATAGTGATAGTTAAAAAGGCAGACGTAGCGCCTGGCGGCAAACGGAGCCATCCTCATATAGCGATTTTCAAATTATAGCATAATGGAATTAGTAACCCCTGGTATAGGTCTGATTTTCTGGCAGGCAGTCACGTTCTTGATCGTTTTGTTCCTGCTGACAAAGTTTGCCTGGAAGCCGATCATGAAGGCGCTGCACGAGCGCGAGGCATCCATTGAGGGCGCCCTGAGCGCAGCGGAGAAGGCAAAGCTGGAGATGCAGGGCCTGAAGGCTGAGAACGAGAAACTGCTGGCACAGGCGCGCCTGGAGCGCGACAAGATACTCAGAGACGCGACAGAGGCTGGCAACAACCTGGTGGAGCGGGCAAAGGAAAAAGCGAACGAAGAAGGTGCCCGCATGATTGCCATGGCCCGCGAAGCGATCGAGACTGAGAAGCGCGCCGCCATCGCAGAGGTGAAAAACCAGGCTGCAGCACTCTCCATCGAGATAGCGGAACGCATCCTCCGCAGAGAACTGAGCGACCCGCAGGCACAGCAGGCGCTGGCACAGGACTATGTGCGCGAAGTAACACTTTACTAAAACATAAGCTGATGGTGCCTTTCCTGAGCGAGAGGCATGCTTCCTATATAAGAAATTATGTCAGATATAAGAGTTGCTTCCAGGTACGCGAAGTCGCTGATTGAGCTGGCGGGCGAGAAAGGGGTCCTGGAGCAGGTGCACCAGGATATGCTGCTGTTCTCCTCCGTCGTTGCGCAGAACAGGGGCTTCGAGTTGCTGCTCACAAACCCGGTCATTAAGTCAGACAAGAAGCTGAAGGTAATCAACAGCATCTTTACGGGCAAGGTGCAGCCCATGACCCTGCTGTTCTTTAACCTCGTGGCCCAGAAAAACCGGGAGGCGGTACTGCTGCCCATGACCGCTGAGTTTGAGAAGCAGTACAACGAGGTAAAGGGCATCCAGATAGCAACCGTGACAAGCGCTTACCCGCTTGCGCCGACGCAACGGGAATCCCTGATAAAGCGATTAACCGCTGAAACCGGCAAATCCATCCAACTGAAAGAGTCGGTAGACCCCGCGCTCATCGGTGGTTTCGTGCTGCGCGTGGGCGACCAACAAATAGACAGCTCTGTGCGGAACAGCCTGCGCAAACTGAGAAATGATTTTAAAGACAACTCCTATATTAATAAACTATAATCATGGCAGAAGTAAGACCTGATGAAGTATCAGCCATATTAAGAGAACAGCTGTCCAACTTCCGCACCGAGGCGGAACTGGAAGAAGTAGGAACAGTGCTGCAGGTCGGAGACGGTGTCGCCCGCATCTACGGCCTTTCTAAGGCACAGTCCGGGGAGCTTTTAGAATTTGAGAACGGACTTCAGGCCCTTGTGCTTAACCTGGAGGAAGACAACGTGGGAGCCGTGTTGCTCGGCGACTACAGCGAAATAAAAGAAGGTGCCACTGTAAAGAGAACAAACCGTATCGCCTCTATTCAGGTAGGCGAAGGCATCATAGGCCGCGTGGTAAATACGCTCGGCCAGCCGATTGACGGCAAGGGCCCAATTTCGGGCGAGCTATATGAGATGCCGCTGGAACGCAAGGCCCCGGGCGTTATATACCGCCAGCCGGTAAACGAGCCGATGCAGACGGGCATCAAAGCAATTGACTCGATGATTCCGATTGGCCGCGGCCAGCGCGAGCTTATCATCGGGGACCGCCAGACAGGTAAATCAACCGTGGCGATTGACACCATCCTGAACCAGCGCGAGTACTTCGACAGAGGCGAGCCTGTGTTCTGTATCTATGTGGCCATTGGCCAGAAAGCGTCCACGGTAGCGCAGATTGTGAAATCGCTGGAAGAAGGCGGTGCGATGGCCTACACGGTAGTAGTGGCGGCCACGGCGGCCGACCCTGCACCAATGCAGTTCTTCGCACCATTTACCGGTGCCGCCATCGGCGAGTTCTTCCGCGACACCGGCCGTCCGGCCCTGGTGGTATATGACGACCTGTCGAAGCAGGCAGTGGCCTACCGTGAGGTGTCGCTGCTGCTGCGCCGCCCGCCTGGACGCGAAGCCTACCCAGGCGACGTGTTTTACCTGCACTCCCGCCTGCTGGAGCGTGCAGCCAAGATCAACAACTCGGACGAGATCGCACAGAACATGAACGACCTTCCGGACTCCATCCGGCACCTGGTGAAAGGCGGTGGTTCCTTAACGGCTCTCCCGATCATCGAGACGCAGGCCGGAGACGTGTCTGCCTATATCCCCACCAACGTGATCTCGATTACCGACGGGCAGATCTTCCTGGAGACCAACCTGTTCAACGCCGGTATCCGTCCTGCCATTAACGTAGGTATCTCGGTATCGCGTGTGGGTGGTTCGGCTCAGATCAAGTCCATGAAAAAGGTGGCCGGTACCCTGAAACTGGACCAGGCGCAGTTCCGCGAACTGGAGGCGTTTGCCAAGTTCGGTTCAGACCTGGACGCCTCTACCAAACTGACCATTGAGCGCGGCCGCCGCAACCTGGAAATCCTGAAGCAGTCGCAGCTTTCCCCGGTAGCGGTAGAAGAGCAGGTGGCCATTATCTACTGCGCCACAAACGGCTTGCTGGACAGCGTGCCGGTAAACGAGGTGAGAGCTTTTGAGAAGGACTTCCTGCGTAACCTGCGCGCGCAACACGCCGATGTGCTGAGTGCCCTGCGGGCCGGAAAGCTGGATGATCAGATTACCGGAACCCTGAAGCAGGTGGCGCGCGAGGTGGCAGCCAGTTACAAGAAATAGACCTATATAAAAGGCAGGAGTTAAAGGCGCATTCCTTTAGCTCCTGCCTTTATGCTACAATAAAACCATATGGCGAGTTTAAAAGAAGTCAGGAGCCGCATTGTTTCAGTTTCTTCGACACAGCAGATTACCAAAGCCATGAAAATGGTGTCGGCTGCGAAGTTGCGGCGTGCCCAGGACAATATCATGCGCATGCGCCCCTACGCGCAGCGCCTGAGCGGCATTCTGGCAAACCTGTCGTCGCAGACAGAGGGCACTGTAACGAACATATACGCCGAAAAGCGCGATGTGAACCGCGTGCTGATCATCGCCGTGACTTCTGACCGGGGCCTGGCGGGCGCGTTCAATGCCAACATCGTGAAGGCCGTCGTGGCCCTGATCGGCAGCAAGTACAGCAGCCAGGCTGCCGCAGGCAACGTGACGGTGCTCACCATCGGCAAAAAGGCCCTGGACGCCTTCAACAAGCGGGGCATGCCGGTCATCGGTGACTACAGCGGCGTCTTTACGAATTTGTCTTTTGACACGGTGCGCGGCGCGGCGGAGCGGGCCATGGATGGTTTTGTGGCAAAGGAGTATGACCAGGTAGACCTGGTGTATAACGAGTTCAAGAACGTAGCGACTCAAATCGTGCGGCACGAGCAGTTTCTGCCTATTGAAGACAAACCTGCTGTAGCAGCTGATGCTGCGGCCATGCTGGTGGACTATACCTTCGAGCCGTCGAAAGAGCAGATAATTGAAGAGCTGATCCCGAAGTCGCTGAAAATACAGGTATACAAAGCTGTGCTGGAGTCGAACGCTTCGGAGCACGGTGCCCGTATGACCGCCATGGACAAAGCAACGGAGAACGCCGGCGAGCTTATAAAAGAGCTGAAGCTAACGTATAACAGGACGCGTCAGGCAGCCATCACCAAGGAAATCCTTGAGATTGTGGGTGGTGCAGAGGCACTGGCAGCGAAATAAAGAAACAGGACCTTTTTGCAGCAGCGCCCGGCAACAGCAGGAGCGCTGCTTTTTTTTCGGGGTGTCTGTGCCGTGTCGCACCAATCCGTGAAAAGCGCGCAAAAGCGTCGTAAGATGGCAAGAAAGCGGCATTACCTGTTATATTTGTAGGCGGGTATACAGTATCATATATGAAAAAACGCATTTTAAAGCACGGTTTGGCCGCGAAAGTGGCCGCAGCCTGTCTGCTCGTGCTGAGCGCCTGCGCGGGCTCCGCCACTTCAACTGCCACTGAAACCAAGGCGCTTGCCGATTCAGAGAACACCGATATGCTGCTGCCGAGGCCAAAGCTGGTGGTCGGCATAGTGGTAGACCAGATGCGCTACGACTACCTGTACCGGTACTGGGACAAGTACGGAAACGATGGCTTCCGCAAACTGGTGAAGCAGGGCTTCAACTTCAAAAACAACCAGTACAGCTACGTGCCCACCTATACCGGGCCGGGCCATGCGTCCGTATATACCGGCAGCGTGCCCGCCCTCAACGGCATTATCGGCAACAACTGGTATAGCCGGGAGCGGAGCGAGATGGTGTACTGCGTGGAAGACCAAACCGTGAACACCGTGGGCAGCACCTCCGATGCCGGTAAAATGTCTCCTGCCAACCTGCTCACTACCACTATCACTGACGAACTGCGACTGGCAACGAACATGGGCTCCAAGGTAATCGGCGTCGCGCTGAAAGACCGCGGTTCCATTCTGCCCGCGGGGCACCTGGGCAATACCGCCTACTGGTTCGACTCGCCCACGGGCAACTGGATCACCAGCACCTATTACCGCACAGACCTGCCCCAGTGGGTGCAGGAGTTTAACAGCAAAAAGCTGCCGGACCAGTACCTGAGCGAGCCCTGGAACACGCTGCTGCCCATTGCAGCATATACCGAGAGCACCGCAGACGACGTGCCCTGGGAGGAGACGCTGCCAGGGGAGGTGAAGCCCGTGTTCCCGCACAACCTCCCGGCCATCCGGCAAAAGGATTACGAACTGCTGCGCTCGGTGCCTGGCGGCAACACCATCACCAAGGAGTTTGCCCTGGCTGCCCTGCGGGGAGAGAGCCTCGGCAAGGGAGAGTTCACCGACTTCCTGGCCGTCAGTTTCTCCACCATCGATTACATCGGGCACAAATTCGGGCCTAATTCTGTGGAGGCACAGGATGGGCTGCTGCGCCTGGACCGGGAGATTGGCGAACTGATAAACGAGATAGAGCAGGAGGTGGGCAAAGGCGAAGTGCTGTTCTTCCTGACGGCAGACCACGGTGCGGCCCATGTACCGGCATTCCTGAAAGAGAATAACGTTCCGGCGGGCGTGGCTTCGTCGGGTATTGTGCGCGACTCTGTGGAAGCCTACCTCGACAAGCTATATGGCAGCGGCGACTGGGTGGAGCGCTACACCAACCAGCAGGTATACCTGAACAGGGACCTCATCGACAATAAAAAGCTGAACCTGGTTGATGTGCAGCAGCGCGTGGCGGTGCAGGTGATGCGCCATGAGGGCGTGATGCGCGCCGTGGCCGCCAGCACCCTGCAGGGCGCCAACTGGGGCGCAGGAGGTTTAATGGCCCGTGTAGAGAACGGGTATAATGCGCAGCGCTCCGGCGACGTTATCATCCTGCTGGAGCCGGGCTGGTTTGAGGGAGGCAGCAAGGGCACCACCCACGGCTCGTACTCCAACTACGATACCCACGTGCCGCTGGTATGGTACGGATGGAACGTGGAGCCCGGAGAAAGTGCCGTGCCGACAGAGATTGCAGACATTGCCCCCACCATCGCCGCCTGGCTATATATACAGGAGCCGAACGGAAGCGTGGGCCGGCCGCTGCAGGAGTATATGGAGTAAAAAGACAGTGCGCCCCGGCACAGCATGTGCATGGGGCGCGTAACCTAAAATAAAGCATACTAATGAACAATACAGACAACAGCAACCCATGGCACAGTGTGAGCTACGGGGACGAGGCGCCAGCGGTATTATCGGCCATCATCGAAATACCCAAGGGGTCTAAAGCAAAATACGAGCTGGACAAGGAAAGCGGCATGCTGAAGCTGGACCGGGTGCTTTTCTCCTCCATCCACTACCCGGCCAACTACGGCTTTATCCCGCAGACGTACTGCGACGACAAAGACCCGCTCGACATCCTGGTGATCTGCTCCATCGACGTGCAGCCCATGTGCCTGATCGACGCCAAGGTGATCGGGGTGATGCAGATGATCGACAACAACGAGGAAGACGACAAGATCATCGCGGTCGCCAACAACGACATGTCGGTGCGCCACATCAACGATATATCGGAACTGCCGCCACACACCCTGCTGGAAATGCGCCGCTTCTTTGAGGATTACAAGAAGCTGGAGCAAAAAGAAGTGATCGTGGAGCAGTTTCTGGGCCGTGAGCACGCCTACAAGATTATCCAGGACAGCATCGAGCTGTACAACACGACCTTTGGGGAGCCTCAGAAGAAAGAGCGGGCACTGTAACACAAGTTATTTTTCCTGTAAAGCCCGGCACGGATACCTCTGTGCCGGGCTTTTTGTTTTGTGGCAGGTGCGCCGCTATTTGAATGAAGAAGGATTTGTTGCGTAATTGCATGTAAGATGGAGCAGAACAGAAGCATGGGCATGAGCGACCGCGCGGCAGGGGCAATACCGTACACGCCGGTGGAGCGCGTCCTCGGCTGGCTGCTCTACAGCAGCGTGTTCATTTCGTGCTGCGCCTTCAGCCTGACGGTGGAAACCTACCTGCTGGCCAGGCTGCCGGTATCGCTGCCCATGGCGGTGTTCGCTTTCCTGGCTACTCTGTTCACCTATAACCTGAGCAGCGTGCAGAGTGTGCTGCGCCACCCACGGCAAGCCTCCGACAGGCACAGCGCCGTCTTCAGCCAGCGCAACAAGAGGCTGCTGGCGGTGCTGGGCACCGTCAGTATTGCCGCTGCCGCGGTGGTTTATATAGGGTTTGGGCTACAGATGAACATCTGGCTGATGCTGCACCTCGCGCTTATTTCCATCGGGTATACCGTGCCCATTGTATATAAGGCGAAAACGGTGAGGCCGCTGCGGAGCGTGCCGCTGCTGAAAGTGTTTTTGATTGCCTATGTGTGGGCGGTGGTGACGGCGCTTTTCCCGCTGATGCACGCGGGCATGGCGGTGTGGGAGCCGGAGGCGCTGCAGCTCTTCCTGCGCCGCTTCCTGTTCATACTGGCCCTAGCCCTGCTTTTCGACATCCGGGACTATACCTACGACCGCACCACCAACACCCTCACCATCCCCGGTTGGATAGGCGTGCGCAACACCAGGCTGCTCTCGCTGGGGCTGCTGTTTTTATATATGCTGGTTTTGCTGGGCACCGAGCAGGGCGTAGTGCTGTGGGCGCTGCTAAGCAGTGCCGCCGCCGCTGCCGTGGTGGTGTCGCTTTCCTCTGAAAACAAACCACGGATATATTACGCCCTGTTGGTTGATGGAGCCATGCTGCTGCACGCGGGCATGGTGTACCTGGCTATGGTATAGGCTGCTGCAGGCACATAAAAGCCTTCGGCAGGTGGTCGATCAGGTCGGTTGCGGTCATACTGATGGCGCCCACCGTGCGCAGGGCCATATCCCCTGCCAGCCCATGTACATATACGCCCAGCAGGCAGGCCTCCTCCAGGCTGTAGTGCTGTGCCACCAGGGCCGTGATGATGCCCGTCAGCACATCGCCGGTGCCGCCTGTCGCCATGCCGGGGTTGCCGGTGGTGTTAAAGAAGATGTTGCCGCTTGGGGTGCCGATGGCGGTGTGGCTGCCTTTGAGGGCGATATAGCACTGGTGCTGCCGGCAGAACTCCCGAAGGCGCTCCAGGCGCTCGTAGTCGTTGGCGGTTTTGCCTGCCAGCCGCTCAAACTCCTTGGGGTGCGGCGTAAAGATGACCTTGTTCTTCGGAATCTGCGCTTTCAGCCGCTCACTGCCGGCTATGATGTTGATAGCGTCGGCGTCTATCACCAGCGGGTGTGTGGCGGTTGCCAGCAATTGCCCGATGGCCGTTTTCGTGGGAGGCGCGGTGCCGATACCCGGACCAACGCCAATCACATTGAATTTTTCTATCTCCTCGGGCAGTTCCGAAAGGTATCGGCGGTTCGGGTCAGTCAGTGTCATGGCCTCCGGTACCGCTGTTTGCAGCACCGTGTACCCTGCCGCCGGTGCATGGACGGTTAAAAGGCCCACGCCGCTCCGCAGGCAGGCTTTTGCCGCCAGCACGGCCGCCCCCATCTTGCCATATCCCCCGCCCAGCAGCAGCGCATGCCCATATAGTCCCTTGTGCGAGAATTTTTTCCGGTGCTTCAGCAGGTGCTGCACATCCTGCCGGGTGGTGTAGCAGAGGTCTGTTTTCACGCTGGCTATATAGCGCTCACTGAGCCCGATCGGTACCACGTGCCATTCCCCCACAAACTCCTCGTGCTGCGGCAAAAAGAACGCGAGTTTGGGCAGCTGGAAGCTGATGGTGTAGTCGGCTTTGATGATGGTGCTGGCCTCCGGCGACTGGCTGTCGGTGTAGAGGCCGGAGGGTATATCCACCGCAATGAGGCAGGCGCCGCTGTTGTTCAACTGTTCCACCACCTCCTCATACAGCCCCGTAACAGGGCGCGTAAGGCCGGTACCGAACAGCGCATCGATCACACAGGCACAAAGCGGGAGATCCGGAAAGTCCTGCTCCTTTTTTATCTCCTGACGCTTCACCTCTCCGGGCAGCCGCTCCAGGTTTGTCCTGAAATCGGCAGAGGTTTTGTCAGTGCCTCCGGCTATATATACCTGCACCTGGTAGTGCCGCTGGTGCAGCAGCCGGGCTATCGCCAGTCCGTCGCCGCCGTTGTTGCCGGGTCCGCAGAAGATGAACACCTCCTCCGAAGGCTGAAATTTGTTCTCAAACCAGCCTGTAAATGCCTTTGCAGCACGCTCCATCAGGTCAACGGAGGGAATACCCTCTTCTTTAATGGTATATGCGTCGGCTTCGCGGGTCTGTGCGGCGGTAAGGATTTTCATATATAGATGTGTTTACTCCCTATACTACAATTAGAACGGCGGGGTTAGTGTTTGCCCGGAGGCAGCGGGAATGATTGGGGCGGCTTCACAATCGGGGCTATCACATTCCTGTTGCTTCCAAAATAGCCTGGTAGGTGAAAAATCCCAGGCTTGATTAGGGGGTTCTGGTGGGCAAGTTGCCAGAACAATCACCGTAGGAAGTAAGATGTGGGAAGGAGACTCTTCCGAGTGGCAGGCACGAGCGGAGACACCCGCGCCATATATAGCCGCAGCGGAAAACCGCTTCATTGAGCTAAAGCGCAATCGAAAGCGTCAGCTTTATTTTCAGGTTATCCTTTACATCATCCAGCGCATAGGGGCCAAATCTATATATAGCCCCGACGCCAATACCGGAGAAAGGAGAGCTGATGATGTTGTTCAGCAGCAAACCTGACTCAAAAAAACCCTTTTCCATCGTCTGGAAAGCGGGTTCCTGTGGCCATGCCTCCTGCACCGGCTGTTTTAAATCACCGAAGCCGATGTTGGTGACCAGCACGATATCTGGTTTGAAGAAGCGGGTGCGCAGCAGGCGCTTGCCCAGGTTTTGGGAGAAAAAGAGTGCGGCATAGCAGTCGGAGAAGAACTCGTAGGGCTGCATCGTCTCAAAACCATCTCCGGTATATACCTCATAATCAGGGTTGAAGCTGCCGGAACCGTTGTAGAGGCTCACAAGGGGAGCTTTGCCGTCTACCAAGCCTCCGGCCAGGGTAAAGCTGCTCTCGCCGAAGGTGCGGTGCCGGAAAGACGCCTCTGCCCGCACATCGTATTTGTTGTAGCCATATGCACCGTCCAGCAACCCGTCGATGCCGCGGGTATATTGCAGCCACAGCACAGGGTATTCGCCGCCCATCGGCATCAACTGGTTGAACTGCCGCATAAATTTCTCGCCGTGGGCATAACGCAAACTCACCACGGCCTCCGTCAGGTTATATATAGGCCCAGCTCCACCGCCTGCCGTGTCGGAAGCTATATAGCCCAGCGTGGGGCGGCGCTGTTGCTGCCGCAGCATCACCTGTGCCTGTCCGTAGCGCAGCGGCCTGCCCGCCAGCGCCACGCTTTTGTGGGTGGTGTAATCCAGGTCGGGAAGTACGGCAGGCCGTAAGTCGCCGAGCAGGCTGCGCTGCCGGAAGGGCAGCCGGGTGCCGCCGGGCTCCAGCACATCCTCAAAAAACGCGGCCTTTAATTGAAGTTCTGACGGCTGATGCAGCACCACAGCGGCATCGGCCCCGTACTTTGCCGCCTCATCCCGGAAACCATATCCCCAGTAGCCGCCAACACTAAACCGCTCCGACAGCAAAGCATTCGTATGCGCCCCCAAACCCAGGCGCAGCCCCTCAAAAGCGCTGAGGCGCAGCAGGCGTTTCAGGTCGAGGCTGATGGGGCCGATGGGAATTTGCTTGGCCGTCAGGTATTCCATAAAGCGGATGGTGCGGTCCAGTTTCTGCGCCTTCCCGATGCTGTCGAGGCGCTGGTAGGTGTTTTGCTCCAGGGCGGTAAGCGAATCGGGGCGGAACTGCTGAAAGTAGCTGTCGGGCTGCAGGTGCGCGTCGGCCTTCTGCTGCAGCGCTACCACGCCAAAATACGATTTTCGGAGGTTTGGGTTCAGGTTGATGTTGGTGATGTAGGTGCGGAGGTGCGCAAAAGGCTGGTGCCCTTTCAGCACGACCTGCGGCACCGTGATCTCCACGTCCAGCTCGCTGGGGAACCACTGCCCCTGCGGCCCCACCTGTCCGTACTGCTGCTGCAGTTCGATCCCGCGCTTGTCGTCATCGGCGGCAGACTTTGCCAGCACGTTCTGCACGGCCCAGCCATCGCTGTTTATATAGAGCAGGCCCTCCAGCCCGTCGAAGTTTGTGCCTGGCTCTGGTTTGAAAGAAATGATAAAGACCGTATCCTGACCCACCACATTCGTTTCCTGCAGCACAAAGTCATACTTGCGGGTGCTGCCCGTGCTCAGGGGGCTGAGGTAGCGTTTGCCAAAGAATAGCGGCATGTCGTCATACACCGAAAAGTCGCGGGCCTCGGCGGCCACAATGCCAAAACTCGGCTGCCGCAGCCCCGACACGCGGGTGGCCAGTATCGTTTCTTTCGTGTGGTTGGGCTGCAGAAAAGCATAATCGGTCACGCTCTCCAGCAGGAACATATGCTGTTTGCTGAGCAGGTCACGCATTTTCAGGTAAGCCGAGTCCTGGGGCGATAGCTGCAGCGTGTCACTCAGGTCCAGTTCGCGGGCGTCGGTGGCGGTCAGCACGAACTTGTTGTAGGTGCGGTAGGTATAAGCCGGGAGGTTTTCAGGGCGGTGCCGGTCGCGGTTCTGGTTCGCCAGCCGGATAATGCGGTGCGCCGGGTTCTCGCCGGTGCCCCGCACCACCACTTCCTGCAACTGCGCCGCTGCGGGCTGTAGGTATATAGTAATCGTTCCAGCGGAATCAGGGGATATAACCTGCGGCGCGTAGCCTACATAGCTGAAGCGCAAACTGGTGATGGGGCGGTGGTGGCGCAGCCTATATATGCCGTCCAGGTTCGTGGTGGTGCCCGTTTCGCCGTCGTTGGCCGTGACGCTCACAAAGGGCAAGGCTTCCCGCGTCTGGGCGTCGCGCACCACGCCGCTTATTTCCCGCACTTGGGCCGAGGCGGCGGCCCCGAAAAAGCATATATACAGCAGCGCAAGGAGAAAACGGTGTCGTGGCATCCGGTAAAGATAAAAAGAAAAAGGCGCTTCCTCCTGCTATGGAAGAAGCGCCTTTTCAGGGATATATAGAATCTTTTATCCTTTCAGAACTGTAAAACCAGCCCCACGCCCGGACTGCCATCGGGCAGCATCACAGGGATGACAGCCGTATTGAGGCCGCCGCCATGCGTAAGTTTGGCGTGTATCCAGTAGACCGTGTTCACAGAGAGAATGCCCACTCCGGCCCCGGCCAGCACGTCGGCCATCCAATGGGCGTTGTTGAGCACGCGCAGCACGCCCGTCGCCCCGGCCACCGTGTAGCTGGCCACGCTCACCCACGGGCTTTTGTGGCGGAACTCCTTGTCCATAAACGTGGCGATGGTGAAGGCGTAGGCGGTGTGCCCCGAAGGAAAGGCATGCGGTTTCCCGTTTGGGCGGTCGATGTCGGTGAATTTCTTGGTGGGCCACACCATGGCCGAGGCAAGCACGCCGGAGGAAAACAGCAGGAGCGTCTGGCGGCTCAACTGGTGGCGGTTTTGTGATGAAATCAAATTGAAGCCATATAGACCGACCAGCGGCGCCAGCATGATAAAGTCGTCGGCGCTGGTGGCGAACTCGGGGAGCACCTTGTTGCGGGCGTCGCGGGTGTCGAAGCTGCTGATGAAGCCCCGGTCCTGAATGGTGTAGATGCCGGCACCAATCAGAATGGCGGACGGCAGCACAGCCCGCTTCAGGTAGCGCCCGTTATGGCCCTCCAGGCGCTGCGCCTCGGTAAACGGGTGCTTCTGGCCCGGCAATACGGTATCCGGCGGAACAAAGCCTTCCTCGTGGATTTTTACCGTGTCGGGCTTTGTGGTATGCCTGGGCTGCACCTGTGCCACGGCCATGGCAGGGCTCAGCAGCATGCTCAGCCAGAGCAGATGGACGGTGAGTAGCTTGTTGAGTTTATAGGTATGCCGCAATGGGGTAAGCATCATGAAGCCTGTGTTAATTTTCGGGAATGTACTAAATCTTAACGGGTGCTGTTGGAACGGGGTTATACACGCAATTTATATATAATTAGACTTTCTGGCCCGTGTCTGGATGTCGTTCCCGGGCCAATCTGTCTGAATCAGGATTTGCAGGATTTATGGGATGGACAGGATGCGTATGATTGAAGGATGAAGGTTCATTGTCACTTTGGCCGCCTCCGTTTCATCCACAGGCCAACGAGTGGACAGGTCGCGACCTGTCCCTACAGCCTGTCCCGAGCGATGTCACGGGGAGGTCATATGCCAATCTTGAACAGTTCACTTCCGAAAAGGTCAGGAGGCTCGCGCTATATAGAAAGTAGCTCAGCTTATATATGGAAGCTACCGGTCCAGCTCGCCCAGCACGATATCCACTGAGCCCACAATGGCGATCAGATCCGCTACCATACATCCTTTGGCGATTTCGTGCAGCACCGACAGGTTGGAGAAGCAGGGAGAGCGGCCTTTGCAGCGGAACGGCACGTCGCTGCGGTCGGTGGTGCGGAAGAAGTAGCCCAACTCACCGCGCGGGGTTTCGCCCCGGAAGTAAAGTTCCTGCGTGCCGGTGGTGCGGAGCTTCTTCGGGCAGGCCGCCTGCGGGTCGAAATCGGGGGTGCGTTTATAGTCGCCCTGCAGGCGGTCGAGGCACTGCTGTATGATTTTGACGGACTCGCGGCACTCCAGCGCCCGCACGTAGTTGCGGTCCCAGCAATCACCCACGCTGCCCACCAGGCCGGTGCCGGTCGGTACATCAAACTCCAACTCCGGGTACACGCTGTAGCCGTCCACGCGGCGCAAGTCGTATTTCAGGCCGGAGCCGCGCAGCATGGGGCCGGAGCAGCCGTAGTTAATGGCCACATCCAGCGGAAGGATGCCCACGTTGGCGGTACGGTCAATAAAAATCCTGTTCTCCAGCAGCACCGTGTCAATCTCGTCGAGCTTGGGCCTCAGGTAATCGATGAACTCCTGGCAGCGCTTCTCAAACCCGATGGGCAAATCATAATACAAGCCGCCCACCCATATATAATTGTAGAGCATGCGGGCGCCGGAAGTCCACTCGAGCAGGCGCTGGATGTGCTCGCGGTCGCGCAGCATCCACAGGAAAGGCGTGAAAGCGCCGATGTCGATGCCGTAGGTGCCGATGGCCACAAAGTGCGAGGCGATGCGGTTCAGCTCGGCCACCAGCACGCGTATATACTCCACCCGCTTCGGGATCTGGTCCGTGATGCCCAGCAGCTTCTCCACGCCCATGCACCACACGTGCTCCGAGTTCATGGCGGCCAGGTAATCCATGCGGTCCACGTAGGGAATGGTTTGGTTATAGGCCATGTGCTCGGCGTGCTTCTCGAAGCAGCGGTGCAGGTAGCCGATGTGCGGGGCCACGTCCGTGATGATTTCCCCGTCCGTCACCACCTCCAGGCGCAGCACGCCGTGCGTGCTCGGGTGCTGCGGGCCCATGTTCACAATCATCTCGCCCGCCCTCAGGTTGTCGAGGCTGAACTTGTTGGGCTCCGACTGCAGCAGGTAGTCTTTATATATGGTGTTGGTTTCCAAAGGTCCGTAAGGCATGATGAGGTATATGCAAAGTTCGCAAAAATGCGGGAGTTATGAAGCGGGAAGTTGTCGGCTGTATAAAAGGCGGGCTTAGGATGATAAACGGTGGCAACTTGTTTATATATAAGATTATATATAGTATATTCGGTAGTTCAGTTCCGTTTATCCTGCTATTTTGGAAGGCTAAAAGGGATAACTGCTGCTACACGGTAGTTAGGTGATATTGGAACTATGAAATCTCAAAAAGATAAACTCTTCGTTATGAAAGCAAAGTTAAGTGTGTTCCTATTATTATTTTTTTTGTTAAGCTGCAGCAAGGATAATTTGTGTAGAAATGAAGCCTTCTGTGTAGAGGTGAATGGTAAGAAGTGGTGGCCTAAGAGTAATGATTTTAAATCAAGTCCCCTCACTTTCCATTTATTAGATGACAATAATCAGTTTTGGATTGGGGCCTACAATGGTTCAAGTTCTGTATTAGTCGGAGTAATTGACCACACAAGAGGGATAGGAGTAGGTGATTATGTTCTAGCAGGACAAACATGCTGCAGTGGCAGTTATACAAGAGAACATAATATTAACTTCAAAACAGACGCTTCACATACGGGAAAGTTAACAATTACTTCATTAGATAGAGTCAAGAAAACGGTTGCTGGAACTTTCTACTTTAGGGGAAGGAATTCTGTTACGGGAGAAACTGTGGAAGTAACTAAAGGTTCGTTTAACGGTAAGTATTCAGAATATTAACAGGTTTTAAGCTTGTAATTTGCCAGTCCTTCAAAATGGAAAGCAAACTTTGACAGCAAGATTATAGTATTGAAAAGGTAAAACAAAACCACCTAACACAGCCTAATAAGTTATGATTCGGCTCCGCCTCGCACACCTTATTAGGCGAGGCCGTTGGGCTAAATTGTAATAAATGAAAAAAGAAATCCTTGGTTTATTAATCCTTCTATGGGGCATTTCCCTCTCTTGTACCAAGAAAGAGCAAGAGACAAAGTATTATTGGGTAACCCTAAAGGATGATAAAATAAACCAGATTTCCAGATTTGATAGACAAGAGAAGAAAGATACTTCTATACTTTCATATTATGCCCAATGGGACACGTTGAACTACTACATTCTGCATAAGAATCGAGATAGCTCCTTTACTGTTAGCTCCTACCAGGATGGGCTCTTGCTTCCTATCATGGATACAACCTTAATTCTCAATGGTAATGAATTGATGGTAACCAAGTATGTACAAAATAAAGGTATACTGGATGGCGAAGTCATTCACTACTATAGCCCTCAGCTTGGAATCTTTGCTGTACACTCCAATACTTGGCCAGGACTTCAATATTTACAATCAAATGATACTGACCAAAACAAGCTGGTAAAAGATTTGATAAAGGCTACAGTTCCTAACTTCTTTATTAAAGGAAAACTCAAAGCTGAGCTTGAAAAGTATTAAGTCTAAAAAAATAACTCAGCCCCATAAACGCACCATAGCCGGGCCGTTAATCTTACGTTGAATCAAAAGAGAATGTGTTTTTTTTAAAGTATGGAAACTCCGGAAGATATAGAAGCTAAAATCAGAGCAGTAAAGCCGTATTTAAGAGACGAGTACGGCATTGAGCAGATAGGGTATTTTGGGTCGTTTGCCAACGGCGACTATAGGGATGAATCTGATTTGGATGTTATCGTTGCTTTTAATAGAAAAATCGGATGGAAGTTCTTCGATTTAAAAGATTACCTGGAAGCCGTGGTTGGGAGAAAGATTGACTTAGTAACTGAAAGGTCTCTTAAAAAGCAATGGAAGCCAGCTATCATGCAGCAGGTTAAGTATATATGAGAAAGAGAGACAACCTGGTCTTTATTGAAGATATGATAGAGGCAATTAGTAAAATTGTCAGGTATTTAGATACGGTAGATGGGCTGCAGGGCTTCCTGCAGAATGAAATGGTGATTGATGCCGTCACCCGGAATTTCGAAATCATTGGAGAAGCGGCCAATCAGGTACCAAAGGAAATCAAGGCTAAATATCCGGAGCTTCCATGGCGACAGATGTATGGACTGAGGAACTTTGCATCGCACGAATATCATACAATTGATCCCCAGATTCTATGGGAGATAGCCGAAGACCACCTACTTAAAAACAAGATTCAATTGGAGGAAATACTACAAAAAGAAAAGGAGAACAGGGGGTAAGCTCAAATGTAAAAAGCAACATCCACCGCAAACATGTAGGCAAATTGAAGCCCGGATAGGGCACACCATGAAATCCGCTATGCTGCTTGCCCCAACCGTTAAACACCCTATCCTCCCCATGAGATTCCCATACATCCTCCTGCTGGGCCTGCTGCTTTTGGCTGACATATTTGCCTTCACCGAGGTGGCTGCGCTCCTCCGGAAGCCTTCTGACACCGCCGTGATGATGGGGCTGTTGTTGCTGGCCTTGCTTGCTGTTGTTAATTTCTTTATTATTCGCTATTCCCTTTCTAAGCTCGACGCCTGATGAACACCCGAATTTTTACCTGGACCGCGATTGTCGTCCTCCTGTTTCTGTTCTCCGTTACCGCCATGACCTCCTGCACCCGCATCGACGCCGGGCACGAAGGCATCCTCGTGAAACTATATGGCTCCGAAAAAGGCGTGCAGGACGTGTCGCTGGTAACGGGGCGCGTGTGGTACAACCCGCTCACCGAGGAGGTGTTCGAGTTTCCGACGTACGTGCAAACCGTGGACTACAATCCTTTTTCGGTGAACGCCAAAGACGGCTCCGTTTTCACCGTCGACCCCACGATCTCGTTCCGGGTGATGCCCGGCGAGAGCCCCCGCATCTTCAGCAAATACCGCAAGGAGATAGGCCAGATCACCGAAACCACGCTGTACAACTACACCCGCGACGCCTTCCGCATCCAGTTTAACCAGTACAGCACCGACAGCATCATCTCCAACCGCCAGTCGTTTGAAGACAAGGTGCAGGCGGCGCTCGGTGATGCCCTGAGAAAAGAAGGCTTTGAGCTGGAGCAGATGACGAGCGGCCTGCAGTACCCCGACGTGATTGTGCAGGCCGTGAACCTGAAGAACAAGGCCGTGCAGCAGGCCATGCAGGTAGAGAACGAACTGAAGGTGGCCGAGGCGCAGGCCCGCAAAAAGATAGTGGAAGCCGAGGCCGAGGCCCGGGCCAACGAACTGCGCCAGCGCACGCTCACGCCCCTGCTCATCCAGCAGCAGTTCATCGAGAAATGGGACGGCCGCACCCCGCTCTACGGCAACTCCCCCACGTTTTTCAAGAACGTGGAGTAGGTAGATATAGCTTTAGAGTAAGGCAAGGCTGCCAGATATATAACTGGCAGCCTTGCTGTTTATATAGGAAATTAGTGTGGTTCCGAGGCCGACTGTATCCAACCACCCCTGCCCCTCCTTGTCCAAGGAGGGGAGTCTGCTACTCCTAATGCTGCGTGCCTTCGTTTACTATACTTTATCAAAATCTATGCTATAATGACGCTGCATAACAGGAAGTATCTGAAGGAAAATCGTCAAGAGTTTAGAAGTAACTTAACGCCTGCTGAGGCTGAGTTGTGGAAATATCTGAAGGCTGGGCAATTGAGCGGCCGTAAGTTCAGAAGGCAACACAGCGTAGGCAATTATATCCTTGACTTCTACTGTCCTTCCGAAAAATTGGCAATTGAGTTGGATGGACAAGTTCACGAGCATATAGTTGCTGAACAGGTGGATACAGAACGGGATAAAGCGCTACAAGAATTGGGAATCAGAGTTATCCGATTTGAGAATAAGGAGGTATTTCAAAACCTGGATGCCGTGCTACAGGAAATCAGCAGTAGTAAAACTACCCTCCTTGGACAAGGAGGGGCAGGGGTGGTTGGACCCGGTACTGTATTTTGACCCGGTTCTATATACCAAGTCAGTTTATACTAAGCCAAAAGCATATATAACCTACTCCGGTTTCTCGCGCTTATCGGAAAAAGGCGTGGGCGTGCCTGTGAGTTGCTGTGGCTCTCCGCGGAAGCCGCTGTTCTCGTTGTGGTTGTCGTAGGGCACTTTGATGCCGTGGTAGTAATCCTGCAGTTTGTAATCCCGGCGGAGCGGGTGGCCTTCCCAGTCGGCGGCGCAGAGGATGCGGCGCATGTCCGGGTGGTCCGTGAAGTAGATGCCCACCATGTCGAACACCTCGCGCTCGTGCCAGTCGGCGGTGCGCCATATATGGCTGACGGTCGGAACGGCTGGGATGGGTTGCTCTGGCGTGTTGTTGCGTTCCACTATTACCTTCAGCATCAGGTGGTGGTCGTAGGGGATGGAGTAGAGGTTGTAGGCTACCTCCATGGTACCCGCCTCCGGGCCGTTGTCGATGCCAGTGATGCAGGAGAGGAAATCGAAGTAGGTCTGCTCGTGGTCGTGCAGGGCGAGGCACACTTCCGCCAGGCGCTCCGTCTGCAGCACTAGGTAGGGTTGCAGCTTGTCCGTATTCTCCGCTACAATCACCTCCGCACCGAATATATCGCCTATCAGGGCTTTTAGCTCTTCGAAAGACACCGCTTCTAATTTTGAATAACTGAATACTGAATACTGATGAATTAAGCAGTATGCTTATCGGCATCGGCGACGGGCTGGCCCTGCTGCGCGCGCCTGGCCATGATTTGCTGCACGGCTCTGGGCGCCCGGATGGTCTCTTTCCGGATGATTTCCTGCAACTGCAGAAAACCGCCAATCAGCGCCTCTGGCCTTGGCGGGCATCCGGGCACATATACATCTACCGGGATAATGCGGTCCACGCCTTTCACCACATGGTAGCCGTGCTCCCAGTAAGGTCCGCCGCAGTTGGAGCAGGAGCCCATCGAAATGACGTAGCGCGGCTCCGGCATCTGCTCGTAGAGGCGGCGCACGCGGTCGGCCATTTTAAAGGTAACGGTGCCGGCCACAATCATCACATCCGACTGGCGCGGCGAGGCACGCGGGATGATGCCGAACCGGTCCAGGTCGTAGGCGGAGGCATAGGCGCCCATCATCTCGATGGCACAGCAGGCCAGGCCGAATCCCATCGGGAACAGCGAGGTCAGGCGCGCCCAGTTCAACAGGTCGTCCAGCTTCGTGATGACAATGCCGCCTTCTCCGGTCTTTGCTTCCATATCGGGTGATGTTTATATATGATTTTCGTCAGAGTGTCGAGCCAAACGCAACCCTCAAGATTTCTAATTGAGAAACTTTCTGTCATTTCGAGCCTTTGCGAGAAATCTAAACGGTCTGTGAACAGATCTCTCCCCCTGGTCGAGATAACATTTTATGTTATTATAAATCCAATGCCTTCTGTTCCTCACTCGGTGCCTTTTTGTTCGGGCCATATTGCCGCTCGTTTACGCGCTGGTATATATCCATCGGGATTCTGGAGCGGCTTTGGGGGATGACCGGCTGCGGCTTTATCCAGTCGAGGTGGCCTTTGGCCCAGGCGTAGGCGAGGCCCAGCACCAGGATGCCGATGAAGATGAACATCTCGATGAGCGAGAACCAGCCCCAGGCCCCGTTGGTGGCTTCTATTAAATCGCGGCGGCCGAACACGGTAGCCCACGGAAACAGGAACGCCAGCTCCGCATCAAAAATAATAAAGATGAGCGCCACCACATAAAACCGCGGGTTGAACTGCACCCAGGCATTGCCAATCGGTTCCTCGCCGCTCTCGTAGGTGGTCAGCTTCTCCGGGTTGGGCCTATTCGGGCGAATCAGCCTGCTCGTGAGCAGGCCTACCATCACGAAGATGGCACTCCCGATCAGGAAGAGCAGGATGGTTCCGAAGTCAGATATGTAGTTTTCTGCCATAGCTGCAGCTGTTTAGGCAAATTTACAACAAAAACGCGGGATTGTCTGCCTCCGGCGCTTTGGAGCAGAGCGGGGCAGCGGTTATATATGCCCCGCGCCTGAACCAAAGCGTGTATCGCAGTATGGGAAAACAGCTTCTGCATATATAAATGCACATCATATATGCAGAAGCTGTTTAGTGTGGAGATCACTTCACAAATACAAATTGCGGGAGTTCGCCTATTTATGAATGGCAGGAAACTGCTGTAGTTTCCTGCCATTCATACATAGCCTGTGCCTATTCCGCGTCTTCGTCCGGAAGGATCTCCACATCCTGCACCAGCACAAAGTTCTCTATCTCGCGCGCCCTTGGCGTGTTGGCCAGCCCGCCTTCGGCTGTCTCTTTGTACTTGCGCTCCATGCTCTCGCCAACCTCGCCGAGGGCGGCCACGCACTGGTCAACCGGGATAACAGCGTTGACGCCAGCGATGGCCATTTGTGCCGACGAAAAGGCGATGGCAGCCGCACTGGCGTTGCGCACAATACAGGGCACCTCCACCAGCCCCGCCACCGGGTCGCAGATGAGGCCAAGCATGCACTGGATGGTAATGGCCACTGCCGTGAACACCTGGTCCACAGAACCGCCCAGGCAGTAAACGATGGCACCGGCCGCCATCGCCGCCGCGCTGCCGGTCTCGGCCTGACAGCCGCCCACGGCACCGGCCAGCGAGGCGTTCTGCTCAATGATCAGCGCGATGCCCGCCGCTACCAGCAAGCCTTCGTGTATCTTCCTATCGTCCAGGCCATGTAGTTCCTGCAGCGTGGTGAGGGTGCCGGGCAATATGCCCGAGGCACCCGCCGTCGGGGCCGCCACCACGCGGCCCATGCACGAGTTCACCTCCTTGGCCCCCAGCGCCCGAGACACCAGCATCTGAAACTCCGGCGACAGCACCGTGACAGAGGATTTTGCCACCTTCTTGGCGCTGTTGTTCACCATGCCCGAGCGGCTCTGCATGTTTTCGGTGAGGCCGGTCTGCACGGCATCCGTCATCACATCGTAGGCCTTTGCGATGTTCTCCCAGATATAATCCTCGGTGCGGCCTTTCTGTTCAATTTCGTATGCCAGCACGGGCTGGTACAGCGGCTGGCCTGTTTCGGCGCAGTGTTTTTCCCAGCTCCTGAAATCGTTAAATAGTAATGACATGGCAATTCCCCTTCCTATATATAAATAAGGGCTGTGCGCCCCAATGTAACTACGGTTTATGACTGCCGCCACATGCTATCCATAGAACAAACGCAACGGCAGGAAATGTTCTTGCACCCCTCGCATCCGTGTTCAACTCCTTCGGCTGTAATCCGTTCAAACAAAATAAAATACAATTCATGGCGAACATAAAACAGACAGCAAAAGAGGGGTTGCTGGCGGCTATTGAGCAGGTGGAGCATGGCCTGTCGCTGGCGAAGTTCAAGACAAAGGATAAACTGCACCTGCTGGAGCCCATTAACATTATGCCCTACTACGGCTTCGGTAATGAGAATTATATATACGTGAAGGGGAGGGTGCTGGAAGACGAAAAACTGGAGCAGTCGAGGAAAGGGGACGGCCCGCTGACGCACCTCAAAAACACCTACAAGCGCTACGAGTCGGATGAGATACCGGGCATCAGGCTGAAGGCCAGTTTTGCCGGGCAGGAGCAGGAGGTCGTGACGGACGGGGAAGGCTATTTTAACCTGGAGTTCAGGACGGATACGCCGATAGACTATAGTACCACCGGCAACAAAATAAAGCTGCGCCTGCTGGAGCAGAAAACAGACGGCGACCACCTGGAGGCAGAGGCCTATATATTTGCGCCGGGGACACACGTGGAGTTCGGCATCATCTCCGACATCGACGACACGGTGCTGGTATCCAAGGTTACGCACTTCCTGGGCCGGCTGAAGCTGGCGCTGCTGAAGAACTCCCTGGAGCGCAGCCCCTTTCCGGGTATCGCCGGCTTTCTGCGGGCGCTTTGCAAAGGCAACGACGAGCGGGGGCAGAACCCGCTCTTCTTTGTGTCGGGCAGCGAGTGGAACCTCTTCGACCTGCTGGTCAGGTTCTTCAAATCACACGACATTCCGGAAGGCCCCCTGCTGCTCCGCGACAAAGGCGCCAACCTGGACCGCGGCGAGTTCGAGACCAGTGAAGCGGAGTACAAGCGCGAGAAGATACGCCATATCCTCGACACGTACCCCAACCTGAAGTTTATCTGCATCGGCGACAGCGGACAGCACGACCCGGAGGTGTACCAGCACATTGTGCAGGAGTATCCGGGGCGCATCCTCGGCATCTACATCCGCGATGTGTCGCCGGACAAGCGTGATGCGGAAGTACGGGGTATCGCTGAAAAGGTGAGGGCGCAGGGCGTGGAAATGGAACTGGTGGAAGAAACGCTTTCTGCCGCCCGGCACGCCGTGAAAATGGGGTGGATTAATGAGGATCAACTGGAGGTTGTGAAACAGGCCTGTGAGCAGGATGCGGAGCAGAGTTGATGAAGAACTTATACCTTTATCAATTAGATTTTGCGCATGCCCGCGCTGCGAGGGCATGTTCCAACCACCCCTGCCCCTCCTTGTCCAAGGAGGGGCAGGGGTGGTTGGACAGATATGTAAAAACCATTTGATACTGGTATAATGCGTTAAAACAAAAGCGTCCGCTGCCATATATGGCAGCGGACGCTTTATATATAAATCGGCTAAGAACAGGGGGCTACTTCTGCGCCGCGCCTTTTTTGCCTTTGCCAGCCGCTTCAATGGCATCATATATCACCTGCTGCACTTTGGTGCGCGTGTTTAAATCATACAGCTTGCTGTTCTCGCGGGTGGGGTACACCCTGTTCGAGAGGAACACATACACCAGGTTATATTTTGGGTCGACCCAGGTGAAGGTGCCGGTGAAGCCGGAGTGGCCGAAGCTTTCGGGGCTGGCGCTTTTGGCAGCGTTGCCGTTCTCTATATAGGGTGAGTTGATGCGGTCGAAGCCGAGGGCGCGGCGGTTGTCGGGGCAGTACTGGCAGCTGGTATAGGTCTCCACCACATCCTCATCCAGGAGGCGGACACCGCCGTACTCGCCTTTCTGCAGGTAGAGTTGCATCAGTTTGGCCAGGTCGTTGGAAGTGCCGAACAGCCCGGCGTGGCCGGATATGCCGCCCAGCATGGCCGCGCCCTCGTCGTGTACCGTGCCGTGCAGCAGTTGCTTCCGGAACAGCGTGTCGATTTCGGTGGGAACAATGCGCGACTTGGGGAAGCGGTCCTCCGGGTTGAAGGTGAGCGTGGTGGCGCCCAGTGGTTTATATAGCTCCTCGCGCAGGTAATCCTCAAACTTTTGCCCTGTGATGCGCTCCACAATCAGTGGGTACAGGTAAAAGGACAGGTCGCTGTACACGTAGCCGGGCTGCGCGTTCAGCGGCGATTTGCGGATGGCTTTATATAGCCTTTTGTCGTATTTGCGGTGCATGTACAGGTTCTGCGCCACCTTTACCGGGAAGCGGGCCGAGGAATCGGCCTTGAAGGTGCGCCACTTAAACTTCCCGTTTTTCCGCACCGTCTCCTTCCAGAACGGTATCCAGGCCTGCAGCCTTGCCTGGTGCGTGAGCATCTCCTTGAAAGTTAAGTCTTCCTTATTCGATCCCTCAAACTCGGGCAGGTAATCGGCCAGGCGCTTGTTAAAGTCGAACTTGCCCTCGCTCTGCAGCTTCATCAGGGCCGCCAGCGAGGTGCTGATTTTGGTGATGGAGGCCAGGTCGTAGAGATCGGTGTTCTGTACCGGAACCTCGTTTTCGTAGGTATGGTAGCCGAATGATTTCTGGTAGATGACGTTCCCGTCTTTCGCCACCAGCACCTGCGCCCCCGGAATGGCCCCGGCCGCGATGGCCTGGTTCACCAGCGTGTCAATCCTGCTGAAATCTTTGGAGTCGAGCCCCACAGCCTCGGGGTAAGTGTACCGGAAGCGCAGGCCCGCCTCCGTGGCAAGACCGGTTTTTAAATCGTAGGCAGGCGTGGCCGTCACGGGCATTTTGCCTGTAGCCGCCGAGCCGCCGAATATCAGTTGGGCCGCTACCTCCTGCGTGTTTTGCGTTTCCTGGTACGCCATGATGAGCGTATTGATGTCCTTCAGCTCCCGGAACCTGGAAACGGAGTAGGCGTTGCCGAAAATGCTCATGATCACGTTCACGTTGCCGCGCGCCAGCTCTTTTATAAATACCACCTCTTCAGGCGTGATGCTATAGTCAGTCGCAGGCCTGGTGCCCACGTCGTGTATGCCCACCAGAATGGTGTTGTAGCCTTTCAGGCGCTCCTTCATGCTGTACAGGCTGTCGATGGAGCTGTTGGCGGGCAGGAAGAACGTATCAATGGCCGTATACTCGGCAAGCTTCGCCTGGAAAGCGGTGGGCTTGGTGGTGCCGATGGCCAGCGCCGCCACCCGGAGCGTGTCGAGGCGCTGGATGGGTATCAGGTTGGCTTTGTTCTGCAGCACCGTTACGGCGTTCTCCGTCAGCGTCCGGTTTATATACTGCGCCTGCGGGTTGTTGAGGTTCTGGTAAATGTGCTGGGGATCTACTGGTTTATAGTTATTCAGGCCTGCCCAGTACTTGGCTTCCAGCACACGCCTGACCCGCGCGTCAATCGCCTCCTGCGAAACAAGGCCGCTGTCTACGGCCATTTTAATGGCGTTGAAGCTGGAGTCGATGTTTTCGGGAAACTCCAGGACATCCATTCCCGCCATCAGCGACAGGGCATCGGCTGAGCCGCCGGGGTAAAACTTGGTGACGCCTTTCATGTTCATGGCATCGGAGAAAACCAGCCCTTCAAAGCCGAGTTTCTCCTTCAGAAGCGAGGTAATAACCGGTTTCGAAAGACTTGAGGGCAGGTTGGTGGTGGTGTCGAGGGAGGGGATGTTGAGGTGGGCGATCATCACGCCGCCGAGGCCTTGCTTCATGAGGTGCCGGAAGGGATATAGCTCCAGTGTGTCGAGGCGTTTGGCGCTTTGGTAGATGCTCGGGAGGTCGAGGTGCGAGTCTACGTCGGTGTCGCCGTGGCCGGGAAAGTGCTTGGCCACCGCGATGATGCCGTTGTCCTGCATGCCGCGCATATAGGCGGCGGCCTTGCGGGCCACGTTGTACTTGTTCTCACCGAAAGAGCGGAAGCCGATTACCGGGTTATCGGCGTTGTTGTTCACATCCACCACCGGCGCGAAATTGACGTGCATGCCCAGGCGCTTGAACTGATAGGCCACTTCCCTGCCCATGGCATATAGCAGCGTGTCTTCGGGCAGTGCGCCGAGCGTCATCTGGAACGGGAACTTCAGCACGCTATCGAGGCGCATGCCCACGCCCCACTCGGCGTCCATGGCCACGAGCAGCGGCACTTTCGAGATTTCCTGGTAGCGGTTGGAGAGGTGCGCCTGCCGGCCCGGCCCGCCCTGGAAAAACACAAGCCCCCCTACGTTGTATTTGATGATCTGCTGCGCGAGTGTGTCCTCAAAGGCCCTGTCGCGGTTGGAGTAGGCCGCCAGCATGATGAGCTGGCCGATGCGCTCGTCGGGCGTGAGGGTGGCGAAAACAGAATCGACCCAGTGCCGGCTGTCCTGCTGCAGAAAAGGCGGCAGCGTGCCCGTCGAGTCCGGCACCTGCTGGGCGAAAGCGGAGGGGATGGAGGCAAGCGTGCCGAAAAACAAAGACAGAAAAAGGGTGAGCCGCTTCAAAATCATATAGCTGCAGGTTTAGGGCATGAATGCATCAAATATAAAACTTTACCGCCTCTGATGGAAGCATCGGCAAAACATGTGCCCCACATTCTGCCACTTACACCGCGCGACCCGCTTATATGTGTTGTGCGGCCACGGGTATATATAGCCGACACCCACCCTGTTTTTAGAACCTGCGGCGGCCCCGTCCGTTTTGTGGGATATATAGCTAAAGACCATCGCATATGAGCCATCCCATCAAACACATCGCCATCCGGGTGTACGGCAAGGTACACGGCGTCTTTTTCAGGGCCAGCACCAGAGAGAAGGCCCACGAACTTGGCATCACGGGCTTTGCACAGAACGAGAAAGACGGCACCGTCTATATAGAAGCCGAAGGCACCCCCGCCGCCCTGAAGCAACTGGAGCAGTGGGCGCACCAGGGCCCCCGCAAAGCCAAGGTAGAGAAGGTGGAGGTAAAGGAGATGACGGAACTAGCCGGGTTTAAAGAGTTTAAGGTGAAGCGGTAGGGGGAATAGATAAATATAAAAATATTTATATTTATCTATTTAAATTATAAACTCTTTATCCTTTACCATACATTACTATGGAAGAAACTAAAGATTCTAACTACTCCTTGTGTCTTGAAATTATTGATCATATCAAAACCACTTACCGTTGGTTTAATGAAGGGCGTGATCCGTTTGCCAGAATAGGAATTGGATCTGATCCTGAAGATCTTGATGACACCTCTACTCAATATGTTTTGATTCTTTTTCCTTCAGAAGAAGAGCATCATAAAATGTCTTTAGAAGAGTTTGTTGAGCTTTCACCCGAAATAAAATCATTTGAGATAATCAATCCTGGTTTGATCAGAACAAAAAACAGAAGATACTATATCGTAAGCTCAAATGTTACCAACAATAAATATCTACTTAAGAAATTATATAATTTAAAAACTATATTAAAGGAAGGTATTGAACTTGATGTTGTAAAAGATTCATTCTTTGTTGGTTTGGCTGCTACAAAGCTTGAGATCTATAATGGCTTTTGGGTGATATCTTCACCATATTTAGCTGTTGAGGTTAGATATACATATAGTAATGCCCCTCTATCGCACGAGCAAGAACTAAATATTGTAAACTCATACATTTTCGAGATTGCTGATAGTACAGGAGTAGCTCTAAACTTATCAGAGATTAGCGTTCCACTTTTCGATTATGAAGATCATGATGGAGAATCTGAAAATGAGGAAGATTTGATTGGACATGTAGAAAAGGTAAAGTGTATTGAACCATATAATGAAGGCATGAGACTTTTTGTTTCAGCTATTCAAATTCAAGAAGCTGAACTAAAGTTTCTGAACTTTTATAAGATACTGGAACACTTTGCGCCTGTTGTGGTCAGCATTGAGGCACATGAATTAATGCGTGAAAAGCTTAAAGTGGCAAAGAGAAACTTTGAAAATGGAGACTACATTAAGTCTGTTTTTGATTTAGCCGAATCAGTCCGCAGCAGGTTCAAAGATGAAGAACTGATCAAGTCTACTTTCAATGTATGCTTCAATTTAATTGACCACTTTGAAGATTTACCTGAAAGCATTAAAAGGAAGGTTTACAGTGCTATTGGGGAAAAACAATTAAACTCTTCAACAGAACCACAAAAATTGAAAGTGGCCAGCAATATGGTAGGGAAGATTATTTACAATACCAGGAACAAAGTGGTTCACGCTAAATCTAATTTCAGGCCATCAGAGAATATATGTGACGGTTCTGACCTTGTAGATCTAAATATTTTCATGAAAGGTGTTTGCTCCAATGCTATCAGGTGGTATAATAAACAGCCCCAACACTTAAAACTTGCCATTGTAAATTAATACAACCCCATGCTCCGCACCCTCCTCCAGCAAGTCCCTTTCCTCACCCCCGAGGATATAGACGCCTTTGTGCCGCTCTGGAAAAAGCGGGTGCAGCTGAACCGGTACGACTTCCTGATACGGCAGGGGCAGGTGGAGCAGGGGCTGTACTTTGTTGTGAGCGGGGCGCTGCGCATCTACTTCCCGCTGCCCGACGAGGAAATCTGCGTGGGCTTTGGCTATTCCAACACCCTGCTGGTCTCCTTCCCCTCGTTCGTGGACGCCAAACCCTCTGCCTACTATATACAGGCGCTGCGAAGGAGCGAGTTGCTGGGCATCAGCAAAAAAGATTTCATGCAGCTGATGGCGCAGCAGCCCAATATCAAAAAGTTTTGGTATCAGGAGCTGGAGAAAGCGCTGGTGGGCAAGATAGAGCGGGAGGTGGACCTGCTGTTGCCCGAGCCGGAGCAGCGCCTGCAGCGCGTAATGCAGCGGAGCCCGCACCTGTTTCAGCACATCCCCAAAAAGTATATCGCCTCTTACCTGCGCATGTCGCCCGAGACGCTGAGCCGCCTGAAGGTGTAAATCTTGATTGGCGTCAAGGATTGGGAGCGGCGTGCAAAATACCTTTGCTCTACCACATAAAACAACGACCACTATGAGCACCTTAGAGCAATTGACCCAGTCCATCCGCAGCCTGCAACAGACAGTGGCCACCGACCTGGCCCCGCTGGCCCTGCCCTCGCTCAATTTCAAAACCAACCCCGACAGCTGGAGCATCCTGGAGTGCCTCGAGCACCTGAACCGTTACAGCCGCTACTATAACCCGGCCCTCGCCAAAGCCATTGAGAACAACTCCGACGGCACCTATGTGCAGGGCATCAGCTACAGCTGGTTTGGCAAAAAGTCATTGGAGATGGTGCGGCCGCAGAACACGAAAAAGCACAAAACCGTGAAGCACATGAACCCGATCAACAGCAGCCTGGGCCGTGCCACCGTGGAGGAGTTTGAACAACATCAGGCCGAGTTGCTGCGCCTGCTGCAGAACGCAAAAAAAGCCAACCTGCACAAAAAAGCGGTTCCGGTGGAGTTTTTCAAACTGCTGAAGCTGCGCATCGGGGAGGCGCTGGAGTTTGTGGTGCTGCACGAGGAGCGCCATATACAGCAGGCCCTGCGCGTAAAAAGCCAGCTGGCGCAACAGGCTGCGGCGTAATTATATATCTATTGATCGTGCAGCCAGAGGCATATGCCTTCGGACCGGCTTGTGACAGGTTTAACTAAATCAGGCGCAGCAGTTCGCCCGCTTTTCAAAGACGTTTCGGGATAATTTTGCTTTCTTGCGGCGCTTTTGTTTGAACATATAGCGCCGCGACAACAGGCGAAACGGAAATGCGCGACCGGGTTATATCCTATACATTCTTTTTCCTGGGCTTGATCTTGTTCGGCTTTGGCAACGCCATGGCCGTGAAGGTGAAGTGCCTCGGCTTGCACCCCTGGGAGGTGCTGAACGTGGCGCTGTTTCAGAAGTTTGGCCTCACCATCGGCACCTGGAGCATCTTCCTGGGCCTGCTGCTGGTGTGCGTTACCTGGTTCGTGAAGTGCGAGTACATCAACATCGGCACGTTTGGCAACGCGCTGCTGGTAGGCCCGTTCATGGATCTATTCCTGTGGCTTGATTTCCTTCCTGATGCCAGCCACACCTATATAGATTACCTTTTGCTGGCCTGCGCCATCGTGATCGCTGGCATAGCGGGCGGTTTGTATGTGGCGGGCGGCATCGGTGCCGGCCCCCGCGACGGGTTCATGCTCGCCATCTCCGACCGGACAAAGCTATCCATCAGCCGTGCCCGCATTGTGGTGGAGTTGGTGGTGCTGGTGATTGGCTACTTCCTGGGCGGGCCTGTATTTGTCGCTACGTTCTTCTTCAGTCTCATCCAAAGCCCCATTTTCCAGGTGATGCTCAAGTTCTTCCGCAGGCTACGCTCCTCGCTCACTCAGGAGCAGGCGGAGGTAAAGGTGTAAAAGTGGAAGTTTAGGAATTCCAATACTTCAAGTCATAGACTTGAAGTATACTTACTTTTATATATAACTCATATATGAGCTCAAAACCGGACCACGACCTCTTCCTTCTCCCCGGTATGTAAATCTACTCTGAACAATTGATGGCTGTTGGTGCTGGTTACCCACAACTGTCCGTTCAAAAAGAGGAGGTCATTTGGTTCGCTGAGGCCGTCGGCCAGGGTGCGGACGCGCAGGCGGCTCAGGTCCAGCACTTTTATCTTGCCGTTGTAGGTGTCAGCTATATATACATCGCTGTCGATAATCTCCACGCCCATGCAGTGCTGCAGCAGTGCATCGTCTACAGGCCCGTCCACATCCCCAAAATCGAAGAGGCCGCGGCCCAGCGGCGTGAGCACCATGCCCGAGTCTGTGTTCAGGGTCCGGATGGCGCTGGCTTCGGCGTCGGCTATATATAGCACGTTGCCGTTGCTGGCCAGCCCGCTCGGTTGGTTGAAGGCCGCCTCCAGCAGCAGCCCGTCGGTGAGGGCTTCGCGGCCGCTGCCGGCAAAGCGGTACACTTGTCCGGTTCCCATATCCATGCGGAGGATCTGGTGATTGCCAGCACTGGCTATATATAAATTGTTACCGAGCGCCAGCAAATCCCAGGGGCTGTTTGGGTTGACGGGCACGCCAATCTTGCTGTCCTTGAAATAATATTCCAGTTCGCCGGTGCCGGAGGCGGTGCTCACCTGCCGCTGCGCCAGGTCTGCTTTGCGGATGGCATTGTTTTTGGCGTCGGCTATATATAAACTGCCGTTGTGGAGCGCCATGCCGTGCGGCTCGTAAAAGGAAGCCTCCGCATAGCCGCCGTTCTCAAAACCCTGCCTGCCGCTGCCAATCACGTCCAGCACCTGGCCCTCCGGATTTAGCTTGAGGATGCGGTTGTGCCCGCTGTCGGAGAGGTACAGATGGCCTTCGGTGTCGGCAAGGAGCTTAGAGGGGAAGGAAAGTGCCGACCGCTCCGCCTTTTCTTCCATATGCAAATCAATCGGGTCCCGGTTCAGCGCCTGCGCAAACTCCTCTGCCATCTTTTGGATATAGGGTTGCACCGTGTTGTACACGCCCTCGCCCGCATGCTGGCCCACCACTTTGCCGTTTGGGTTGATGAGCACCACCGTGGGCCATGCCCGGATGCCGTACTCGTTCCAGAGCCTGTAGTTGGCGTCGTTCACCACCGGGTGTGTTATGCCGAACTTGCGGATGGCCTGTCCGATGGTTTCGTTCTGCTTCTCGGCGTCGAACTTGGCGGAATGCACCCCGATGACCATCAGCACATCGGCAAACTCCTCCTCCAGCCGCTTCAGGTCCGGCACAATGTGCTGGCAGTTGATGCAGCCGAAAGTCCAGAAATCGAGCAGCACAATTTTCCCTCTAAAGTCTTTGATAGACCAGTTGCGGTTGGTGTTGAGCCAGTCAGACTCTGTATATAGTTCAGGTGCGTTGACGCGTCCGGTGAGCATAGGCATACAATTGATTACGAATGTGGGATAGGTATCTATGATTTCTGTTTACAACCCTATCCTACTACGGCAATATGTCGGGGGGCGGTTTGCCGCGGGTGCCGAATAAAAAAGCCCGCTGTGTGGCAGCGGGCTTTTTAAATGCATATATCATATATGCTGGCGCAAGTAAATGCGGCCGTTTGGGTGCAGTTTAGAAAATAGCCTGGGTAAAAGGCTTGCGCGAGAAAACGGTCGCCTCGTTCACATCTTTGAGGCGGCATATAAAGCGCGTCATGCGCTCCACGCCAAAACCGCCGCCGGCAGTCTTGGGCAGGCCGTTCTCTTTGGCTATCTCCAGGTAGTTTTTGAAAATTTCCTCGTTAGTGCCTACCTCGGCCATGCGCTTCTTTATCTGGTTGTACTCGTTCTCGCGCTCCGCGCCAGACAGGCCCTCGCCGAAGCCTTCAGGCCAGATCACGTCATAGTTCAGGTAAGTGCCCGGGCTTTTGGGGTCCTCCTTGTCGTAGAACTCGCGGCGGTGGTTCAGCAGCCAGAACGGGCTGGTGGCCTCCTCTGACTTCAGGTGCTCGTAATCCGGCCCCAGCGCAGCCTCCAACTTCTCGGTGCGGTATACAGGCCACTTCTCGTACTGCGGCAGCAGCTCCCCGCGCAGTTCCAGCAGCAGCTCCGGGAGCTCTTTGTTCAGGCGGTCGAAGATGAAGTTCACCAGCTCCTCCATGAACTCCATCACATAGAAGCGGTCCTTGTTTTTGAACTCGAAGTCTATCTGCGTGAACTCGAACAGGTGGCGGCCGGTGTCGGCGCGGTCCGCGAACTCAAGGCGCACGTTAGGCGAAATGATGTACAGGCTGTTGAGCGCAGGGTTGAGTAAGGCCAGCTGCTTATGGAAAATCATGGACTTGGTGAGGCTCCAGCGCTGCTCGGCATACTGTATGGAGGCATCGACCACCCCGTGGTTCAGTGGGTCTGTGATGGGGGAGAGCATGAGCGGCATAAGCTGCGTCAGTCCCTTCTTGAACATGAATTCATGCGTGGCGCGAACAATACCTTGCTGCACTTGTAGCACTTTTGGTAGAATTGCCCGGCCCAGGTGGCCTAGTGTAGCATCTAGTGCCGTTGACGCTGCTGTTGTTTGTTGCTCCATATTCTTGCTAAATTGGTAAAATATTTACTGTTTGCTATGCACAAAGGTAACAAATATAGTGCTTAGTTATAAAATCAACAAATAGAATTTTTAGCTGTTGTTAGATTTTTAAGAAAATGGTGTTATATTTGCAACTTTGTTAATACTAGCAAGTATAGGAGCATATGAATTATGAAATCGATAATCTGGATAAGCAGATCTTAAGGCTGCTCATGCAGGACGTGACGCGTGCTTATACCGATATCGCGAAGGAGTTGAACGTGTCTGGCGGTACGATACATGTGCGCATGAAGAAACTGAACGAAATGGGCGTGGTGAAGGGGGCGCAACTGCTGATCAACCCCTCGGCCGTAGGGTTCGACATCTGCGCTTTCATTGGGGTTTTTCTGGAGAAAGGCTCCGAGTACAAGGAGGCCGTCGAGCAGATCCGCGCCATTCCGGAGGTGGTGGAACTGCACTACACCACCGGCACCTACAGCATGTTCGCCAAACTTATCTGCCGCGACACCAAGCACCTGCGCGAGGTGCTGAACGAGAAACTGCAGGCCCTGGAAGGCGTGCAGCGCACCGAAACGCTCATCTCGCTGGACGAGAGCATCAGCCGCCAGATTCTGATATAGCCCCAGCGGGGGAGGCTGCCAGGCCTCCTGCTGCTTTCCCGCTTCTTCCGTACCGGCTGCCCGGGTGCGGGCGTTTGCTGTGCAGGCAAGTTTTGATTGCAGCCCTGCCCATATATAAACCACGGGCCAGGCCATACAGAAAAGGCCGTTGCAGGGTTACCTGCGGCGGCCTTTTCTGTATGGCCTCCTATATAGCGGGCTTTTTCTTTATTTCCGTCGCTCTTTCCAAAGCTGGTTAAACGACTTTGGCGGCACGTGCAGCGGTTCGCGGCGTTTGCTCCAGGTGTCTTTCAGCACCTGCTTCAGCACGAAGTTCTTGGCAAAGGCCGGGGCCAGGTTCAGCAGCGTGCGGCTCTTCATCGCCTTCAGCCAGAACTTAAACGCTGTGGTCTCCTGCTTGTCGGCCAGCCCCTCGTCCACGCTTTGCTTGCGGTTCAGCAGCAGCAGGTTGTGGATGTTTATCTTGACCGGGCACACCGAGGTGCAGGCCCCGCAAAGGGAACTGGCGAAGCTCAGGTGTTTGTGCTCGGCCATGCCGTTGTAATGCGGTGTGATCACGGAGCCGATAGGGCCGCTGTACGTGCTCTCGTAGGTATGGCCGCCGATGTTTTTGTAGACCGGGCACACATTGAGGCAGGCGCCGCAGCGGATGCAGTTCAGGGCCTCACGCTTCTCGGGCAGCGCCAGCAGGTCGGTGCGGCCATTGTCGAGCAGCACCACGTACATCTCCTCCGGGCCGTCTTTCTCTTTCGGCTGGCGCGGCCCCGTCAGGATGGTGTTGTAGATGGTCACGTTCTGGCCGGTGCCGCTGGTGCTCAGGAGCGGCCAGAACAGGTCCAGGTCCATGATAGACGGAATCATCTTCTCGATGCCCACAATGGCGATGTGCGTTCTGGGGAAGGTGGTGGAGAGGCGGGCGTTGCCCTCGTTCTCCGTCACGGCGATGCCGCCCACGTCGGCAATCAGGAAGTTGCCCCCCGTGATGCCCACCTCGGCGGCGGTGTACTTCTCGCGCAGCAGCTTGCGGGCCACGGCCACCAGTTCCTCGGCGTTGTCGGTGGGCGGGATGCCGAGCTTGCGCACGAACAGGTCCGAGATGTCTTTTTTGGACATGTGCATGGCCGGCGTCACGATGTGGTAGGGCCGCTGCTCGGCCAACTGCACGATGTACTCGCCCAGATCGGTTTCCACCGTTTCGATGCCGTTCTTCTCGAGGTACTCGTTCAGGTGTATCTCCTCCGTCGTCATCGATTTGGACTTTACCACCGAGCGGGCACGCTTGCGCTTCATGATCTCACCGATCTCCTTCAGCGCCTCCTGCGCGTCGCGGGCCCATATCACCTTGCCGCCCCGGGCCGTGAAGTTGGCCTCGAACTCCATCAGGTACTTGTCGAGGTTGTTGATGGCGTTGGTTTTTATGAAAGAGCCGCGCTCGCGGGCCAGCTCGTGGTCGGTGTACTGGGTAAGGCCGCGCTGCACAGCGGCATTGTACTTGCCGATGTTGAAGCGGATGGTGGCGCGGTGGCCCTGGTCGAAGGACTTTGCCTCTGCATCCAGCAGAAACTGTTTCAGTTTACTCATACTGTTGGAATTACGAATTACGAGTTCCGAGTTGGAATCCAAAACTCCGAACTCGTAATTCAAAACTATTTCTTGTTGCTGTCCACCACGATGCGGTTCTCGCGGTTGGCCAGCTCCCAGGCCACGTGGAACGCCAGCCTTGCCACCTTCTCGGCGCTCTCAAAAATTATCTTGTCCACCTCGTCGGAGGGCTGGTGGTAATCTTCGTGTACGCCGTTGAAGTAGAACACGATCGGGATGCCGTGCTTGGCGAAGTTGTAGTGGTCGGAGCGGTAGTAGAAGCGGTTCGGGTCGTTCTCATCGTTGTAAGTGTAGTCGAGCTCCAGGTGTACGTACTTCCCGTTCATCGCCTCGTTTATCTCGTGCAGTTCCGAAGATAGCTTGTCGGCCCCGATGGAGTAGATGTAGTTGCTGTTGTTGGTTTTCTCATGCTCCGTGTCCATGCGGCCGATCATGTCGATGTTGATGTCGGCCACTGTGTTCTCCAGCGGGAAGACCGGGTTTGCGGAGTAATACTCCGAGCCCAGCAGGCCTTTCTCCTCGGCCGTCACGGTCATGAACAGCACGCTGCGGCGCGGCCCGTAGCCGTCTTTCTTGGCCTGGGCAAACGCCTCGGCTATTTCTATGACCGCCACCGTGCCCGAGCCGTCGTCGTTGGCGCCGTTATATATCTGGTCGCCCTGCAGGGTGGTGTCCATCCCCACATGGTCGTAATGCGCCGTCAGCACCACTACCTCGTCCTTTTTGTCGGTGCCCTCTATATAGCCCAGCACGTTCTCGGTTGGCAGCGGGTCAGATATGCGCTCCGTCATGATCTTGGCGTCCTTGGCGGCGGTGAAGCTGGCTGCAACGGGCTTACCGGCCGTGGCCACCTGCTTGTTGTAGTTCAGGAGCTTCTCGGTGGTGGTGCTCAGCAAGGCCGCGCCCGCCACCGGCGATATAAAGATGGTGGCTGCGGATGGGTTTTCGGCGCTGCTCTTCAAGCCAAGGGACGGGCGGTTGGCATAGGCCTTGTAGCGCTGCGTCAGACTGTTGAACTCGCCTGGGTTGGTGCCCGTCACAATCATCACGGCTTTGGCGCCGTGCTCGGTGGCGGCGTTGCGCTTGGTGCGGTAGTCGTTGCCCCAGTCGGAGGCTTTGCCGGTGCCGCTCACCAGGTAATTCCCATCAGCTCCTTTGGGCTCCCCGGCCAGCACCACCAGCACTTTTCCCTCTGCATCCAGGTTGGTGTAGTCCGAGTAGTTGGCGTCATCAATCCCGTACCCGGCAAACACCACGTCCACGGCCTGCTCGGTCTGGAAAGGAGTGTTGCCCAGCACGAAGAAATCCTTCATCATCAGGTATTTCTCCTCCCCAACGGTCATATAGCCATCGCCCCACATGCTCTTTTCCAATTCGAAAGTCTGGTAGTAGGGGTTGGCAGAATTAGTTTTGACAGGCCCGGCCAGGCCGTCTTCGCGGAACTCGCGGGAAATATACTCGGCTGCCATTTTCTGGCCTTTCTCGCCGGTGTTGCGGCCTTCGTACTCATCCGAGGCCAGGATGGTGAGGTGCCTGGAAAGGTCGGCGGCGGTGACGGTAGCGGCGTATTTCGGCGCGGCTTCGCTGAGCGCGGCTGTGTCGGTCACGATGGCGGGTGTGCTGGTTTCGGTGGTGGAGGTAGTGGAAGTTGCGGGCGTCTTGGCGCAGCCAAACCCGAGGGCGGCCAGCAGCACGTAACCATAAATGTATCGCTTCATATATACCATTGGTTGGATAAGGTGTTTGTTTCACATCGCCGCGCCAAGCGAAAGGTAAAGGCGCAGGTACAGGGGTGTCGGGAGCGGTGCCCCGTTACCTACTGCTTTTGTATCAAAACAGTTGCAAAAGCGGCCACCCCTTCCTTTTTGCCCACAAAGCCCAAGTGCTCGGTGGTGGTGGCCTTGATGGAGATATCCTCTTCCGGGATGCCCATCACCTCTGCCAGGCATGTTTTCATGGCCGGGATATGGGGGTTCACCTTCGGCTCCTGCAGGCAGACGGTGGAGTCGATGTTTCCGATTTCGTAGCCTTCCAGCGCCAGCAGGTGTACCACCTCCCGCAGCAGGATTTTGCTGTCGATGCCCTTGTACTTGGGGTCTTTGTCGGAGAAGTGGAAGCCGATGTCGCGCATGTTCGCCGCGCCCAGCAGGGCATCGCAAATCACGTGGATGAGCACATCGGCGTCGGAGTGCCCGAGCGCCCCGTGCGTGTGCGGCACCCGGATGCCGCCGAGCCAGAAATCAAGCCCTTCCTGCAACTGGTGTACATCGTAGCCGAAGCCGGTTCTTATTTTCAGTTTCATAGTTGTACGCTTGCTTTAAGCCGCTCGCGCCGCCCTTCAGCGGCAGGATGCAAAAAGTAAAAGTAGCTTAATTTGTGCTGAAATAGGTAAACATTGCCTTGTTTTTGATACATAAAGCTTTGCCCTGCGCCCGCACTTGCCACAAACGAAACAGCCAGCCGCCTCTTGCGGCGGCTGGCTGTTTTGCTGGGCCATATATAACGCAGGCTTATGCTTCTGCCAGCGATGGGTAATCTATATAGCCTTTCACACCTGGTGCGTAGAAGGTGTTTTGGTCGGCCGCCTGCAGCTCCGCGTTTTGGGCGAAGCGCTCCGGCAGGTCCGGGTTGGCGATAAACGGCACCCCGAAGGCCACCATGTCCGCATCGCCTGCCTCGATCACCTCGTTTCCTTTTTCCTGCGTAAAGCCGCCGTTGATCATCAGGTTGCCTTTATATACAGGGCGATAGCGTTTGGCTATATGTGGCTCTATAAACGGCACCTCGTACGTAGCGGGCGAAGCCTCCGTCAGGTGCAGGTACGCCAGTTGGTAGTTGTTCAGCCTCTCAATGATATAGTCGTAGGTCGGGATGGTGTCCTCGTTCACGGTAATGCCGAAGCCTCCGTGCAGGCTCGGGTTCAGGCGGATGCCGATGCGCTCTACCGGAACGGCTTCCTTCACCGCCTCCAGCACCTCGAACAGGATGCGCGCCCGGTTCTCTTTGGAGCCGCCATATGCATCGGTGCGCACGTTGGCGGTGCTCACAAAGAACTGGTGCAGCAGGTAGCCGTTGGAGGCGTGTATCTCCACCCCGTCGAAGCCTGCGGCCATGGCATTCTTCGCCGCTTTTCTGTAGTCCTGCACAATCTGCCTGATTTCAGGCACGGTCAGCTCGCGCGGCGTAACCGTGTCCTTGAAGCCCTGGGGCGTGAAAGACTTGGCGTTCGGGTTGATGGCGGAAGGAGCCACGGGCAAGTCGCCGCCCTGGAAATCGGGGTGCGACATGCGGCCTACGTGCCACAACTGCAGGAAGATTTTGCCGCCTTCGGCGTGTACGGCCTCCGTTACTTTCTTCCAGCCTGCCACCTGCTCTTCGGTATAGATGCCGGGTGTGTTTATATATCCTTCCGCCTGCTTCGAAATCTGTGAACCCTCCGTGATGATGAGTCCTGCGCCGGCGCGCTGCGTGTAATAGGTCACCATGATGTCGTTGGGCACATTGCCTGCGTTGTCGGCGCGGCTTCGCGTCATCGGGGCCATGATGACCCGGTTCTTCAACTCCAGGTCGTGTAGTGTTATCGGTTTTAATAGTGGTTGCTTTTCCATTTGTCAGTTATCATTTATCAAGTATCAGCAGGGTACCTCTCGGTAACGCAACTATTCAGTTATTCAAAATTCTTTATTCAAAATTGCCTCAGTCCCAGGCCGGGGCCCAGGCGGGATGCACGAGGCGCGTGTTCTCCTGCTTCAGCCTGTCAATCTGCTGTACCTCCCCGGGCGTCAGCTCAAAATCGAAGACATCGAAGTTGGATCGCATATGGCTTTCCTTCGAAGACCTCGGAATGGCCAGCACCCCGTCCTGCTGCAGGAGCCAGCGGAGCGCGATTTGCACCTCGTTCTTGCCGTGTTTCTCCCCGATGCTTTTTAAAGTAGCGTTGCCCATCACTTTTCCCTGGGCAATCGGGCTGTAGGCCGTCAGGGTCAGGTCGTGGGCGCGCAGGTAATGGTATAGCTTGTCCTGGTTGAGGAAAGGGTGGTACTCCACCTGGTTCGTGATGATGTTGGCGCCCGTGGCCAGGACCTTGTCGAGCAGCGCCGTAGTATGGTTGCTCACGCCGATATGTTTAGCGTAACCCTTTTCCTGCGCCTTCACCAGCTCGCCTGTATATTCTTCCACAGGCACTTCCGCATTGGGCCAGTGAATCAGCAGCAGGTCCACGTAGTCTGTCTTCAGCTTTTGCAGGCTCTCCTCCACCGAGAGCAGAAAGGTCTTTTTTGCGAGGTTGGAAGGTAGCACCTTCGTCGTCAGGAAAACCTCTTCACGGGCCACCGTTGCTTCTTTGATGGCTGCGCCTACAGCCTCCTCGTTCCGGTACATCTGGGCGGTGTCTATGTGGCGGTAGCCGGTGGCAAGGGCGGCGGTCACCAGTTCGTGGGCTGTTTCTTCCTCCAGTTGGTAAGTGCCGAAGCCAAGCGCCGGTATGGTGGCGTCTTTTATCTGAATGTCTTTCATAGTCAGTTATTTAGGTTTGTACATTACTTGTATATACAAATATATAGGTAAAAAAGCAGATTATCCGCGCAGCTTGTCCAGCAGGTTGCTTGCCAAAACGGCTTCCTCCTGTGTCAGGTTGTGCAGCTTGGCAAAGAGCTTCGGGAAGTTGTCATCCACCTGCTGCAGCTTGCGCAGCCCCGGTTCCGTGATGCGCACCTCAATCATGCGGCGGTTGAACGGGCAGATGTCGCGGGTCACGTAGCCCTTCTCTATCAGCTTGTCAATCAGGCGCGTCACGTTGGAGTTGCGGTCCACCATCCGGTTCTGGATGTCGCCGAAGCATACGGGTTCGGGATGCTGCCCGCGCAGGATGGCCAGTACATTGTGCTGCTGCAGCGTCAGGCCCAGGTCTTTGAAGAAAGGCATGAGCTGCTGGTTCAGCCAGTTATTGGTGAACAGCAGGTTTGTCAGCAGGCGGCGGTAGTCATCCTTGAACTCCCTCTGATGTATTTCGTCTTCTATGCGCATGACGTCATTTGTGCGTACAAAGGTACGGATAATGTTTGTATATACAAACTTTGGGTGTATAAGGTTGCGGGATGTACACTGTCTGAATCAGGATTGGCAGGATGCTTTCATCCTGCCAATCCTGATTCAGACAGCCTCCGCCTTTGCCTTCTTTTTCTCTGCTTTATATAGCAGGGTAGAGCAGTTGTTCGGGTCCAGCACTTCCTTGGCGCAGCGCAGGATATCCTGCGGCGTCACGGCCTGCACCTTCTCGCCCTCCTGGTTGATGAGGTTGGTATCGCCGAGCAGCTTGCAGTAGGCCAGGTTCATGGCGCGGTTCAGCAGCTCGATCTCCGAGAACACGATAGACGTCTCCGCCTGGTTCTTCACCTTGTTCAGTTCCTCCTCGTCCACCAGTCGCTCCATCAGTTCCCGGTTCACGGCCTCGATGGCCGCATTGGCCTCCCGCAGGTCCACGCCTTCGTTCAGCTTGCCCTGTATCACCAGCAGCCCGCGTTCCACCGAGCCGGAAACCGATGCCGAGATAGAGTTGAACAGCTTCTGCTCCTTCACCAGCTTCTCATATAGCCTGCTCGACTTCCCCCTGCCCAGGATGTCGCTGACCAGGTCCACGGCGTAGTAGTCGGCCTCGGTGCGGGCGGGCATATGGTAGGCTTTATATATGGCGCTCAGCGGCACGTCGGCGCTTGTCTCCAGCACGCGCGGCTCCGTTTGCTTTGGCTCCTTCGGGTTGTTGCGCACATATCGCTCTCCGGCAGGAATCGGCCCAAACCATTTCTCGGCCAGTTCTTTTGCCCGTTCAAACGTCACGTTGCCCGCCACCACCAAAATGGCATTGCTCGGAGAGTAGTGCTTCCGGAAGAAACCCTTCACGATGTCCATCGTCGCCTCTTCTATATGAGAGATTTCCTTGCCGATGGTCGCCCATTTGTACGGGTGCTCCTTGTAGGCCAGCGGGCGCAGTTTCAACCACACGTCGCCGTACGGCTGGTTCAGGTAGTTCTGCTTAAACTCCTCTACCACCACCTTGCGCTGCACCTCCAGGCCGTTCTCGCTGAAAGCCAGTTCCAGCATGCGGTCCGACTCCAGCCAAAAGCCCGTCTCGATGTTCTGCGCCGGGAGCGACAGGTAATAGTTGGTGATGTCGGGGCTGGTGAAGGCATTGTTCTCGCCGCCCACGCGCTGCAGGGGCTCGTCATATACCGGTATGTTTTTGGAGCCGCTGAACATCAGGTGCTCAAACAGGTGCGCGAAACCGGTATGGGCCTCTTCTTCATCCCGGGAGCCTACGTCATACAGCACGTTCAGCACCGCCATGGGACTGGTGTGGTCTTCGTGCACGATCACGCGCAGGCCGTTGCCAAGGGTAAATTCTTTGAAGTCTATCATGTTTTTGAATGGACGCAGGACACAGGATATGAGACACAAGACTATCAAGAAAGAAATCTTGCTTCATCCATATATAAGTCTTGTGTCCTGAGTCTAACGTCTTGTGTCTAAATTTCAACAAAATTAAAAATTAGCGGCATAAATTTCAGGTCATGCGCTGATATAGTAACTTGCCACATTACCACAAGGTTTCTTTTTTCAGAGATGAACTACAATCGCAAGGACTATACCGAGGACGAACTGATCAGCCTGTACCGCGCCATCCTGAAGCCGCGCCTGATTGAGGAGCGCATGCTGGTGCTGCTGCGACAAGGCAAGGTGAGCAAGTGGTTTTCGGGCATCGGTCAGGAGGCCATATCCGTCGGGTCGGCGCTGGCTTTGGAGAAAGACGAATACATCCTGCCGCTGCACCGCAACCTGGGCGTTTTCACGAGCCGCGAGGTGCCGCTGGACAGGCTGTTTGCCCAGTTTCAGGGCAAGGAAACCGGCTTCACCAAGGGCCGCGACCGCTCCTTCCACTTCGGCAGCAACGAGCACCATATTGTAGGCATGATATCGCACCTGGGGCCGCAGCTGGCTGTAGCCGATGGCATTGCGCTGGCTGACCTGCTGGAGAAAAAAGAGAAAGTGACGCTGGTGTTCAGCGGCGATGGCGGGGCCTCGGAGGGCGATTTCCACGAGGCGCTGAACGTGGCGGCGGTGTGGGGCCTGCCGGTTATTTTTATGATTGAGAACAACGGCTACGGCTTGTCCACGCCGAGCAGCGAGCAGTTTAAGTTCGGGCAGTTCATCGACAAAGGCCCGGCCTACGGCATCGATGCGCTGCAGGTGGACGGCAACAACATCATAGAGGTGTACCATACCGTGCGGCAGGCGGCGGCCAGTATCCGCAAGAACCCGCGCCCGATGCTGATCGAGGCCATCACCTTTAGGATGCGCGGCCACGAAGAAGCCAGCGGCACCAAATACGTGCCGCAGGAGCTGTTTGAGAAATGGGCGAAGAAAGACCCGGTGGAGAACTTTGAAAAGTACCTGCTGGACGAGGTGATCCTGACGCAGAAGGTGATGGAAAATATCAAAGCGGAGCTGAGAACCGAGATAGAAAACGGTTTACAGGCCGCCTTTGCCGCGCCCATGCCCGCAGCCAACCCGCAGCAAGAGTTGGAGGATATGTACAAGCCTTTCGACCAGGAGGTCATCCAGCCCGCTTCAGAAGCGAAAACGGAGCGCCGTTTCGTGGATGCCATATCGGATGCTTTGCGCCAGAGCATGGAGCGCTACCCGGAACTGGTGCTGATGGGCCAGGACATTGCCGAATACGGCGGCGTGTTCAAAGTGACGGAAGGCTTCGTAGACCAGTTCGGCAAAGAGCGCGTGCGTAATACCTCACTTTGCGAGTCGGCCATACTGGGCGTGGGGCTGGGCATGTCGGTGCGGCAGAAAAAGAGCATGGTGGAGATGCAGTTCGCGGACTTTGTGAGCGCGGGCTTCAGCCAGATCGTGAACAACCTGGCCAAGAGCCATTACCGCTGGGGCCAGCACGCCGATGTGGTGGTGCGCATGCCGACAGGGGCGGGCGCGGCGGCAGGCCCGTTCCATTCGCAGAGCAACGAAGCGTGGTTTTTCCACACCCCCGGCCTCAAAGTGGTGTACCCTTCCTCGCCCTACGATGCCAAAGGCCTGCTGAACGCCGCCATCGAAGACCCGAACCCGGTGCTATATTTCGAGCACAAGCTGCTGTACCGCGCCATTTCGCAGGAGATACCCGATGCTTATTATACCGTGGAGATAGGCAAGGCCCGCACCGTGGCAGAAGGAGATGACCTCACCATCATCACCTACGGCATGGGCGTGCATTGGGCGCAGCAGCTGCAACAGGAGCTAGCTGATGCCAGCCTATATATACTGGACCTGCGCTCGCTGCTGCCCTGGGACAAAGAGGCCGTGCGCGCCGCGGTGGACAGGACAGGCCGTGTACTGATTTTGCACGAGGATACGTTAACAGGAGGCATAGGCGGGGAGATTAGTGCCTGGATTGGCGAGCACTGCTTTGAGTTGCTGGACGCCCCCGTGGCCCGCGTCGCCAGCCTCGACACGGCCGTGCCCTTTGCGCCGCCGCTGGAGCAGGAGTTTCTGCCCAAGCAGCGCCTCCGCCAGAAAGTTGAGGAAATGTTGGCCTATTAAGCTATAATTTACTTAATATTATATATAAGCTATATAAGAACTTTTAAAACCAAAGCCTCATGCGCACCCTATGCCCCCTTCTCCTAACCGCCTTTTGCCTGACACTGGTGCTGGGCAGCGGCTGCCAGCGCAAGGGCATTCCCTGCCCCAAGCCCACCGGCAAGCGCAACCGCGTGAAGATGGAGACACAGGGAGGACAGGGGTTCGAGGCCGTGAAAGTGCCCACCGACAAGAATGGAAGGGTGAAGAAAGGAGGCTGGCATATATGGTAGGCAGGGGAAACTACTTTTTTCAGGAGGAGTATAATCTCTTATGATGGGGAAGGCAGGAGAAGGCGCATACACCAGGAAAGTGGCGAAAACAGCGCTGCTATGCCTGACGCTGCTCCTGTTTCTGGCGCTGCCGGGCTACGCGCAGATCAGCTTTACGGCGCACGAGCGGCACGAGCGGGAAATGCGCAAATCGCTGAAAGAGGCAGAGCAGGCCGATCCTGTCTACAAAGAGACGCACCTCAACACCAACGCCTATACTTTCCGGAAGGGAGCGGCGGCCCGCAAGCGGCTAAAGCAGGACGAACGGTCCGTTTACAGGTTTAACGACAGCGGCAAACCTGTGAAGCGGGCCTGGATCTTCAAAAAGCGAAAGCACAAGCGGGAAAAGAAAAGCAATTAACCGAACGACGAGAAAGGATATTTATATATGAACTGGCATCCGCTTACAAGCACAGAGCAGTTGGACGAAGTAATCGCAGAATCGAAAGAGACGCCGGTGGTGATTTTCAAGCACAGCACCTCCTGCTCCATCAGCGCCACCGCCAAAAGCCGCATTGAGCGGCAGTGGGACGGTGCCGGGTTGGACCACGTGAAGGCCTACTACCTGGACCTGCTGCGCTACCGCCCCGTGTCGAACGAAGTGGCCGAGGTGCTGCACGTGCAGCACCAGTCGCCGCAGCTGCTGCTGGTGCAGGACGGCGTGTGTACCTACGACGCCTCCCATATGGGCATCGGGGTGGACGCCGTGAAGAAAAAAGTGGCGGCGTAGCGGTTATATATACTGCCGCCGCGCCGCCGGGCGTTTAGTATTGGAAGCTGATGGTCTGCTTTACGTCCGGGTGCAGGCTGAGGGCCACCGGGCAGGTGCGGGCGGCGTTCTCCAGCATCGCCTTCTCCTTGTCGGAGTAGGTTTTGCCGGCGGGCATGGTAAAGTGCAGCACCACCTCGGCGATGCGCCGGGGTTCCGCGGCCATTATCTTTGTTATCTCGATGCCCATGCCGTCGATGTCGATGTCGGCGCGGTTGGCCACGATGCCCATGATGGTCATCATGCAGGAGCCCAGGGCGGCGCTCACCAGGTCGGTGGGCGAGAAAGCCTCGCCCTTGCCGTTGTTGTCGACGGGGGCGTCGGTGATGATGGTGTTGCCGGAGGCGAGGTGCCGGGCAGCAGTGCGCAAGTCCCCCTTGTACGTGCTTTTTATGGTAGCCATAGGTATAAACTCTGTTTTTGAAATCAGCGTAAAGTTACGTAGTTTTATATAATCTAAAACACACATCCTTGGTCCGACCCCTTATACTGCTGCTTGCTTTCGCGCTGCTGGCGGCCGCCCCGGCCACAGCCCAGTCCGAGGAAGATGAGAGCTTCCAGAACGAGCTGAGCTACGGTGTCAACTTCAACTCCAACGGCGGCCTGATTGGCGGAGCCTTTGTCCGCTCCTCTTATTATATGAGCGACCGGATGTACCAGTTTGGCGGCCTGGAGATAGTGGAGGTGAAGCACCCGAAGGAAAACCGCGAATTCAGCCCCCTCTCGGGCGAGGCCTTTGTGTACGGCAAGCAGAACTACCTCTTTGTGGTGCGGCCGCGCTATGGCCGCGAGCTGGTGCTGTTCAAGAAGGCGCCTGAGTCGGGGGTGCAGGTGAATGCGCTGGCGGCAGTGGGCCCGTCGCTCGGCCTGCTCGTGCCTTACTATATAGATTACAACTACGGGGGCCAGGGCACCAGCATCCGCACCGAGCAGTACGACCCCAGCAAGCACCTGGACCGCGACTACATCATGGGCAGCGACAACGTGTTCAGGGGGCTGGGCGAGATGAAGCTGAAGCCGGGAGTGCATCTGAAGGCGGGCCTCAGCTTTGAGTACGGCCGCTACCGCGAGAGCATCGCGGGCATTGAGGTGGGCTTTGTGGTGGAGCGATTTGCCAGCACGCCCATCATCATCCCCAACGCCAGCAACAAAAAGACCTTCACCTCGGTGTACCTCAACCTCTATTACGGCAGCCGCGAGTAAGCTGCCGCCGAACAAATGGTGCCAGCCCTTTGTTAAGAAAACAAATCGTTGAGAAGGCGAATCCGCGCGTTTTTATTTTGGCCCGGGCGGCAGCCTCTTCACGCATAACTCCTATCTTTGCACCATGGATGAATTAATGACACTTCCGGTTATACAGCCCAACGCCACGCCCGAGGGGCTGAACGCGCTGGGCCAGCCCCGTAAGCCCAATTGGCTGCGCGTAAAGCTGCCGGTCGGGAAGGAGTACGCCAAAGTAAGAAGCATCGTAGACGAATATAAGCTGCACACCATCTGCGAGAGCGGCAACTGCCCCAACATGGGCGAGTGCTGGGGCGCGGGCACGGCCACCTTCATGATACTGGGGAACGTGTGTACCCGCAGCTGCTCGTTCTGCGCGGTGGCCACCGGCCGACCCAACGAGTACGACGAGGATGAGCCGCGCCGCGTGGCGGAGGCCATCCAACTGATGGGTGTGAAGCACGCTGTGATCACCTCCGTTAATCGCGACGAGCTGAAAGACCGTGGCGCCGCCATTTGGCATGAAACGGTAAAACAGGTAAAGCTGCTCTCGCCCGCCACGACCATTGAAACCCTGATTCCGGATGTGAAAGCAAGCTGGGACGCCTTGATTACGATGATTTCCCCCGGGCAGGAGGTGGTGTCGCACAACATGGAGACGGTGAAGGCTCTGTACCGCCGCGTGCGGCCGCAGGCCAGGTATGAGCGCAGCCTGGAGCAGATTCGCCGCACCAAGGAATATGGCAAGCGCACCAAGACCGGCATTATGCTGGGTGTTGGCGAGACGCGCGAGCAGGTGTACGAGGCAATGGACGACCTGGCCGCGAACGGCTGCGACATCCTGACGCTGGGGCAGTACCTGCAGCCAACCAAGATGCACCTGGAGGTGGCGGAGTTCATCCACCCCGACCTGTTCGCCCACTACCGCGAGGAGGGCCTGAACCGGGGCATCAAGTATGTGGAGTCGGGCCCGCTGGTGCGCTCCTCTTACCACGCCGAACGCCACGTGAACGTGTAATCCTATATAGCCTCCGATAGAGGAGAAAAGCCCTGCCGCAGAATCTGCGGCAGGGCTTTTTTGTTGCACTGCCTTTGCCAGTCACTGTTGCGCGCGGTCGCATAACCCGCTGGAAACCTCCTTTTTAGCCTGTTCGAAACAGCATATTTTATATATCTTATATATTTTATCCCTTTATATATAAATATCAGTATTTTTGTTTAAAATTGTCAGTCTTTAGTATCCAAACTCCCTTAAAAGCAGGCCGGTTACCAAGTAAAATAGGCACCTTATATAGGACCCAAATCAATATATTCAGATTATTTTATATTTATCTGGAAAAACCTGCCTTGCCAGGCAACATAATTCAGAAAAAAGAGTAATTAATATTGTTAGCCATATATTTATATATAAGGTTACAGTTGTTTCGGTGTTTAATGAATCAATAATTCTTGTAAGTATATTCCTATGATTCGAACTTTACTCTTGAGCTACCTCTTTCTGGCTGCGAGCGTCACCCTTAGCTTCGCGCAGTCAGACCCGATCCTCGGGCGGGCAACCAGCTTCGGCGTGCTGGCGGCCACCCAGATAAACAACAACCCCAATGAGATTACCGGCATTGAGGGCAACGTGGGCATCCATGCCGGCAGCACCATCATCGGGGAGGAATACCTGTTCATCTCCGGCCGGAAGGAGATAGGGAATGAGTTTGCCGCCGAGGCGCAGCAACATGCGCGGGCTGCCTTCGACAACCTGAGCGGCAAAGCCGCTACCGGGCCGCTCAGCCTGCCGCTGGGCGGACGCCAGGTGGTTAATCCGGGGGTATATAAAATAAACGGCGATGCTGCCCTGAACGGGTCGCTGGTGCTGGACGGCAAAGGCGACCCGAACGCGCTGTTTATATTTGTCATCGACGGAAACTTCGCGGTATCCCCGCCCACGGTGCCCAACCCCACGCCGAGCGTGAGCACGACAAACGCCGCCGAGGCGAAGAACGTGTACTGGGTGGTGAGCAAGCATGTCACGCTGGGTGCCTCCACCGCTTTTCTGGGCAACATTATTGCCCAAAACGACATTACTTTAAACCGGGGCGCCAGCATCAACGGGCGTGCTATTTCGCTCGCAGGCGCTGTTAACCTCGACTTCAACATCATTTACCTTCCTGTTACCATCGAGTCGGACCTGACGGTAGTCAAAGTGGCAGATGACGCGGCACCGACGGTAGGCGCCGAGGTGACCTACACCATCACGGCCACGAACAACGGACCGGGCGGGGCATTCGGCGTTGAGGTGAAGGAGAAACTCCCGGCGGGCCTCACCTTCGTAAGCGCCACACCTGAGCGCGGCACCTATGACGCGGCGGCCAACATCTGGACAATCGGTGAGATGGCGAACCAGGAGAGCCTGACACTGACGCTGGTGTTCCGGGTGACGGCGGCCGGACAGATTACGAACGGCGTGGACATTGGGGGCGACAACCCCGACCCGAACCCGGACGACAACAGCGACGAAGACCCGATTGTGGTGCCAGTGGAGTCTTATGACCTGAGCGTCACAAAAGCGGTGAGCGACGGACCATACTTTGTAGGCGATGTTGTGACCTACACCATCGTAGCCAGCAATGCGGGCCCATATGCGGCAGGCAACGTTATCGTAACGGAGCAGCTCCCTGCCGGGCTGGTATATATAAGCAGCACGGTAACACAGGGTGTTTTTGACCCGGTGACGGGCATATACCAGGTGGGCGACCTCGCCAAAGGCGCAACCGCCACCCTGACTGTGGTAGCCCGCATCGAAAAATCTGGCACCATCCGCAACATAGCCGTTATATCCCAGCCTGATGGCAGCGACGGCGGCAACGGCGAGACTCCTGGTGAGAATCCTGGTGAAAATCCCAATAAAGACACTAACCCTGATAATGACGAAGACACAGTTATCATTCCGGTGAGTTGCCCTACCCTGGCAATAACCCTGACCGGGCAAGCCAGCCTTTGCATCAGCTCTCAGAACATAACCTATACCGCCACCCCGGTTATCGGGGCCACCTATGTCTTTACATTGCCGGATGGCTGGACGCTGGTATCGCAGCAGCAGAACACTGTTGTTGTAAACGCAGGCACCAGCATACTGCCCGGCGTGATCGGCGTAGCGGTTGAGAGCCAGTGCGGCACCAAAGCCAGCGCGAGCCTGGCAGTGCAGCTGACCGGGGCGCCAGCCAAGCCAACCATTACAGGTGGCACAGCCTCCGTATGTGCGAACGGCGGAACGTATACCTATGCCGCCACCGGCCTGGGCGACGACGCCACATATGAGTGGGGCGTAACCGGAGGGGTAGCGATAGTGAGCGGACAGGGCACGGCTACGGTAACTGTGACGGTGCCGGAGAACAGCCTAGGAGGCACACTGACCGTGAGAGCGAAAAACAGCTGCGCGCTGTTCGGAGAGGCGGCCACCAAAGTAATCACTGTCGCCCCGAAACCAGCCGCCCCCGTTGCCATCATCGGCAGCAGTGATGTCTGTGCCGGCTCACAGACGACATATACCGTTGCAGAGGTAACCGGTGCCACGGCAGGCTACACCTGGACCCTGCCCACCGGCTGGACGATTGTTTCCGGAGAGAACACGCGGTCAATCACGGTAAAAGCCGGTAACGCGGGCGGTACCATCGCTGTAAGTGGCAGCAACAGCTGCGGCGCGGGCGCTGCCACCTCACTCCAGGTAAGCGTGTCTGCCAAACCGGCTAAGCCCACCATCACGGGTAACACCAGCAGCTGTGTGGGCACCACCCTTGCCTTCAGCACCGCACAGGTGGCAGGCGCCACCAGCTATACCTGGGCCGTGCCTGCGGGCTGGACTATCAAAAGCGGCCAGGGCACCCCGACCATCAGTGTGGAGGCGGGCAGCGGCTCCGGTAACGTGGCGCTGACAGTGACGAACAAATGCGGCGACGGAGAGGCTGCTACGCTGGCCGTGAAAGGCACAACAGCTCCGGCTGCCCCGGCCAGCATTACCGGTAACTCAGCGGTATGCGCCGATTCTGAGAACCTGACTTATACCTTCGCCAACCCGGAGGCGGGAGCGGAATATACATGGGAAGTGCCAGCTGGCTGGAGCATCGTGAGCGGACAGGGAACGGCCACCATTCAGGTAAAAGCCGGAACTGCCGGAGGCACCATCAGCGTGAAAGGTACCAACGGCTGTGGCACCGGCAGTGCCACTACGCTGGCGGTAACCATCTCGGAGCCGCCCCTTATGCCAGCCACCATCCACGACAACAGCAGCGTGTGCGACGGCCTTACTTACAGCGTAGATGCTGTGCCGGGCGTAACAGGCTACACCTGGACGGTGCCTGCCGGTTTCACCATCACCGCCGGGCAGGGAACCAGCACCATCAAAGTAAAGGCGGAGAGCACTACGGCAACTGGCCAGGTAACGGTGGTTGCCCTCAACGGCACCTGCGGCAGCCTTGCCGCCAGCGCCAGCATCGACATCTCCCTTGCCGACGGCCAGCTCAGCTTCCCGAAGGCCTTTAGCCCGAACGGCGACGGCAACAACGATACGTGGGTCATCAGAAACCTGGACAAGTTTACGAACAGCGAAGTGACCATCTTCAACCGCTGGGGCTCTGAGGTCTACAAAACCAAGAACTACGGAAACGACTGGAGCGGCAATAGCCTGGAGCAGGGCACTTACTTCTACAAGGCGAGGGTAACCGTGTGCGAGGGCGTGGTGAAAGAATTCACAGGGTATGTAACCCTCTTCCGATAAGCAGTGGTGGTCAAATCTGAAACTTCAATGAAAATGAAAATAATTTACTTTTTGCTGGCCCTGCTGTTTACAACGGCGGCCAGCGCCCAACAGAATCCGCAGTACTCGCAGTACATTTTCAACAGCATGGGGATTAACCCGGCCTATACCGGCAGCAAGAACGTGCTGAACCTGAATGTTTTGCACCGCTCGCAGTGGACGGGCGTGGAAGGCTCGCCTAACACGCAGGCACTGGCGCTGGACGGCGTGGTGGCCAACAACAGGCTTGGCCTGGGCCTGGGCATGACCCGCGACGAAATCGGCGCGCAGAGCACGCTCAGCGTGTATGCCAATGCCGCCGTAAAGCTGCCCCTGAGCGCGAACGCCGTCATGAGCCTGGGCATAGCCCCCGGCCTGGTGCAGTACACCATGGACGGCTCCAAACTGGGTATTGAGGGCGACCCCTCCATTCCATCCGGCAAAGAGACTTCCATCAAGCCGGACGTTAAGCTGGGCGCTTATTTCCACACTCCCCGTTTTTATGCGGGCCTGTCTGCCTCCGACCTGGTGCAGTACGAAGACATGGAGCAGATAGAGCCTGAGCGCCACTTTTACTTTACCACAGGCTATGTGTTTGATGTGGGCCCTTTCCTCAAGTTTAAGCCGAGTGTGCTGGTGAAGGAGGATTTCCATGCCCCGGCCAACATAGACCTGAATGCCTTTGTGCTGCTGAGCGACCGGCTGTGGCTGGGCAGCTCTTACCGCACCAGCATGGAGCTGTTCGGCGGTGCCGAGGGCGAGGGCATTACCAAGCGTACGGCCGTGGCCATGATTGCCGAGCTGCAGGTGCTGAAGACCCTGCGCGTGGGCTATGCCTACGATAAAATGCTGAACGGCCTCGGAGGCTTCAACACCCACGAAGTGTCGGTGGGCTACTACTTCTTCAAGAAGAGAAAAGACACGAAAATGCTGACACCACAGTACTTTTAATTTTTAGCGGTTATACCTATGAACTACAAATACACACCCTTGTGCCTCGTAGTGGCGGCAATGTTAGGCTTAGCGCCTTTGGCCAACGGCCAGTCGTCGCTGCGCAAGGCGAACAAATATTATGAAAACTACGAGTTCGCGCTGGCGCTGAACGAGTATGAGGAGGCCGTGCAGAAACGCACGCCGGATTTGGAGACAGCCGTCCGCATTGCCGACGCCTACCGCCTCACGCGCCAGACGCAATTGGCCGAGACATGGTACGCCAAGGTAGTGGCCATACCGGGCCGCGAGCCGATGAACCTGTACCACTACGCCGAGGCGCTGCGCAGCAACGGCAAATATGCCGAGGCCCGGGAGCAGTATATGCGCTGGGGCGAGGAGATGCCGGACAAGGCGGAGCAGGCGCAGGAACTGATGCAGGCCTCCGCATATGCCACGAAGTGGGTAAGCCAGCTGCCCGTGGCAAAGGTAGAGCCGCTGCAGGTGCTCAACTACGCCAACTTCTCCGACTTCAGCCCGATGCCCTACGGCAACAAAGGCATTATCTTCACCTCCGACAGGGGCCTGAAAGCAGAGAAGGACGAGACGGCCATATATGGCTGGACGGGCCGCCCTTACCTGCAGCTTTTCACGGCAGAGCGGGATGTGCAGGGCAACTGGGGAAACCCGACGGCTTTGGAAGATGTCATCAACGCCGACTACCACAACGGCACGGCCGCAGCCGCAGAAGATGCCAAAATGCTGTACTTTACCCGCACGCATGTCGTGTCAAGAAAATTGCCCGTGAACACCGACCCCACCAGCTGGGTGAAGGCCCCCGGCTCAGAGGACAGGGAGCACCTCAACAGGCTCGAGATTTTTATGGCGGAGAAGCAGGGCGACAGCTGGGGCAACATCAAGCCGTTTGAATATAACAAGGTGGAGGAGTATTCGGTGGGCCACCCGGCGCTGACGCCCGATGGCAAAGTGATGTATTTTACCTCAGACATGCCCGGCGGCATGGGCGAAACGGACATCTACTATACCGAACTTAGAGCCGACGGCAGCTGGGGAGAGCCTGTAAACGCTGGCACCACCGTGAACACGCCTGGCCGTGAAAGCTTCCCTTACGTGGATGCCAACGGTAAGCTGTTCTTCGCCTCCGACGGCCACATCGGCATGGGCGGCCTGGACATCTTCTCAGCGGAGGGTGCGCGGGGCAACTGGCGTGCGGTCCGGAACCTGGGTTATCCGGTGAACTCACCTAAAAACGATTACGGCATCATGTTTACCGAGCCGGGCGAGCAGGGCCTGCTGTCCTCGAACCGCGACGCAAAGAACGGGACCGACGATATCTACACCTTCACGATTCTGCAGAAGCCGGTGGTGCTGGCCATCACTACCCTGGAGCGCAAGCAGAACGCGCAGAAGCGCACGGTGCAGGAGCCGCTTCCGGGAACAAAAGTGGTGGTGGCGCAGCAAGCTGCTGAAGACACTACGGAGGTGACAACCGACAAAGGAGGCAAGTACTTCATGGACGGCAGGGCAGGCAACACCTACACCTTTACGGGTGCCAAAGAAGGCTTCCTGAACACACGGGCGGTGGCGCAGATACCGGCCACGGCCCCTGACACCGTAGCGGTGGCGCTGCTGTTCGACAGGAACGAGGTGGAGAAAGCCATCGTGCTGGAGAACATCTACTACGACCTGGACCTGTGGGACATCCGCCCGGACGCTGCCAAGGAGCTTGACAAACTGGTGATGCTGCTGAAAAGCAACCCCAGCATTAAGATTGAGCTGAGCTCCCACACCGACAGCCGCGAGAGCGAGAACTACAACCAGGTGCTGTCCGAGAAAAGAGCCCAGTCCGCTGTGGATTATCTCGTGTCGAAAGGCATAGACAGAGCCAGGCTGACTGCGAAAGGCTACGGTAAAACGCGGCTGGTGAACGGCTGTGGCGACGGTGTGCAGTGCTCTGAGGAAGAACACCAACTGAACCGACGCACCGAGTTCAAGATTCTAAGCAACAATTAAACACAAACAATCACCCTTATTTTGTGAAAAAGCCCGGCGGTTTCTGCCGGGCTTTTTTTGTTTTGAGCGGCAGCGCTGTCATTTTATATATAGCTGTAATATATAAAGGGCCACCCTACTTCCTGCTTTTAAATTTTTCATCGAACCGACAGCCCTTGTAGCATATCAACTCTCGGGGCTATATATTTATCTCCAGACGCTGCTCAAAACAAAATCATATATAACCTGGAGGCAAAACCTTATATATAAAAGGATGTTAACACATTGCCTTCTGAAAGGTGATTGCCGCTGGTCTCAAACTTTGCGCTGCTTCCCGCGTTTGGGAGATTGATTTTAAAACGTTCCGATGAAACTGCCCTTACCTCTATATACTATAGTTCTCTTTTTCCTGGTGCTTTCGCTGCCGCAGGCGCTGTTGGCCCAGCGGCTCGTGAGCGGGCAGGTGCTGGACGCCCGGAGCGAGCTGCCGCTGGAGGGCGTGACCATAACGGCCAGCAGCGGCGAGCAGGCCGTCAGCAACGAGACGGGCGGATTTGGCCTGACGGTGCCGGAGACGGCGCGGCGGCTGAGCTTCAGCTACCTGGGCTACCGGACGCAGAGCCTTGCCATCCCTTCGGAGGGGCGGGAACTGCGCGTGCTGCTGCAACCCACGGGCGCCAGTCTGCAGGAGGTGGTGGTGACGGGCTACCAGACCAACCGGCCCCTGCTGGAGACTGCCGGGGCGCTGAGCGTGGTGGGAAGCGAGGTGCTGCAGCGGTTCGATGAGAGTTCTTTGGTGCGGGCCATCAACACGGTGCCGGGCGTGCGGATGGAGGAACGGGCCCCTGCCAGTTACCGCATCTCCATTCGGGGCAGTTCACTGCGCTCGCCCTACGGCATCCGGAACGTGAAACTCTACTACAACGGTATCCCGCTGACCGAAGCCACCGGCGTCACGCAACTCAACCTGCTCAATGCGGCCAACTTCAGCCAGGTGGAGATTCTGAAAGGCCCTACCGCCAGCATATATGGCGCGGGCACCGGTGGCACCATCCTGCTGGAGCCGCGACGCGCCGAGGCCGGAAAAAGCCAGTTGGAGGTCGGCGCCACTGCCGGGTCATATGGCTTGCGGCGCTATGCTGCCACGGCCAGTTCAGGCTCGGAGAAAAGCAACCTGCTGGTGCAGTACAGCCGCCAGCAGTACGACGGCTACCGCGATCAGTCTGCCCTGGACCGCCACGTACTCCTGATCTCCCCCGAGTTTTATATATCCGACAGGCAAACGGTGGCCGCCAGCATCCTCTACTCCAACCTGTATTACGAGCTGCCGGGCGGCCTCACGCGCCAACAATACGACGAGAACCCGCGCCAGGCCCGGGGCGGCGTGTTCGGGAGCGTGGCCCAGAACGCCTCCATGAACCAGGAAGCCATCAACATTGGGGTGAAGCAGGCGTACCAGTTCAGCGACAGCTGGCAAAACACCACCGCTATCTACGGGTCGCACCGCTACCAGGACCACCCGTTCAACACCGATTACGAACGCAACGCTTACCAGGAATTTGGCGGCCGCACCAGCTTTGTGAACAAGAGCCATATCGGCAGCATCGCCACTACTTATACTTTCGGGGGTGAGTTCCAGCGTGGGCTGGAGGTGGCCCGCACCTACGAGAATCAGGGCGGCAGCCCCGACTCGCTCCGCTCAGACGACGAGATTGTCTCCAAAACAGGCTTTGCGTTTGCCCAGGCCGAACTGGAACTTCCCGCCGACATCATCGCCACCGTCGCCCTGAGCCTGAACGATACGCAGTACGACATTACGCGGCTGGCGCAGGCCACGAGCGGCGGACCCTACAATTACATCCGTGACTTTGAAGCGGTGCTGTCGCCGCGGGTGGCCTTGCTCAAGCGCCTCACCAACGAGGTGTCGGTGCATGCCAGCGTGAGCTCCGGTTTCTCGCCTCCCACCGAAGAGGAAATCCTGACCTCGGAGGGTACGCTGAACCAGAATTTGGAAGCGGAGAAAGGGGTGAACTACGAGGCAGGCATCCGCGGGTTTGCCCTGAAAAGCCGCCTCACGTTTGATGTGGTGGGGTTCTACTTCCGCCTCAGCGAGACCATCGTAAGCCGGCAGGACATCTCCAGTGTGGCGGTGTTCAGAAACGTGGGGTCCACTTCGCAGAAAGGTATCGAAACTATGCTGGGTTATATGATTATTGACGATGCGCGGCTCACGTTGAGCCAGCTGCGCGTGTGGGGCAGCTATACCTACAATCACTTCCGCTTCAAAGAGTACCAGCGCGACGACATGGTGCTGTCCGGCAACAAACTGACAGGCGTGGCACCGCACACCGCCACAGCAGGTATAGATGTCCTCACTAAGCCAGGTCTTTACTTATATACCACCGCAAACTATGTGGATGAGATTCCGCTGAACGACGAGAACACCGTTTACTCCGATGCTTACCTTGTTTTGGGTGCGCGCGTGGGATATAAACGGCAGTTGGCAGGCCGCCTCGGGCTGGACATCTTCGGCGGGGCCGATAACTTGACGGACGAAAAATACAGCCTTGGCAACGACCTGAACGCCTTCGGTGGCCGCTTCTTCCAGCCCGCCACCGACCGTAGCTTCTACGGTGGCATCCGGGTGAGCTATAATTTGTAGGAGTCTGTAAGTATAGAGACAGAATTGGTTTATCTTATTTTGTCATCCTGTAAGGAGGATCTTGTGGGCGAGCCGCATAAGCTTAACCTCCCTTCTACCAAGTTTCTTTCAGAATGACAGTTGTATTTTTATAATTTAAACTAATTCTGTCCCCATACTTATATAATCAGCTATAGGCTATATATAAAGAGCGGCTATATATTCCACCGCCGCTTATATATAAAACCCACAAAAAGCACTAAACAAACAGCGAACTACCTACCTGGTAGCATCCGGCGTGGGCGGGAACTGCGACATGATGCTGGCCACTATCACGGAGATATAGGAGTCGTCGAGGGCGGTAGGGTTGATGTCGGCGTCTAACCAGCCGCGCCAGATCAACTGGTTGGTGTCAGGGTCGATGAGGTCGACGACGAGTGTGCCGATGTCGTATTTTTCTATGCTCCTGTAGTTGGGCACACCAGTATAGCTGTAGCGATAGCGGTAGCCGTACCAGTAGGCGTAGCCATACCCCGGCGCCAGGTTGTAGTCCTGCGCCACAAGCTGGGCAGTGTCCACGGCAATGTCGTAAGCCACCAGCAGGTCGGGCTCCTCGTCGAACACCAGTGTCAGCCCCTGCTTCACCAACTCACTGGCCACTGCCCTTTTCACACGGTCGTCGATCAGCGTCGTGAACTGCGGACCAGCGCCGCCGGCCACGGGTGTGGGCACCTCTGCCTTGTACCAGGAGAACGTCCGGAATTTCCTGAAGTTGATACCGTGGTCGTATGTATACTGCACGTCGGCCAGCGGGAGCCGCGCACAGCCGCTCAGGGCCAGCAGGAGCAACAGGAGGCAAAAGAGGCCGGGGGGCGTGGAGTCAATTTTATCGCGCTTCATTTATATATAAGGTGGTACATCTTGTAACGCGCTATATGGCTTGCCTGTTGTAGCGCCCCGCCTTTCGCCCGCCACGGAGCACGCTGCGCTCCATCCCATTGTCACACCTATCGCAGCACACGGACTGGCAGTTGCAGGAATGAAATTAAAAAAGAAGACCTCCAAAACCAAGCGGTTGAAGGTCTTTGAAAATAAAGCCTGCGAAGTTGTTTTTCGGCAGATAACCAGAGAGGCTGGTTTATTTCACGCGGAAGCCGACCATGATCTCGTGCGATCCGGCGCTGTGGTGCCGGATGGGGGATACGGTGATGTCGTAGGAGTAGCTCAACTCGTACTGCTCCATAAACTGAAAACCGCAGAGGGCCACCAGGGCGTCCTGGGTGCGGTACGAGGCGCCGACCCACACCTTGTCGTCGTAGGCCGACCGGCGGCGGCTTTTGCTGAAATTATATATGCCCTTCACGTTGATGTCGGCCTGCAGCGGAGCGGGGTCCACGTACTTGACCAGTACAGAGGGGGCCACCGTAATGTTTCGGTTGATGTCGAAGTTATATCCCCCGGACACAAACAGGTGGCGGACCAGCCGGCTGGCGTCTTTCGAGTTGTCGAACTCAAAAATTTTGTTCCCCAGCACCTGAAACAGCGAGACGCCAGCGAAGAACTGGTCGGAGTGCAGGTAGGTGCCCACGCTCAGGTCCGGTAAAAAGGAGGTCTGGTTGCCGCCGCTGGTCACCGGGTCGCGATCATTCGAGCCATCCGCCATCTGAATCTTATCGGCATTAAAATTATACTGCTGCACCCCCGCAAACAGGCCTGACGAGAAGTAGACGGTTCTGTTGAGCGGCACATGGTAGGCATACGACAGCAGCACGCCGGTGCGGCTGGTCGGGCCGGTGATGTCCTTGTATATATACCCCCCGGCCCCGTGGTATGGCTGGTTCCTGCGCCTGCTGCGTCGCCCGTTCTGGAAGAGGGCGGCTTCCCCGCTCACGTAAAAAGTGGAAGGGGCACCCTCAAAGCCGACCCACTGGTTGCGGTAGCCGGCTTTTACGTTCAGGTTTTTGCCGTAGCCCGCCACGGCCGGGTTGAGCAGGAAATAATTGGTCATGTACTGGCTGTACAGGGCTTTCTGCTGGGCAACCGCAGCCGAGGCCAGCAGGGTAAACAAAACAAGTATGCTAAACTTTTTCATAAAAGATAAATAAGAGCGTGCTCGGGGTTAGCGCATGATGGTGACAGACTTTTTCAGCGGGGCCTGGCCATCGCCCAGCTCAAGGATGCAGTAGTAGGTGCCGTCCGGAAGCCTCTTGCCGTTGAAGGTGCCGTCCCACGCGCTGGTGTAACCGTAGGACTCAAACACCGGGCTGCCCCAGCGGTTGTACACCATCACCCTGCAGCGCGGGTAGAGGAGCGCCAGGTTTTTGATCACCCATGTGTCGTTAAGCCCGTCGCCATTGGGGGAGAAGCCGTTCGGGATCTCGATCTCGGTGATGGCATCGATAGTAAAGGTGATCTCGGTGGTGCAGCCGCTGGCGTCTTTCACCAGCAGCGTGTGCGTGCCGCCGCTCAGGTTGCTGAGGTCTGTGGCGGTGGTAAAGCTGCCGTTGTCCAGTTGGTAGCTATAGGGTGCCACACCGCCTTCTACCCTGGTGATGGAGGCGCTGCCGGAGTTGTCCTGCCCGATGGCTTTGGTGAGCGGCGTGACCGTGGCCTTGATTTCCGTCGGTCCTTTCACCTCCACTTTCCCGATGGTAATGATGCAGGTAGGCGAGAACCTGGTGATGACCTGGTAAACGCCCTGCGGCAGGTTCGGGAACGTCGCGCTCTTCTGGAAGCTTACGCCGTTGTCAATGCTGTATTCTGTCTGGCCGGTTACGCCCGTCGCCGCGATGGCAATCGCGCCGTCGGCCGCCCCGAAGCAGCTTTCATCCTGCACGCTTGCCAACCTGCTGCCCGCCGTCTCCACCACCACCTGGGCTGTGATGCTGCAGTTGCCAGCGTCCTTCACTGTAAGGGTGTACCTGCCCGGAGCCACACCGGTAAAGGTGGTGGAGACCTGGAAACTCACGCCATTCAGTGAGTAGGTATAAGGGGCCGTGCCGCCTGTCACACCCTCAACAAGTACCCGACCGCTGTTCTGGCCGCAGCCCGCATGTATGACTTCCACCTGCGGAACTGTCAGCGGCTGCGCTCCTTTGACAGTCGCTGTCTGGGTATAGGTGCATCCCTCCGCATCCTTCACCGTCACATTGTAATTACCACTGGTGAGGCTGGCGAAGGAATTACTGGACTGGAACGGAGTGCCGCCGAAAGGGACGTTGCCGCCGCTGATGGAGTAGGTGTAAGGGCTTTTGCCACCGCTGACGTTGCTGATGGTCAGCTGCCCGTTTGCCGTGCCGCAGCCGGCATTGGTGGTGCTTACGGTGAAGGACGAGGCTCCTCCCGTGCTTCCCACTTCCGCCGTGCGCGTGAGCGTGCAGCCCGCCGCATCCCGGATGGTGATAGTATAGCTGCCAACCGCAAGGCTCCCGAACTGCGTCGCCGTCTGGAAGGCCTTACCGTTGATGCTGTAGGCATATGGCTTTGTGCCGCCGGTTACGGACGCCACCGTGACGGTGCCGTTGCTGGTGGCGCAGCCTGATGGCGTGGCTGTAAGCGTTGCCTCCGCCGGGGCATTAGTGTCTATAATAACCGTGGCAGATGTGCTACAGCCGCTGGCGTCTTTCACATATACCCTGTACTCCCGTGGAGCCAGCGCCGTGAAGGTGGCCGCCGCCTGGAAGTTCACCCCGTCCAGCGAGTATACATATGGCGCCGTTCCGCCATTCACCGCATCTACGGTGATGCTGCCGGTGTTGGCGCTGCAGGCAGAGGGCGATGCCGACGCTCTGAAATCTGTGATACCGGCGATGTCGCCGATCACTATCTCTTTCGTGACGGTACAGCCGTTCGCGTCTTTTACTGTGGTGGTGTAAGTGCCTGCTGCTACTGCTTCGAAGGTAGCCGTTCTCTGGAAACTGGTTCCGTTGATGGAGTAGGTGTAAGGAGCCGTGCCGCCGGTCACAGTACCGAAGGTGATACTGCCGTTGCTTTCGCCGCAGGTGGCGGCAGCAGAAGCCAGTTCAAAGGCTGTCGGACCGGCAATGTTCTCTACCACCTCAGTTACCGTGCGCAGGCAGCCGTTGGCATCCCTGGTTGAGACGTTATATATACCGGCCGCCAGGTTTTGGAAGGTGGCGGAGGCCTGGTAGCTCGTACCGTCCTTGCTGTAGGCATAGGGGGCTGTGCCGCCGGTTATATCCCTTATAGAGATGCTGCCGTTGGGGTTGCCGCAGGTAGCGGCCTGAGCCGCTGCCGTGAACGTTGGAGCGGAGGCATTCTCCACCTGCACCTTCTCTGTGTAGGCGCAACCATTCGCATCTTTTATACTTACCGCGTATTCCCCGGCTGCCAGCGCCGTGAAAGTAGCCACCGCCTGGTAACCGCCGCCATCCAGCGCATACATGTAAGGTGCCGTTCCGCCGCTGACAGAGGTGATGTTAATTTCGCCATTGCTATTGCCGCAGGTAGCGGGCTTCACGGTGGCAGCCAGGCCGGACGGACCGGTGATGCTGCTTACCTGCACCTGCGCGGCAAACGTACATCCGTTGGCATCCTTCACCGTGATGGCATGCTGCCCTGCAGCGAGCGCAGTGAAAGTCTCAGAATCCTGAAAATTCACTCCGTCGATACTATATATATAAGGAGCCATTCCGCCGGTCACGCCCGTAATGGTCAGTTGTCCGTTGCTACTGCCGCAGGTGGAGGCGGTAGTGGAGGAGGCAAAGCTGATGGGGATGTTCTTGCCCACAGTAACAGAAGCAGTAGCGGTACAGCCGTTGGCATCCTTCACGGTGAGGGTGTAGCTGCCGGAGGCTAATCCTTCGAAGATTTTCTCTGCCTGGAAATTGGAGCCGTCAACGCTATATATAAAAGGCGCCGTGCCGCCGTTTACTGCTCCGGCTGTGATGCTGCCGTCGTTGTCGGCGCAGGTGGCAGGCAGTGAGGAAGCCGCTACGGCTGTTGGTCCGGCAATGTTGGTGATGGTAAAGGTCTTAACGAAGGTACAGCCGTTGGCGTCTTTCACGGTGAGGATGTGGGAGCCTGCCGCCAGGCCTGAGAAGGTGGTGGCGGACTGAAATGTGCCGCCGTCCCTGCTGAAGGCATAGGGCGCAACGCCGTCGGTCACGCCTGTCACCTCCAGCTTGCCGTTGCTGTTGCCGCAGGTGGAGGAAGTGCTGCTGGCGGTAAAGCCGGTCGGGCCGTTGATGTTCTCCACCACTGCTTTCTCAGCAAAGGTACAGCCATTGGCGTCTTCCACGGTTACCGTATACTCTCCCGCTGCCAGCGCCTCAAACACCGTCGCCGTCTGATAGTCGGTGCCGTTGATGGAATAGCGGTAAGGTGCCGTGCCACCGGTGACACCACTGATGCTGATTTTCCCGGTGCTGTTGCCGCAGGTAGAGGCGACTGCCTGTAAATCCATTTGGCTCGGTCCCGCGATATCGCCTACTTCAATTGTCTTTATCGTGCTGCACCCGTTGGCGTCTTTGGTGGTGATATCATATGTTCCGGCTGCCAGATTGCTGAAAGTAGCCGTAGCCTGGAAACTCGCCCCATCGATGCTATATATAAACGGTGCTGTGCCGCCGGTTACCCCGTTCACTGTTACCTGCCCATTGCTATTGCCGCAGGTAGACGCCTGGGCCGTGGCCGTAAAAGCCGGGCCCGATGCATCGCTTAGCCGGACCTCATCGGTATAGATACAGCCATTGGCATCCTTCACGCTTACCGCGTATGTACCAGCAGCCAGTGCCGCGAAAGTAGCAGTGCTCTGGTAAGTCGTGCCGTCCTTGCTGTATAGGTAAGGAGCGGTTCCGCCTTGCACAGCGCTTATCGTGAACTGTCCGTTGCTATTGCCGCAGGTAGAGGAAATGGTGGTATGGGTGAAAGCCGTAGGCACATTTTTCGTTACCGAAACCTCCCGGCTCACTGTACAGCCATTCGCGTCTTTCACGGTAATGGTGTAGGTGTCTGATGCAAGCCCGGCGAATACTTTTTCTGCCTTAAAGCTGGAGCCGTCGATGCTGTATATAAAAGGAGCGGTGCCCCCAGTTATACTGCCCATGCTGATGCTGCCATCATTATCGGCGCAGGTGGCAGGCTGTGAGGTGGCCGCGATGGCCGTAGGGCCTGCTATATCTTCCAGCGTGAACGATTTTACAAAGGTACAGCCGTTCGCGTCCTTCACGGTGATCGCATACTGCCCGGCCATTAATGTGCTGAAAGTTTCGGAGGCCTGGAAGTTTACCCCGTCCCTGCTGTATATATAAGGAGCTGTTCCACCGGTTACACCAGTTATCGTTAACGTGCCGTTGCTGGCGCCGCAGGTGGAGGAGGTTAGACTGGCGGCAAGGTTCGTTGGTCCGGCCACATCGTCAACCGTGATTTTTCTGCTGACGGTGCATCCGTTGGCGTCCTTCACGGTTACCGTGTGCTCGCCAGCCAGCACGCTCTCAAACATAGCCGCGCTCTGGAAACTGGTTCCGTCGATGGCGTAGGTATAAGGTGCTGTTCCGCCGCTCACCGCACTGGCCATAATACTGCCATTACTGTCGCCACAGGTAGAGGAGGTCGTGGTCAGGGCAAAGTCTGTCGGGCCGGCGATGTTCCCCACCTCCACGGCCACCGTGCGCATGCAGCCGTTGGCGTCTTTCGCGGTGAGGGTGTAAGCGCCCGCCGCCAGTCCGCTGAAGGTTGTCGAAGCCTGGAAGGTTACGCCGTCGCGGCTGAACAGGAAGGGAGCCGTGCCGCCCGCGATGTTACCGACGGTGATGCTGCCGTTGGCGCTGCCGCAGGTAGAGGCCTGTGCCGTCGCGGTGAAGGTTGGCGCAGCAAGGTCCGTCACTCTTATCTCCTCTATATATAAACAGCCGTTCGCATCCTTTACGCTTAACTGATAAGAGCCTGCAGCAAGGGCACCGAAAGTGGCGGTGCTCTGATAATTGGCGCCGTCCAGGGAATAGCTATATGGCGCCGTTCCGCCGCTGACAGAGGCGATGTTTATTTCGCCGTTGGGGTTGCCGCAGGTCGTGGCTTTCACAGTTGCCACCAGATCAGCCGGGCCTCCCTGGTCGTTTACCTGCACCTGGCCTGCATACGTACAGCCCTTGGCGTCTTTTACGGTGATGGTGTAGGCACCGGCGCTTAACGCGGTAAAGGCTGTGGTGCTTTGGAAGGTCGCGCCATCGATGCTATATAGATAAGGGGCTGTTCCGCCGGTCACGCCCGTGACAGTCAGTGCTCCATCGTTGCTGCCGCAGGTGGAGGCGGTAGTGGAGGAGGTGAAACTGGTGGGGATGTTCTTGCCCACAGTAACAGAAGCAGTAGCCGTACAGCCGTTGGCATCCTTCACGGTGAGGGTGTAGCTGCCGGAGGCTAATCCTTCGAAGATTTTCTCTGCCTGGAAATTGGAGCCGTCAACGCTATATATAAAAGGCGCCGTGCCGCCGTTTACTGCTCCGGCTGTGATGCTGCCGTCGTTGTCGGCGCAGGTGGCGGGGAGCGAAGAGGCCGCGACAGCCGTTGGCCCGGCAATGTTGGAAACGGTAAAGGTCTTAACGAAGGTACAGCCGTTGGCGTCTCTGACAGTAACAGCGTACGCTCCGGCTGCTATATTCGCAAAGGTGGTGGCAGACTGGAAAGGAGCGCCGCCCAGGCGGAACATATAGGGTGCCGTTCCGCCGGTTACGCCTGTCACTTCCAGTTCTCCGTTACTGGCGCCGCAGGTGGAGGGGGTGCTGCTGGCTGTCATATCCAAAGGGCCGGCTATGTTCTCTACCGTGATTCTTCTGCTTACAGTACAGCCGTTGGCGTCTTTCACAGTGACGGAGTGTTCGCCAGCCGCGATGGCCGCAAAAGAAGCAGCGCTCTGGAAATTGGAGCCATCAAGGCTATATTGATAAGGGGCCGTTCCGCCCGTCACCGCGCCTACGGTGATGCTGCCGTTGCTGGCCCCGCAGGTGGTTGCCGTAGCGACCAGCTCAAACGTGTCTGGCCCGGCGATGTCCTGTACGGTCACGGCAGCGGAACTGATGCAGCCATTGGCGTCTTTGGCGATGATCGTGTAGTCGCCTGCCAGCAGCCCGTTAAAGGCGGTGGAGGCCTGGAAGTTCACCCCATCCCTGCTAAATATATAAGGAGCTGTGCCGCCGGAAACATTGCTGATGGTGATGCTGCCGTTGGGGCTGCCGCAGGTGGTGGCCTGCGCCGCCGCCGTGAACACAGGACCTGCGATGTTGCTGATCTGCACGGTTCCGGTATAGGCGCATCCGTTCGCATCTTTCACGCTTATCCGGTACATTCCCGCCGCCAGGGCAGTATAGGTAGCGGAGGATTGGAAACTGGTGCCGTCGATGCTGTATATATAGGGAGCGGTGCCGCCCGATACGCTGGTAATCGTTAGCTCGCCGTTGGCGCTGCCGCAGGTGGAGGAGACGGTGGTGTGGGTGAAGGCCGTCGGCACATTCTTCGTTACCGAAACCTCCCTGCTTGCCGTGCAGCCGTTCGCATCTTTCACGGTGAGGGTATAGGTGCCTGAAGCTAGTCCACTGAAGATTTTCTCTGTCCGGAAGCTGGAGCCATCAAGGCTATATATAAAAGGCGCCGTGCCGCCCGTCACCGTTCCGGCCATGATGGAGCCGTCGTTGTCGGCGCAGGTGGCGGGCAGCGAAGAGGCCGCGACAGCTGTCGGTCCGGCGATGTTGGTGATAGTAAAGGTCTTTACAAACCTACATCCGTTGGCATCCTTCACCGTGATGGTGTGCTGTCCGGCCACCAAGGCAGTGAAAGTCTCGGAGGCTTGGAAGTTCACGCCGTCTTTGCTGTAGGTGTATGGTGCTGTTCCGCCTGTCACACTGGTTATTGTCAACTTCCCATTGCTGGCGTCGCAGGTGGTGGAGGTTAGACTGGCGGTGAGGTTGGCTGGTCCGGCTATATCGCTTAGTGTCACTTCTTTGCTGATGGTGCAGCCGTTGGCGTCCTTCACCGTTACGGTGTACTCGCCTGCCAGCATGTTATTGAAGACGGTGCCGCTCTGGAAGCCGGTTCCGTCGATGGAGTAGGTATAAGGTGCTGTTCCGCCGGTTACGCCGGTGATGGTGAGTTCCCCGTTGTTGCTGCCGCAGGTAGAGGAGGTCGTGGTCAGGGCAAAGTCTGTCGGGCCGGCGATGTTCCCCACCTCCACGGCCACCGTGCGGAGGCAGCCGTTGGCGTCTTTCGCGGTGAGGGTGTAAGCGCCCGCCGCCAGTCCGCTGAAGGCCGTTGCTGCCTGGAAGGTTACGCCGTCGCGGCTGAACAGGAAGGGAGCCGTGCCGCCCGCGATGTTGCCGACGGTGATGCTGCCGTTGGCGCTGCCGCAGGTGGAGGCCTGTGCCGTCGCGGTGAAGGTTGGCGCAGCAAGGTCCGTCACTCTTATCTCCTCTATATATAAACAGCCGTTCGCATCCTTCACCGAAACAGTGTAAGTGCCGAAGGCCAGCGCCGCAAATGTGCCGGAGCTTTGGAAGGCTGCCCCGTTGATGGAGTAGGAGTAAGGAGCGGCGCCACCTGTTACGCCCGTCACCGTAAGCTCTCCATTGCTATTGCCGCAGGTGGAGGATTTCATAATGGCCGCCAGGTCGGATGGGCCAGCGATGTTATTTACCTGCACCTGCGCGGCAAACGTACAGCCGTTGGCGTCTTTCACAGTGATGGTGTGGGAGCCTGCCGCCAGCCCTGCGAAGGTGGAACCGCTTTGGTAAGTTGCCCCGTCGATACTATATATATAAGGAGCCATTCCGCCAGTCACGCCCGTAATGGTCAGTTGTCCGTTGCTACTGCCGCAGGTGGAGGAGACGGTGGAGGAGGTGAAACTGGTGGGGATGTTCTTGCCCACAGTAACAGAAGCAGTAGCCGTACAGCCGTTGGCATCCTTCACGGTGAGGGTGTAGCTGCCTGATGCCAGTCCTTCGAAGATTTTCTCTGCCTGGAAATTGGAGCCGTCAACGCTATATATAAAAGGCGCCGTGCCGCCGTTTACTGCTCCGGCTGTGATGCTGCCGTCGTTGTCGGCGCAGGTGGCAGGCAGTGAGGAAGCCGCTACGGCTGTTGGTCCTGCAATGTTGGTGATGGTAAAGGTCTTAACGAAGGTACAGCCGTTGGCGTCTTTCACGGTGAGGATGTGGGAGCCTGCCGCCAGGCCTGAGAAGGTGGTGGCGGACTGGAAAGTTGTGCCGTCCCTGCTGAAGGCATAGGGAGCAACGCCACCGGTTACACCAGTTATCGCTAACATGCCGTTGCTGGCGCCGCAGGTGGAGGAGGTGCCGCTGGCCGCTAAGGCAGACGGACCGTTGATGTTGCCCACGGTTACCTGTTTGGCAAAGGTACAGCCGTTGGCATCCTTCACAGTTACCGTATACTCCCCTGCATATACCGAGGCAAAGGTCGTGGCGCTCTGGAAAGGCCTGCCGTTGATGGCGTAGGTATAAGGAGCCGTGCCGCCCGATACGCCGCCGACCGAAATACTACCGTTGGCGCTGCTGCAGGAAGAAGGAAGCGATGACAGCGCCAGGTCGGCCGGGCCGGGAATGTTCTGTACCGCTGTATAGCTGCTGAACGTACAGCCATTCGCGTCTTTGATGGTAATGGTATAGTTGCCAGCCGCCAGCGCCGCGAACGTATTTCCGGTCTGGAAGGTACTGCCGTCCTTGCTGTAGGAAAAGGGAGCGGTGCCGCCGGTTACCGTGCCTGCCGTGATGCTGCCGTTAGCGTTGCCGCAGGTGGAGGCCTTCGCCGTGGCGATGAAAGCAGGCCCGGCCACGTTCGGCACCAGCACACTTTCTGCATAGATACAGCCATTGGCATCCTGCACGCGCACCTGGTAGTTACCGGCGGCTAAGCCGGTGTAAATGGCAGCAGCCTGGAAAGGTGCCCCGTTCAGGCTGTACACATAAGGAGCCGTGCCGCCGCTGGTTCCCGTTATCCTCAGTTCGCCGTTGGGGCTGCCGCAGGTGGTGGCTTTAACCGATGCCGCTAAATCAGTTGGGCCTGCGATGTTGTTTACCTGCACCTGCGCGGCATACGTACAGCCGTTGGCATCTTTTACGGTAACCGCGTGGGTGCCCGCCAGCAGGTTTGTGAAAGTTCCTGATGCTTGGAACGCGTTTCCATCCAGGCTATAGAGATAGGGGGCATCACCGCCTGTTACGCCGGTAATCGTCAGCTCGCCGTTGGCGCTGCCGCAGGTGGAGGAGACGGAAGTGTGGGTGAAGGCCGTCGGCACATGCAGGCCAACGGTAACGGATGTGGCGACCGTGCAGCCGTTGGCGTCCTTTACCGTGAGGGTGTAGCTGCCTGATGCCATGCCTGCGAAGATTTTCTCCGTCTGGAAACTGGCTCCGTCGAGGCTATATATAAAAGGAGCGGTGCCGCCCGTCACCGTTCCGGCGGTGATGGAGCCGTCATTGTCGGCGCAGGTGGCAGGGAGTGAGGTGGCTGTGACAGCCGCTGGCCCTGCGATGTTGGTGATGGTGAAGGCCCCGCTGAAGGTACAGCCGTTGGCGTCCTTTACCGTGAGGGTGTGGGTGCCCGCCGCCATGCCTGCGAAGGCGGTGGAGGACTGGAAGGTTGTGCCATCTTTACTATATAAATAAGGCGCTGTTCCTCCGCTAACACCCGTCACGGTCAACATGCCGTTAGGGCTGCCGCAGGTAGAGGGTTTACTGGAGGCAGCCAAATCCGAAGGTCCGGCCACATTGCTTACCACCACTTTTTTAGAGATGATACAGCCGTTGGCATCTTTCACCGTGAGGGTGTGCTCGCCTGCGAGAAGGGCGCTGAAAGTCGTGCCGGTCTGGAAAGTGGATGAGCCGTCGAGGCTATATATAAAAGGCGCCGTTCCGCCTGTCACCGCGCCCACTTTGACACTGCCGTTGCGGCTGCCGCAGGTGGAGGAGGTGGGGGCAAGCGCCACATCAGACGGCCCGGCAATGTTGTTAACGGTTACAGATTGTTTGGACAGACACCCGTTGCCGTCCTTAATGGTGATGGTGTAATCTCCTGCCGCCAGCGCAGCAAACGTGGTTCCGGTCTGGAAGGTAACGCCGTCTTTGCTGTAGGAGAAGGGCGCCGTGCCGCCGGTTACGGTGCCAATCCTGATCTGCCCGTTGCTGCTGCCACACGTAGAGGCCTGCGCCGTAGCGGTGAAAGCAGCCCCGGCGATATCCGTCACTGTCACCTGCTCCGCATACAAGCAGCCATTGGCGTCCTTCGCCGTGAGGGTATAGGTACCAGCCAACAGGTTTTGGAAAGTGCCTGAACTCTGGAAGTTGGCGCCGTCGATGCTATATATAAAAGGAGCGGTGCCGCCAGCCACGGCGCTTACTGTTACCTGGCCATTCGGGCTGCCGCAGGTGGAGGACTGGGCGGAAGCGGTTAAGTCTGTCGGACCGGCGATGTTCGTCACCTGCACCTGCTTGGCCACGATACAGCCTCTGGCATCCTTCACCGTTATGGTATAAGTGCCCGCTGTCAATGCCGTGAAAGTGGCAGACGCCTGAAAGCTTGTGCCGTTTTTGCTGTAAGTGTAAGGTGCGAAACCGCCTGTCACACCCGTGACGGTGAGCTCCCCGTTGTTGCTGCCGCAGGTAGAGGAAGTGGCGGAACTGGTAAAGCTGGTCGGTACATCGGTGGTGACGGTGGCAGCGGTCGTGATAAAACAGCCGTTTGCATCTTTGGCTGTTACCATATAGGTGCCTGCGGCGAGGCCCGTAAAGGTGGCGGAGGTCTGGAAATTCACGCCATCCACGGCGTAGGCATAAGGTGCCGTGCCCCCTGTTACGGCACCAGCGGTGATGCGCCCGTCGTTGTTCTGGCAGCTGGCTGGCTCTGCCGTAGCCGACACGGCCGTGGGCCCGGCGATGTTCGTCAGGGAAAAGGCTTTCGCGAAGGAACAGCCGTTGGCATCTTTCACCGTGATGGTGTAGCTTCCGGCGGGCAGTCCTGCGAAGGTAGTGGCGCTCGTGAAGTTTGTGCCGTCTTTGCTATAGGTATAAGGAGCCGTGCCGCCTGTTGCACCGGTTATGGTTATCTCCCCGTTCGGGTTGCCGCAGGTAGAGGCTTTCAGGGATGCGGCCAGATCAGAAGGCCCCGTTACCTGTGTAATCGTAAATGTTTTTGTAACAGCGCAGCTGTTGCCGTCGCTGACGGTAACGGAGTAGGTGCCAGCCGGTTTGTTGTTGATGGCCGCGGTAGTTTCCCCGGTGTCCCAGCGGTAAGACAAGACCCCCTGCCCGCCCGTTGCCTTTGCCGATATACTTCCGAGCGTTCCGTTGCAGACCACTGCTGTGCCTGTCAGGCTCACATTCATCGCGTAGAAGGTGATCAGCACCTCATCCCTTACAGCGGTACACGAGCCGTTTCCCGTAGAAGTTAAGGTTAACCGTACAGCGCCTGCACTCAAGTCGGCCGCAGAAGGCGTATATATGGCATTCAGGTTCGTTCTGTCCGAGAACGCCCCGCTTCCACCGCTCCAGATCCCTCCGGTTGCCGCTGTTACCGCGCCCGACAGCTGCACAATGCCCGAAGAGCAGACCAACTGGTCCGGCCCGGCATTTACAGCCAGGTCGGAAACAACATTCACCGATGCTGAAAATTTCTGGCAGTTCGGGTAGTTGCTTGTCCGCACCTCCAGTTCGTAGGTTCCGACAGCAGTGGCCGTGTACCTCAGCTTATCGCCTACCACATTGCCGTTGCCGTCTGTCCAGATGTATGCAAAGTTGCCGTCGCCACCCGTCACGCTGCCCACCAGTTCCACGCCGCTGCTTCCGGGGCAGATAATGGCCGGGTTGGGACCTATCGTCACCACGGGCGGCGGGTAAAAGTAAACCCGCACCACATCGCAGTAAGGCAGCGTAGAGCAGGGAGAAGCCACCGATCTGCCACAGACCTGGTAATCTACATACGCGGGCGGGTTGGCGTCGGAGGTAACGACAGGGTTTGCGTTGCCATTCGGGAAACTCAGGTAACTCATGTACTTGCCGCCGCCGGTCAGGTCTGTCCAGGTAATGGAAGCCTGCTCGAAGGCGATAGGCGCCCGGAGCACGGCGCTGCAGCCTGCTGTAACAGAAACATCTGTCTGCGGCTCGAAGGCTGCGATCGACTTTATAACGAATTTGCCTTTGGCATTGCCGGGCATACAGAGCGAGAGCACGTGCGGCCCGGTACCGTCCACGCAGATGGGCTGCCCCACCGGTATCTGAGGGCCGCAGTTTATCTGGTATCCCATAGAGCCCGAAGGCACGGGCCCGTCCACAATCTCGAACTCCAGCCCTGCGGCGTTTTTGTCCAGTGTTATGATAAACTGCACACAGTTGTCATTGCTAACGATGCCGCAAAGCTGTCCGTTTCTGGTAATACTCCCGGATTCCCAGATGCCGTTTGGTGCCCCGGTTAAATCGACATTAAACGAGGGGGTGGCGCTATTTGCCTGCGCATATAGGAAATGAGTGTTCGCTAACTGGAGAAACCAAAACAGGGTGATGGAGAAAAGAAGGGAAAAAGGGCGGGTAGAGGTTGTTGCCATACACTAAAAGTGATGTTTGTGCTTGATGATATTCTTGAACTCGTTTTCACTAAAGGCCTTTCCAGTTATGGTGATGCCACCGCGCGGGAGAGATAGCCTTTTAAGTATTCATCTTTAAGGATTTAAATATATATATACTTTCTGTTAAAATTTATTTTGAAGCTTAAAAATTAAATAAATCAATACCATTTGGTTTTTATTATTAGATGGGCGTGATTATATATAACTATACCAATAGGACTTAGCTCCTGCGTTCCTGCGTAAGGACGCAGTTTAAATTAAATGGGCACAATTTTAAGGATTGAAAGTAAGCCTTGTGATGCTTTAAGAATAAGATTGCCTGTAGCCAGGGAGAAAATTGCTTTTATGAATTTTAAAAGGAGGGGGAACTTTCGTGCAGGAGGCGTATATGAGTTAAAGATAATTCTGATGATATGCAATAATTTACATGTATGGCTCGGCCATAAAGGGCAGTATCGGCAAGTATTGTTGTGATTGTTATATAAATGAGGTTTCTGAGAGGGTATCTGGAAGGTGTGGCCAACATGCCAGGGTGCGCCGCAGAGGCATCCCCAACGCCTATATGCCAATATATTAACTCAAGTTGCTAAATATAACTTGCCCAAATTCTGATAACGCGAAACCTGCCCCTCCCAAGAGGGGAACAATGCCCCCATTTCTGAGCAGATCCCTCCCTCGGAGGGATAGGTCATATCTCAACGACGAGAGTAAATAGCAACTTAGGTTATTAGTAACTGCCCTTGCTCGCCACATTAAGTCGGTCCGCAAGCCAAAAAAGACGGCCTCCGGAATAGATTTCCGGAGGCCGTCAAACTAAAGGTTTTGCACCCTGTGTAGCTATCCTTTGCAGGAGGTCAGGAGCAGTGCCTATATACCCTATATGGCTGCCATTTGGCTGACATCCTCGTTGTAGGCCTCCACCGGCGCGCAAGAGCAGATCAGGTTGCGGTCGCCGTAAGCGCTGTCGATGCGGCTGACGGTGGGCCATACCTTGTTGTCGCGCAGGTACGGCATCGGGAACACGGCTTTCTCGCGGGTATATGGGCGCTCCCAGTTTTCTGCCATCACCGCTTTCAGCGTGTGCGGCGCATGCTTCAGCACGTTGTTTTTCTGGTCGGCTTTGCCCTCCTCAATCTCACGGATCTCTTCCCGTATCGAGATCATCACGTCGCAGAACCGGTCCAGTTCTTCCTGCGCCTCCGACTCCGTCGGCTCCACCATCAGCGTGCCCGCCACCGGGAACGACACCGTCGGCGCATGGAAGCCATAGTCCATCAGGCGCTTGGCGATGTCCTCCACCTCCACGCCCGCTTTCTTGAAGCCCCGGCAGTCCAGGATCATCTCGTGCGCGCAACGGCCGTTCTTGCCGACATATAATACCGGGTAGTGCTGCTGCAGGCGCGCCTTGATGTAGTTCGCGTTCAGGATGGCCACTTTGGTTGCCTCTGTCAGGCCTTCGCCCCCCATCATGGCAATATAGGCATAAGAAATCGGGAGGATGGAGGCAGAACCCCAGGGCGCTGCGGACACGGCGTTGATCGCTTTCTCATCCCCAATGTTCGCCACCGCGTGGCCGGGCAGGAACGGCGCCAGGTCTTTCACCACCCCGATGGGGCCCATGCCGGGACCGCCGCCGCCGTGCGGGATGCAGAAGGTCTTATGCAAATTAAGGTGACAAACATCAGCCCCTATATGGGCGGGGGAGGTAAGGCCCACCTGGGCGTTCATGTTGGCGCCGTCCATATATACCCGGCCCCCGTTCTCGTGGATGGCTTGGCAGATCTCGATGATGCTCTCCTCATATACGCCGTGCGTGGACGGGTACGTCACCATCAGGCACGACAACTCATTCTTAAATTGCTCTGCTTTTGCGCGCAGGTCGGCCACGTCAATGTTGCCTTTCTCATCGCACTTCACAATCACCACCTTCATGCCAGCCATCACCGCAGAGGCGGGGTTGGTGCCGTGCGCGGATGATGGGATCAGGGCCACGTTGCGGTGCTGGTCGCCGCGCGACTCGTGGTAGGCGCGGATCACCATCAGGCCGGCGTACTCTCCCTGTGCGCCGGAGTTCGGCTGCAACGAAACAGCGGCAAAGCGGGTGATCTCGCACAGCCAGGCCCCCAGATCTGCGAATATCTGCTGGTAGCCTTTCGTCTGGTCGGCCGGGGCGAAGGGATGCAACTGTCCGATCTCAGGCCAGGTGATGGGGATCATCTCGGCGGTGGCGTTCAGTTTCATGGTGCAGGAGCCCAGCGGAATCATGGAGTGCACCAGTGAAATGTCCTTGTTCTCGAGGTGCTTCATATAGCGCAGCATCTCATGCTCCGAATGGTGCTTGTTGAACACCTCGTGCGTCAGGTATGGGCTCTTCCGGATCAGGCTGTCGGCCCAGGTAATGTGCGTTTCCTCCGGCAGTGCATTTATATCCAACACCTCCGCCGGCTTGCCGGCCACTTTCGCGAACACAGCCAGTATATCCTTCACGTCCTGCAACTCGGTGTTCTGATTGAGTGAGATGCCGATGCTGGCATCCCCGAAGTAGCGGAAGTTGATGCCAGCCGCCTCGGCCTCTGTCCGGATGGCCTGCTGCAGGCCGGGGCTCTCTGCCTCTATTTTCAGCGTATCGAAATACTGCCCGTTCTGCTGCTCAAAACCCAGCGCCCGCAGGCCTTTCTCCAGTTGCTGCGCCAGGGCGTGCGTGTTCAGGCCGATGTACTTCAGGCGGCGGGGTCCGTGGTACACGGCGTACATGCCCGCCATCACGGCCAGCAGTACCTGTGCGGTGCAGATGTTGGAGGTGGCTTTCTCGCGGCGGATGTGCTGCTCGCGCGTCTGCAGGGCCATGCGGTAGGCTCTGTCGCCGGCGGCATCCACGGATATGCCAATGATACGTCCCGGAATCACGCGCTTGAAGGCATCCTTTGTGGCAAAATATCCGGCGTGCGGCCCGCCAAAGCCCATGGGCACGCCAAAGCGCTGCGTCGTTCCCACCACGGCATCAGCGCCCATCTCGCCCGGAGGGGTTAATAGGGTAAGCGACAGGATATCGGCGGCCACGGCCACCAGCATGTCCTGGGCGTGCGCGCTGCTGATGAAATCCGTATAATCATATATGGCGCCGTCGGCAGCCGGGTATTGCAGCAGCGCACCAAATAGCGTCTCGTCCCCCAGGTTCGCCTCGCGGTGGTCGCCGGATACCAGTTCAATGCCAAGCGGCGTGGCCCTGGACAACAGTACGTCTGTTGTTTGCGGCAGCACCTGATCCGATACGAAGAAGCGGGTGGCGTTTTTGCGGGAGCCTTTGCGCTGCGCGAAGAACATGCCCATCGCCTCGGCGGCGGCAGTGGCCTCGTCCAGCAAAGAGGCGTTGGCTATCTCCATGCCCGTCAGGTCCATCACCATGGTCTGGTAGTTGATGAGCGCCTCCAGGCGGCCCTGTGCAATCTCGGCCTGGTAGGGGGTGTAGGCCGTATACCAACCGGGGTTCTCCATGATGTTGCGGAGGATGACCGGGGGCACAACCGTGTCGTTGTAGCCGAGGCCTATATAGGATTTGTATACTTTGTTCTGCCGGGCGATCTGGCTGAATTTGTTCAGGAAATCCTTCTCGGAGAGCGCTGGCGGCAGGTTCAGTGGCCTCTTCAGCCGAATGGCGGCCGGCACGGTCTCCTCAACCAGTTGGTCCAGCGAACTGGCCCCAATGGTCTTCAGCATGTCCTGCATCTGCTTTTTGTCAGGGCCGTTGTGGCGCTCCTTGAACACGTCGGCAGGCTTGGTTTTAAAAATCATAACGGGAGTATATGGGTTGGGAATTATGGGCTGCACCTGGCAGAGGCAACGGCCTTCGCCAGCCTCCTATTTTCTACAAAAGTACTAGTAATTGTTTATTATATTAAGGCATCAAAACGAAATACTTAGGGCTTTCGCCCGCAGTGTAATGGAGCCTTTATATATACTTGAAGCGGCTTTGAGACTATAACAGGCAAAAGCCCTTTTTGCTTTCCAACGTAACAAAGAGACAGGCGCAACAATTCAACACGGCTTATGAGCAGGATCAGGGTTGGCATCATCAAGGAGGGGAAAATCCCAGTCGACAGGCGCGTGCCCCTCACGCCCAAGAAATGCGTGGAGGCGCTGCAGGAGTTCCCGGGGCTGGAGATATGGAAGCAGCCCAGCGACATCTGCTGCTTCTCTGACGCAGAGTTTGCCGAACTGGGCATACCCGTGCAGCAGGATATGAGCCAATGCGATGTGTTGCTGGGTGTGAAGGAGGTGCCGATTGCGCAGCTTATCCCCGGCAAAACCTACTTCTTCTTCTCCCACACCATCAAAAAGCAGCCGCACAACGCCAAACTGCTCCGTGCCATCCTGGACAGGCACATCACCCTGATCGACTACGAGACCCTGACCAACCGGCAGGGGCAGCGGCTGGTGGCCTTCGGGCGCTACGCGGGTATTGTGGGCGCCTACAACGGCATCCTGACCTATGGCAAAAAGTGGGGGCTGTATGACCTGAAGCCTGCCTATTTGTGCCACGAGATGGAGGACATGCAGGAAGAATACTTTAAAGTGAAGCTGCCGCCCATCAAGATTGCCGTGACTGGCGGCGGGCGCGTGGCGGGCGGGGCCATGGAGGTGCTGGACAAGATGGGAATCCGGAAGGTGAGCGTGTTCGACTACCTGTACAAGCAGTTCGCGGAGCCGGTATATGCCCAGCTGCGCTCCGGCGACTACAACTCCCGCCCCGACGTGGAGGTGTGGGACTCGCCGGATTTCTACGCCAACCCGCACTTATACAGGAGCACGTTCCGCAAGTTCACCCGCGTCACCGACCTGCTGCTGGCCTGCGCCTTCTGGGACCCGCGCGCGCCCAGGCTCTTCACTGAGGAAGAGACACGCCAGCCGGATTTTAAGATCAACACCATCGCCGACATTACCTGCGACATCAACGGCTCCATTCCCTTAACTACCTGCGCTACCACCATACCGGAGCCCGCCTTTGATTATAATCCGGAGACAGGGGAGAGGGAGCCCGCTTACAGCCGCCCGGAAAACATAACCGTGACGGCGGTGGACAACCTGCCGTGCGAGCTGCCACGCAATGCCTCCCGCGATTTCGCGCGCCAGTTGATCGACCACGTGTTCCCGCATCTCTTCAACGGAGACGCCGAGGGTGTGCTGGAGCGCGGCACCATCGCAAAGGCTGGCAAGCTGACGCCGCGCTACAGCTATCTGCAGGACTATGCAGACAGCGTGGCGGGTGAAAAATAGCGGGAGATAAAGTGAATATACATGGGTTATAGATAGGTGACAGTTGATGAAAGGGATAAAGTTTGCCTGTGTGTTTTTAAGGTAAATGCAGGAATCATCCCGTTGCCATTAATCCGCAAGAGGAGCTTCTTATATATAAATGAGGTGTAGAAACTGAAAAGGTTTAGGCTAATGGAGGAACCATCCCCCTTCTCTAAGATGTGCTCTTATATATAGGCGTGCAGGATGCGCACTAAGTCATAAGCTGGAAGTGAAAGGCACTCTATATAATAAGCATATAATAAGCGTGTCTTTTGTTTACAGCAGGAGCTGTGAAATTTCTAATCTGAACTAATGTAGATAGACTTCCTCCCGAGACAAGAAGAAGTATCGGTAATAGAATCTACAATGGCTTTCAACAACTGTTCCCATTCCTGCAATGTGGAATAAGAAGTAAACAAGGTGATGCTTAATATAACAGAGAGCTTTGGGTCATATATGGATTGATTAAAGCGTGCGCTCCGAAATAACTTAGCCACATTGATCAGAGATTCCTCAGTCAGAGCAGGCCACTTACATCAAATTCTCTGATCTTTGGAACTTCGCGTCCGGAGCCTGATGTTCTCTTCGGGCGCACCTTGCCCAAGGGACTGAAAAGAATCGTCCTCTGTTCCAGGGGCTTGGGCCGGGCGGCCCTAATTACCGTGTTTTTACCGGGAGTGTTGTTTGGAAATTGTGTGGATCTCTTTACCTTTGCATCCCGTTCCGGCAGGGGGCGGTTGAGGTGAAGGGGGAGGATAAATTTTTCCGCTGCCTGTTGGAAACCGGGGAGGTTTTGCTGCCTTTGCGGCCCGCTC